>NZ_JBEOSP010000130.1:0-1114 GCF_040303105.1 Kitasatospora sp. NPDC096128 | reverse complement strand
CCCAGCGGCCGCGGCGCATCACGGCGACCAGGTCGTAGCTGTCGGAGTCGACCACGACCAGGTCGGCGAGCTTGCCGGCCTCCAGCGAGCCGATCGAGTCGGCGAGGCCGAGCAGCCGGGCCGGGGTGGCGCAGAGCGACTCGACGGTCTGGGCGAGGGTCAGGCCGTTCACGGTCACCGAGCGCTTGAAGGCCACGTCCAGGGTGAGGGTGGAGCCGGCGATCGCGCCGCCCTCGACCAGCCGGGCGACGCCGTTCTCGACGCGGACCTGGAGGGGGCCGAGGGGGTAGAGGCCGTCGCCCATGCCGGCGGCGCCCATGGCGTCGGTGATCAGGGCGACGCGGCTGGGGCCGGCGGTGCCGTAGGCGAGGTCGAGGACGGAGGGGTGGAGGTGGACGCCGTCGTTGATGAGTTCGACGGTGACGCGTTCGTCCTCGAGGAGGGCGACGATGGGGCCGGGGGCGCGGTGGGCGATGCCGGGCATGGCGTTGAAGAGGTGGGTGGCGACGGTGGCGCCGGCCTCGATGGCTTCGAGGGTGGTGGCGTAGTCGGAGTCGGTGTGGCCGACGGCGGCGATGACGCCGAGGTCGGCGAGCATGCGCACGGAGTCGAGGCCGCCGGGGAGTTCGGGGGCGAGGGTGACCATGCGGGCGTGGCCGCGGGCGGCGTCGACGAGTTTGCGGACCAGGGCGGGGTCGGGGTTGCGCAGCAGGTCGGGGCGGTGGGCGCCGCAGCGGTTGTGGGAGATGAAGGGGCCCTCGAAGTGGATGCCGGCGAGGGTGCCGTCCTCGACGAGTTCGGAGAGGACGGCGGCCTGGCGGGTGAGGTCGTCGATCTCGCCGGTGACGGTGGAGGCGACGGTGGTGGTGGTGCCGTGTTCGAGGTGGGTGCGGGCGGCGAGCAGGGCCTCCTCGGCGATGCCGGAGGCGTAGGAGGCGCCGCCGCCGCCGTGGACGTGCAGGTCGACGAAGCCGGGGAGGACGGTGTGGCCGGCCAGGTCGAGGTCGCCGGGTCCGGACTGCCCGCCGAGGCCTGCGATCCGGGTGCCTTCGACGGTCAGGCGGTCGCCGTCGACGACGCCGCCGGGCAGGACGAGCCGGGCGCCGGACAGGGC
>NZ_JBEOSP010000129.1:0-1194 GCF_040303105.1 Kitasatospora sp. NPDC096128 | reverse complement strand
GACCGCTGCGACGACGGTGCTCCGGCCGTCCGTGGTCATGGTCTGGAGAGAGATCCGGGTCGACGTGGGCCCCCGCACAGTGTGGGGTGCCCACGTCGAGAACCGTCTCACCCTGGCCGGGTCCGTCAGTTGACGGCGCGTCGGAAGGCCTCGGCGTCCTCGGGCGAGTAGAAGCGCCTGATCCGGGCGGAGGAGCCGGGGGCGCGGAGGTACTCGTGCAGCGCGGGGTTCCAGAGGCCCCAGGAATCGACCTGGACGGCGTGGGGGCTGGCGGCGTCGATCAGACGGACCTCGTAGGTGCTGGGGGTGTTGGTGCGGACCCAGGCCTGTGCCTGGGCGTAGGAGTAGAAGCGAAGCGGTTCCTCGGCCGGGGGAAGGGCCTTCACCACGTCGGTGGTGGCGCGGTCGCGGATGATCCAGGCCTGGTAGTGGGTGCCGCGCGGCGAGTCGGCGGGGAGGATGGCGTAGCGGTCGCTCATCGACGGGTCGCCACCTGGATGAAGCCGGAGGCCTTCTCCACGCGCTCGGCGAACTCGTTGAACTCGCCTTCGATGGGGGAGATGGTGGCCTTCGAGGGGACGAGGATCGCCCCGGCCTGCCGGTCGGTGATCTGCCGGAAGGCGGCCTGGAGCATGGGCCGGTGCCCGGGCCCACGGACGTCGACCTGGTCGTCGACGACGATGAGGGAGATCCCCCAGTTGAAGGCGTGGGCGTAGGACTCGCAGGTGCTCAAGTCGCGTTCGGGGAAGGCGGAGTCGACCTTGGCCAGGTAGATGACCACCTGGAGCGTGCGCGTGGGGGTGCAGGGGGTGATGGGGGGCATGGCTGTCTCCGTGGTTGCGCATCGCGATCGATGCATCACTTGATGTAGCCATGGTGGCGTGACGGGCGTTAAGATCTCCAGGCCTCAACCTTCACAGTCCTGTCGATTCACAGGGAGGGGAAGCGATGGAGCCCTTCGAGGATGACCCGTCGTCATCTCCGGCGATCCGGTTCGGGAATGAACTCCGCAGGCTGCGCAGGTCCAGAGGGTGGTCGCAGGCGGAAGTGGGTCGGCGCATGGGCTACAGCCACGGTCTGGTGTCGTACGTCGAACGGGCTAATACTCCAGCTGTAGATCGCTCCTGAGCCGCTGGCGGCTACGTTCTCCGTGCCTTGCGTGGCTTGCCCCAGCTGCCGTGTGGTCGGTTTCGG
>NZ_JBEOSP010000128.1:0-1225 GCF_040303105.1 Kitasatospora sp. NPDC096128 | reverse complement strand
CCTCGCTGGGGGACGGGGTGCGGCGGGCGCTGGGGCGCGAGCCGAGGGACTTCGCGGACTACGCCCGGGCGGCCGCCGCCACCGGCGTGTGGAACACCTGAACAGACCCGCCGACGGCGGCCGCAACCGGCCGCCACCGGGCGGGTGTTGATCGAGAAACCGAACGGACTCTGGAGGTCTGGTCATGTCGGACGGCACAACGGTCTGGTCGAGCGAGCAGTCACTGGGCGCACTGCCCGAACACATCCGGGGCTTCGGCCTGATGCACGTCGCGATGCGCCGGGACGCGGCCCGGCTGACCGCGGTCGCCGCCCGCGGCGGGTCGGGCTCCCCGACCGCGCTCGCCGAGTGGTTCGGGCGGCTGCGCGCCGTGATCGACTGGCACCACCACAGCGAGGACGAGATCCTCTGGCCGTACCTGCGCGACCGGGTGGCCGGCTTCGAGGGCAGCGGGGTGCTGGAGCAGGACCACGAGGCGCTGGACCGCACGATGAACCGGGTGGCGGGGGTACTGGCCGTCGGCCGCAGCTCCGAACTGCCGGACGCTGCAAGGGCGTTCCAGGACCTGGTGCGCGAGCACCTGGGGCACGAGGAGCCGGTGGTCTTCCCCGCGCTGGCCGGGCTGCCGGTGCAGGAGTACCTGCGGGTGGAGCGCCGGATCATCGGCAGCGCGCCCGGCCAGGTGATGACCTACCTGCAGCCGTGGATGTTCGACGGCGCGGACCCGGCCTCGGTGCGGGCTGTGTCCGCGACCATCCCGGCCCCCGTGCGACTGCTCGGGCGGACGGTGCTGGATCGACGCTACCGGCGCACCCTGGGCCCCGTCCTCTGAGCCGACCCGACCCGACCCGACCGGGCCCGGTCCCGCCCGACCCGGCACCGGAGCCCTCGACAAGTCCCCTGCCGCCAGGGCGGGTTCCGGTTGTCGCGGTTCTGTTGCGCGGCCCACCGCACGGTGGGAGGTGCCGCGTGTTCCGAAAGTCCGTCGGCACCGCACCCCGCGGGGCCGGGAGAGCAAAGGGGTCCTTGATGCGTTCGGATCAGAGCACTGTTCCGCAGTCCTACTCCGCGCCGTCCGCCATCGGCGGTATCGGGCACGGGAGTTCGTCCAACGGCGCCGGGCCGGGCAGGGCCGCCGGTCCCGTCCTGGTGGGTGCCACCATCGCGATGGGGCTGATGGCGGGGCTGTTCTTCGCCTTCGACGTGTCGGTGATGCCGGGCCTGG
>NZ_JBEOSP010000127.1:0-1239 GCF_040303105.1 Kitasatospora sp. NPDC096128 | reverse complement strand
TGGTCGGTGAGCCAGGGGTGGGTGTGCCGGGACAGGCGCCCACTGAACAGGACACCACCATCAGCCAGACCCGTGACCGCCCCCAACAACGGATGTCCGGAATCCTGCAGACCGAGCGCCGAAGCACCCGCCCCACCAGCCGGCGCCTCCAGCCAGTAACGACTGCGCTGGAACGCATACCCCGGCAGATCCACCAAACGCCCGGCCGGGAACAGCACCGACCAGTCCACACCCACACCGCACGCATACGCCGCCGCCAGCATCCCCAGCAACGAACGCGACTCACCCTGCCCACGCCGCAACGCCGGCGCCAGCACACCCTCCACACCCGACCCCGCCAGCGTCTGCTCGGCCATCGCCAGCAGCACACCATCAGGACCCAGCTCGAGGAACGCACCGACCCCAAGACCGCTCAAGGTCTCCACCGCGTCCGCGAAACGCACCGTCCCACGCACCTGACGCGGCCAGTACCCCGCATCCGCCAACTCGCCCGCACCGACCAGACCACCGGTCAACGTCGACACCAGCGGAATCACCGGCTCGCCGAACTCCAGCCCCGCGACGACCTGCTCGAACTCCTCGAGGAAACCCTCCATATGCGGCGAGTGGAACGCATGGCTGACCGTCAGACGCCTCGTACGGACACCACGGGCAGCCCAACCAGCAGCCACCTCCAGCACCGCGTCCTCGTCACCGGACACCACCACCGCACGCGGCCCGTTCACCGCCGCCACATCCACCCGGCCCGCGAAAGCGGCCAGCGACTCGCGAACCTCCGCCTCACCCGCCTCCACGGCCACCATCGCGCCGCCCGACCGCGCGCCCTGCATCAAACGACCACGCGCCGCGACCAGCACACACGCATCCGCAAGACCCAACAGCCCCGACACATGCGCCGCCGCCAACTCACCGATCGAATGCCCCGCCACGAAATCAGGCACGACACCGAACGACGAGACCAAACGGAACAGAGCCGTCTCCACCGCGAACAAAGCCGCCTGCGTGAACAACGTCTGATCCAACAGACCGGCCTCAGCCGACCCCTCGACAGCCCACATCACCTCACGCAGCGAACGACCCAACAAGCCGTCCAACTCCGCACACACCGCATCAAAAGCCTCAGCGAAAACGGGGAAGGACTCATACAACTCCCGGCCCATCCCCAGCCGCTGACTCCCCTGACCCGAGAACAGGAACGCAACCCCAGGCCGCGCACCACCGACACCACCACGCACCACA
>NZ_JBEOSP010000126.1:0-1287 GCF_040303105.1 Kitasatospora sp. NPDC096128 | reverse complement strand
TGGCGGTCGCGCGAGTGGCGGACGGGCCGCTGCTGGGGGTCGCCGAGGCGCCGGCCGTGGCGGTGGGCGCACCGGTGGGCGCACCGGAGGGCTCGCCGTGGGCGGTGGGGGTGGCCGTGGGGGCGGCCGTGAGGGCGGCCGTGGGTGTGGAAGCGCCGGTCGCGGCGGTGGCCGCTCCCCCTGCGGTCGCGATGACCGCGGCGGTGGCGGCGATGAGGGTGATCGGGCGGATACGCATGAATCCGTGTCCTTTCCTGCGGGCGTCCGGGTGATGTCCGCACCCCTGTACGCCTCCTGACGCCCGGCAGGTCGCCCCCCGCACACGTGATCCAGCTCATAGGCCGCGAGTGCGACCCTGGGGCGGCGCTCGTGCGTACAGGGCGGGAGGCTCCACCCAGGACGCACGGCTCCGCCGCCGCCGGGGAGTGCTTCCTCGCGAGCCGCCCGTGCCGCGAGCTGACGGACAGTCCCGGAAGAGAGGCCCTTGATGACGCCACAGGAGTTCGACGCGTTCTACGCGGCGTCCTTCTCCCGCCTGACCGGGCAGCTCTACGCGATGACCGGCAACTGGTCCGAAGCACAGGACGTGGTCCAGGAGGCCTTCATCCGCGCGTGGGACCGAAGGCGTACCTTCGGCCCGGACGGCGCCCCGGAGGCATGGATCCGGACCACGGCCCGGCGGCTGGCCATCTCCCGCTGGCGGCGCCTGACCCGGGGTCTGCACCTGGCCGGACGCCACCACCGACAGGAACCACCCACCGTCGAGCCGCCCACCGAGGACCACCTGGTACTGGTCGCCGCGCTCCGCGACCTGCCCGAGGCACAGCGGAGCGCCCTGGTCCTGCACCACATGTGCGACCTCTCCGTCGAGCAGGTCGCGGCCGAGACCGGCGCCAGCGTCAGCGCGGTCAAGAGCCGCCTCGCCCGCGGCCGGACGGCGCTCGCGGCCGGACTCGCCGACCGAAGCCCGACCAGCGAGGAAGGAAAGCTCCGTGTCTGACCCCGTCCACGATCCCGTCCACGACACCGTCGGCGACACCGTCGGCGACCGGCTGCGGCTGCTCGGCACACAGCTGCCCGCACCGGCCCTGCCCGCCGAGGAGATCCGCCGACGCGCCGACCGGCGCCGCCACCGCCGCCACCTCCGGCACGCCCTGGGCGCGACTGCGGCCTGCACCGCGGCAGCCCTGTTCCTGGCTCTCCCGTCCGCGCCGCACCCAGCGGGACCACAACAAGGAGCGGTCGCCACACCCGCCTCCTCCGGGTCGACCTCCCCCTCCCCCCGCC
>NZ_JBEOSP010000125.1:0-1317 GCF_040303105.1 Kitasatospora sp. NPDC096128 | reverse complement strand
AATGACACGACTTCGGTGATGTGCTTGAGCCCCGCTACATTGTCGGCGCGGAATCACTTGACCAGTGAGCTATTACGCACTCTTTCAAGGGTGGCTGCTTCTAAGCCAACCTCCTGGTTGTCTCTGCGACTCCACATCCTTTCCCACTTAGCACACGCTTAGGGACCTTAGTCGGTGTTCTGGGCTGTTTCCCTCTCGACCATGGAGCTTATCCCCCACAGTCTCACTGCCACGCTCTCACTTACCGGCATTCGGAGTTTGGCTAAGGTCAGTAACCCGGTAAGGCCCATCGCCTATCCAGTGCTCTACCTCCGGCAAGAAACACGTGACGCTGCACCTAAATGCATTTCGGGGAGAACCAGCTATAACGGAGTTTGATTGGCCTTTCACCCCTAACCACAGGTCATCCCCCAGGTTTTCAACCCTGGTGGGTTCGGTCCTCCACACGGTCTTACCCGCGCTTCAACCTGCCCATGGCTAGATCACTCCGCTTCGGGTCTTGGGCATGCAACTCAACCGCCCTATTCGGACTCGCTTTCGCTACGGCTACCCCACACGGGTTAACCTCGCTACACACCGCAAACTCGCAGGCTCATTCTTCAAAAGGCACGCAGTCACGGCCAGCCGGCAAGCCGACTGACGACGCTCCCACGGCTTGTAGGCACACGGTTTCAGGTACTATTTCACTCCGCTCCCGCGGTACTTTTCACCATTCCCTCACGGTACTATCCGCTATCGGTCACTAGGGAATATTTAGGCTTAGCGGGTGGTCCCGCCAGATTCACACGGGATTTCTCGGGCCCCGTGCTACTTGGGAGATGAGCAAGCAAGCCGTACAGATTTCGTCTACGGGGGTCTTACCCTCTACGCCGGACCTTTCGCATGTCCTTCGACTACCCATACGGTTTCTGACTCGCCCAGCCGCCGGCAGACGACTGAAGCTCATTCCCACAACCCCGCACTGGCAACCCCTGCCGGGTCTCACACCAGAACGGTTTAGCCTCATCCAGTTTCGCTCGCCACTACTCCCGGAATCACGGTTGTTTTCTCTTCCTGCGGGTACTGAGATGTTTCACTTCCCCGCGTTCCCTCCACATACCCTATGTGTTCAGGTATGGGTGACAGCCCATGACGACTGCCGGGTTTCCCCATTCGGAAACCCCCGGATCAAAGCCTGGTTGACGGCTCCCCGGGGACTATCGTGGCCTCCCACGTCCTTCATCGGTTCCTAGTGCCAAGGCATCCACCGTGCGCCCTTAAAAACTTGGCCACAGATGCTCGCGTCCACTGTGCAGTTCTCAAACAACGACCAGTCAC
>NZ_JBEOSP010000124.1:0-1338 GCF_040303105.1 Kitasatospora sp. NPDC096128 | reverse complement strand
CCGCCTGACAGTGAGGATGTTCATGAGCGGTTCCCGGGCGGGTCTGACCCACCGCCTGACTGACCTCGGGTCCTCAACGGGATCTGTCGGCCTCGTTCGGGAGCCGCTCGTGTGCATCCACCGGCCCGGCTTGCGTGACTTCATAAGAGCCTGGCCAGAGGCCCCATCACTGTCCTGTCCGCCCGCCGGACCGGTGGCTGCCGCCCTGACCGGTCGAATGGAGAGGACGGCGATGTCCACCATCGCACAGCAGACCCGCGAGATCACCGGCGGCGTCGACACCCACAAGGACACCCACACCGCGGCGGCCGTCGACTCGGCCGGACGGCCCCTGGGCGCCGAGCAGTTCGAGGCCACCGCCGAGGGCTACCGCAAGCTCCTGGCCTGGCTCCGCTCGTTCGGCACCCTGGTGCTGGTCGGCGTGGAGGGCACCGGCGCCTACGGAGCCGGCCTCGCCCGCTACCTGCGCGAGCAGGACGTGATCGTGGTGGAGATCGACCGCCCGGACCGCAAGGCCCGCCGCTGGCAGGGCAAGTCCGACCCGGTCGACGCCGAGGCCGCCGCACGGGCTGCCCTGTCCGCCCGCCGCACAGGGATACCCAAGCAGCGCGACGGCCGGGTGGAAGCCCTGCGGAGCCTGCGCGTGGCCCGCCGCAGCGCGGTCCGGCAACGAGCAGACGTGGCACGGCAGATGAAGACGCTGATCATCACCGCACCGGAAGAACTGCGAGCCGTCCTGCGAGACCTGGGCGACCGGCAGCTGATCGTCACGTGCGCCGCCTGGCGCCCGGACGCAAAGCGGGCCGGCGAGCCGGTGATCGCCGCCAGACTCGCACTGCGGACCCTGGCCCGCCGCTACCAGCGACTCGGCGAGGAGATCGCCGAACTGGAGGAGATCATCACCCCGCTGGTCACCGAGATCTCCCCGGCCCTGCTCGCGCTGAACGGCGTCGGCACGGACGTCGCCGGCCAGCTGCTGGTCACCGCCGGGGAGAACCCCGAGCGCCTGCGCTCCGAGGCGGCGTTCGCCATGCTCTGCGGTGCCGCGCCACTGCCGGCGTCCTCCGGCCGCACCCACCGCCACCGCCTCAACCGAGGCGGCGACCGGGGCGCCAACTCCGCCCTCTACCGCATCGCCCTGTGCCGCCTGCGCTGGGACCAACGCACCAAGCAGTACATGCAGCGCCGGACCACGGAAGGCCTGTCGAAGAAGGAGATCATCCGCTGCCTCAAGCGGTTCATCGCCCGCGAGATCTACCAGGTCCTGACCGCACCCAGCACTACATCCATCACCGCCGAGCAGCTCACCACCGCTGCTTGACATCCATAAGAGCATCC
>NZ_JBEOSP010000123.1:0-1364 GCF_040303105.1 Kitasatospora sp. NPDC096128 | reverse complement strand
TCCGCCGCGAACGGAGCGATCTTCGCCTCGGCCAGCGAACGCACCGCCTCACGGAGCATCTCGTGCTCCTCGGAGATGCGGAAGAGATCGAAGTCCTGGCTCATGATCGCCACTCCTGTTTCACGACGGTACTCAGTACCCTTCATTATGCACGTGCACGGCAAAAAGGGAACTCAGTGCCTTCACAGGGCGGCACTGAGTTCCCTATCCTTTTCCTGCCGAACTACAGCCGAACCACCGCCGAACACCGGGCGCACGTCCGCCGCGGGTCGGCCGTGCGGCGGCCGTACGTCCGCCGCCGGAGCCGGTCCGAGTGCAGGGAGAAGACAGCGTGGTCCACTCAGCCATCGATGCCGACACCCGGAGTACGACGCTGTACTTCCAGCGCTGTACCTGGTGCAACAACCCGACCTTCCAACGGCTGCTCTGCCCCACCTGCGGCTCCACCGAGCTGCGCCTGGAGCCCAGCGAGGGCACCGGCGTCGTCCGGCGCTGCGCGGTCGAGCAGGCCCGGACGCCGCTGGTCCGCCAGAAGTCGCTGATCCGGATGGAGGAGGGGTTCGACGTCTGGTGCATCGTGGACGGGATGCGCAGCACCGTCCCGGTCGGCACCCGGGTACGGCTGTACTCCTCCCCCGACTCCGAGCAGCCCGAGCTGCGGCTGCTGCCGATGGAGGAGCCGCCGCCGCTGCAGGACCTCGAACCGCGCCCGCTGCCCCCGACCAAGGGCGGCTTCACCCAGCACCTCGCGGCCTTCGCCGAGTAGTCGCGGAGCGGTCGGCGGACAGACGGCGGGCGGACGGTGGGCGGACGGCGCGCAGTCGGCGGGTGGACAGCGCGCCGTCGCCGGCCGGCGTGCCGAGGCGGAGACGAGCGGACGCGGAAGCGCGAAAACACGGAAACGCCGGAGGGCGTGGCACTCGGTACCGGGGTACCGAGTGCCACGCCCTCCGATCGTCGCGGGGGGATCAGCCCTTGCGGGTCTTCACCTCGGCGGTGAGCTGCGGCAGCACCTGGAAGAGGTCGCCGACCACGCCGTAGTCCGCCAGCTCGAAGATCGGGGCCTCGGGGTCCTTGTTGACGGCCACGATGGTCTTCGAGGTCTGCATGCCGGCCCGGTGCTGGATCGCGCCCGAGATGCCGTTCGCCACGTACAGCTGGGGCGAGACCTGCTTGCCGGTCTGGCCGACCTGGGAGCTGTGCGGGTACCAGCCGGCGTCGACGGCGGCGCGCGAGGCACCGACGGCCGCATCCAGGGCGTCCGCGAGCTCCTCGACCACGCCGAAGCCCTCGGCGGCACCGACGCCGCGGCCGCCGGAGACCACGATGGCGGCCTCGGTCAGCTCGGGGCGGCCGGTGGAGAC
>NZ_JBEOSP010000122.1:0-1394 GCF_040303105.1 Kitasatospora sp. NPDC096128 | reverse complement strand
CTGAGGACAAGCCCTCGGCCTATTAGTACCGGTCAACTCCACCCCTCACAGGGCTTCCATATCCGGCCTATCAACCCAGTCGTCTACTGGGAGCCTTACCCTCTCAAGGAGGTGGGAGTGCTCATCTCGAAGCAGGCTTCCCGCTTAGATGCTTTCAGCGGTTATCCCTCCCGAACGTAGCCAACCAGCCATGCCCTTGGCAGGACAACTGGCACACCAGAGGTTCGTCCGTCCCGGTCCTCTCGTACTAGGGACAGCCCTTCTCAACACTCCTACGCGCACAGCGGATAGGGACCGAACTGTCTCACGACGTTCTAAACCCAGCTCGCGTACCGCTTTAATGGGCGAACAGCCCAACCCTTGGGACCTACTCCAGCCCCAGGATGCGACGAGCCGACATCGAGGTGCCAAACCATCCCGTCGATATGGACTCTTGGGGAAGATCAGCCTGTTATCCCCGGGGTACCTTTTATCCGTTGAGCGACGGCGCTTCCACAAGCCACCGCCGGATCACTAGTCCCTACTTTCGTACCTGCTCGACCCGTCAGTCTCACAGTCAAGCTCCCTTGTGCACTTACACTCAACACCTGATTGCCAACCAGGCTGAGGGAACCTTTGGGCGCCTCCGTTACTCTTTAGGAGGCAACCGCCCCAGTTAAACTACCCACCAGACACTGTCCCTGATCCGGATCACGGACCCAGGTTAGACATCCAGCACGACCAGAGTGGTATTTCAACGGCGACTCCACAACAACTGGCGTTGCTGCTTCAAAGTCTCCCACCTATCCTACACAAGCCGAACCGAACACCAATATCAAGCTATAGTAAAGGTCCCGGGGTCTTTCCGTCCTGCTGCGCGAAACGAGCATCTTTACTCGTAATGCAATTTCACCGGGCCTATGGTTGAGACAGTCGAGAAGTCGTTACGCCATTCGTGCAGGTCGGAACTTACCCGACAAGGAATTTCGCTACCTTAGGATGGTTATAGTTACCACCGCCGTTTACTGGCGCTTAAGTTCTCAGCTTCGCCCCGACGAATCAGAGCTAACCGGTCCCCTTAACGTTCCAGCACCGGGCAGGCGTCAGTCCGTATACATCGCCTTACGGCTTCGCACGGACCTGTGTTTTTAGTAAACAGTCGCTTCTCGCTGGTCTCTGCGGCCACCCCCAGCTCGGAGTGCAAGACTCGTCACCAGGAATGGCCCCCCTTCTCCCGAAGTTACGGGGGCATTTTGCCGAGTTCCTTAACCATAGTTCACCCGAACGCCTCGGTATTCTCTACCTGACCACCTGAGTCGGTTTGGGGTACGGGCCGCCATGAAACTCGCTAGAGGCTTTTCTCGACAGCATAGGATCATCCACTTCACCACAATCGGCTCGGCATCAGGTCTCAG
>NZ_JBEOSP010000120.1:0-1625 GCF_040303105.1 Kitasatospora sp. NPDC096128 | reverse complement strand
GCTGATATTAGTAAGCTTAAGACAGCATATAAACCATCAAGTAATACCATATCACTATTTGAAATAATACCCAGAAATATTCCAGTTACTGAAAAAATGAATGCTCCTAAAGTTGATATAAAAAGAATTCGGCTTATTTCGTTGTTGTGCATTTTCATTTTATCTTATCCTTTATTTTTATTAACATTTTCATTTTACGCCTATCTAAATATTTATTCAAAATTAATAATGTATATATTATATCCATTTCAAAAAACAGTCTAAGAAGCAACTCTTACTTCTTAGACTGTTTTTTGAAATTTAAATCATAAATCGTTTCTATTCATTAACATTTTTAGATTTTTCTGTATCGAATCTATAAGAAATAAATCCATAAAGAGTCCATCCAGCAAATGTTACAATAGCACCATAGTAAACAGCTATTCCTCCAGAAGAGTAAATAGCATATAAAGTATATATACCAGCTATAATTGCTATAATATTAGTCCACTTCATAGTCTTATTAGAAATACTTGTTGATGTTTCTTTTTGCATGGTTTTAATACTTGCCATTGTTAACACATAAGGTACTGCATTAGTTACCACCGCTAAATTGACTAATATTGTAAACTGTTTAGATAAAGATGGACTAATTGTCATTAATGAAATTAACGTTTGTAATACAGTAATAATTACCATTCCAATTATTGGTGTACCATTGCCGATAGTTTTAGCAAAGATTTTAGGGAAATATTTTTCAACTGCTGAGCTTCTAAATACTTCTGCAATGGTAAATTGCCAACCAATCAAAGATCCAAAGCAAGATATTATCATTAAAGCTATAACAATATTACCAATCGTAGGGTTAAACATATGACTAAATGCTAAACCAAATGGTGCACTAGATTTAGCTAAATCTTTAATAGGAGAAATACCTAAAATTACATTTGTAGATAAAATATACATTATTGCTGCACCTATAGTACCACCCATTACAGCAATAGGAACATTTTTCTTAGGATTTTCTACAGCATCACTATTAGCTGCAGCAGATTCAAGACCTAAAAAAGCCCATAGTGTTATAGAAATAGATTTACCCATTCCTTCTATAAAGCTATAATTGTGAGGGTTCCAAGATGTTGCAAAGCTACTTCCACTAAAGTAAAACCAACCAACAATACTGATGAAAATTACAGGTAAAATAACGCCCCAAACTGTAAACGTACTAATTCTTCCTGTAATATTTGCTCCTCCAAAGTTCAATATTGTTGCAACCCATAAAACTACTATAGTCCACATTGCTGTTGCCAATGGTGATAAATGAACATTAAATAAAACAGCAATATAACCTACTGAAGATATAGCAATAGCCGCATTAGCTATAACTAGAGAGAGTCCATAAGTGTAATTAGTAAGGAAGGCTCCAGCTTTGCCAAATGAGTATTCTGCATATCCTCCCATTCCACCACCTTTTGAACTATATAAGCCAGCTCTAGCGAATATAAAAGCTAACATTGTAGCTCCAATTGTTGTTATAATCCAAGAAAGTATTGACATTGTACCCACTTGTGCCAGATTAGTAGGTAGCATGATAATTCCTGAGCCCATCATATTAACAGCTGTAACAATCGTTAATTGAGTAACGC
>NZ_JBEOSP010000119.1:0-1895 GCF_040303105.1 Kitasatospora sp. NPDC096128 | reverse complement strand
GAGGGTGGTGGTGTCGCCGACTTCGCGGCCTTCGGCGATGTCGCGCAGCAGGCGGCGCATGATCTTGCCGGAGCGGGTCTTGGGGAGTTCGCCGACGACCTTGATCTGCTTGGGCTTGGCGATCGGGCCGAGGGTGCGGCCGACGTGGGCGCGCAGTTCCTCGACGAGTTCGGGGGTCTCGATGGTGGCGCCGCGCAGGATGACGAAGGCGACGATGGCCTGGCCGGTGGTGGGGTCGGTGGCGCCGACCACGGCGGACTCGGCCACGGAGGGGTGGCCGACGAGGGCGGACTCGACTTCGGTGGTGGAGATGTTGTGGCCGGAGACGAGCATGACGTCGTCGACCCGGCCGAGCAGCCAGATGTCGCCGTCCTCGTCCTTCTTGGCGCCGTCGCCGGCGAAGTAGCGCCCTTGGAAGCGGGACCAGTAGGTGTCGATGTAGCGCTGGTCGTCGCCCCAGATGGTGCGGAGCATGGACGGCCAGGGCTCGGTGAGGACGAGGTAGCCGCCGGAGCCGTCGGGGACCTCGTTGGCCTCGTCGTCGACGACGGTGGCGGCGATGCCGGGCAGGGCGCGCTGGGCGGAGCCGGGCTTGGTCTCGGTGACGCCGGGCAGGGGGCTGATCATCATGGCGCCGGTCTCGGTCTGCCACCAGGTGTCGACGATGGGGGCCTTGCCGGCGCCGATGTGCTCGCGGTACCAGATCCAGGCTTCGGGGTTGATCGGTTCGCCGACGCTGCCGAGGACCCGCAGGGAGGACAGGTCGAACTTCGCGGGGATGTCGTCGCCCCACTTCATGAAGGTGCGGATGGCGGTCGGCGCGGTGTAGAGGATCGTGACGCCGTACTTCTGGACGATCTCCCAGAATCGGCCCTGGTGGGGGGTGTCCGGGGTGCCTTCGTAGACGACCTGGGTGGCGCCGTTGGCCAGCGGGCCGTAGACGATGTAGGAGTGGCCGGTGACCCAGCCGATGTCGGCGGTGCACCAGTAGACGTCGGTGGCGGGCTTGAGGTCGAAGACGGCGTGGTGGGTGTAGGCGGCCTGGGTGAGGTAGCCGCCGGAGGTGTGCAGGATGCCCTTGGGCTTTCCGGTGGTGCCGGAGGTGTAGAGGATGAACAGCGGGTGTTCGGCCTCGTGGGCCTCGGGGGTGTGCTCGGTGGACTGGCGGGCGGTGATCTCGTGCCACCAGACGTCGCGGCCCTGGGTCCAGGCGGTGTCCTGGCCGGTGCGGCGGATCACCAGGACGTGCTCGACGCCGTCGGTCTTGGTGAGGGCCTCGTCGATGGCGGGTTTGAGGGCGGAGGGCTTGCCGCGGCGGTAGCCGCCGTCGGCGGTGATGACGAGTTTGGCCTGGGCGTCCTGGATGCGGGAGGCCACGGCGTCGGCGGAGAAGCCGCCGAAGACCACCGAGTGGGTGGCGCCGATGCGGGCGCAGGCGAGCATCGCGACGACCGCCTCGGCGATCATCGGCAGGTAGACGGCGACCCGGTCGCCCTTGCGGACGCCGAGTTCCAGCAGGGCGTTGGCGGCCTGGGAGACCTCGTCCTTGAGCTGGGCGTAGGTGATGGAGCGGCTGTCGCCGGGCTCGCCCTCGAAGTGGATGGCGACGCGGTCGCCGAGGCCGTTCTCGACGTGGCGGTCCACGCAGTTGTAGGCCACGTTGAGGCGGCCGTCGGCGAACCACTTGGCGAAGGGCGGGTTGGACCAGTCGAGGGTCTCGGTCGGCTCGACGGCCCAGCTGAGGCGGCGGGCCTGCTCGGCCCAGAAGCCCAGACGGTCCTCGGAGGCCTGAGCGTAGGCGGCCGCGGTGACGTTGGCCGCTGCGGCCAGCTCTGCCGGCGGGGCGAAACGCCGCTCCTCCTTGAGCAGGTTGGCCAGGCTCTCGTTGCTCAACG
>NZ_JBEOSP010000118.1:0-1995 GCF_040303105.1 Kitasatospora sp. NPDC096128 | reverse complement strand
TAGTACTCCAGCTGTAGATCACGATCAGGCTGATGCCGCGGCTCGGCGTCGGTAGTGGCTGGCCTGGGAGCGGGCCTGATGGCGGCGTCTCCAGAGGGACCAGCGAAGCCAGTGGTCGGCCTCATGGATGGGCTGGACTACGAGGGCGATGAAGAGTCGCTGGATTTCGTTGCACGTCAGCGGTATCAGCTCGTCGGGCCCGGGGCGGAGACGGTGTTCATCGGCACGGACGACGGCCAGGAAGGCATGGGCGAGCATGGCGAGGGTGACCCAGCGGGACCAGGATGTGTAGCGGCGGAGCTGGTGCTCGTCCAGGCCGGCCAGGCCCTTTCCGGACTGGAACGTCTCTTCGATCTTCCACCTGGATCCCGCGACCCGCACGAGGGCTGTCAGGGGTACTGGCTGGGGTGAGTAACAGCGGTAGTAGGCCAGTTCGCCGGTAGTGCGGTTGCGGCGGATCAGCAGGTGGCGGTGGCCGGGGGTGGTGCTGGGCAGGTCGATGTGGGCCCAGTCGTAGAAGCGGTGGCCTTTGGCTCCGGCTCCGGCGGACAGTTTCTGCCATGCCCGCTTGGGGAGCCTCTTGGCCAGGGCGTCCGCGCGGAGCTTCCTGGCCCCTGTGGTGACCTCGTGGGTGCGGGCCACCGCGAGGACGTATCCGGTGGCGCGTTCCTCCAGTTCGGCCCGCAGTCTGGGGTTGCCACCGTAAACCTCGTCTCCGGCCACCCAAGGCGTGTGGTGGCCGGAGTCGAGGAAGCGGGTGATCATGCGGGCGGCTAGTTCGGGCTTGGTGGCGAACGCGGCGTCCGGGTCGAGCCCGGCCGCCCGGCAGCGGTCTGGCTGTTCGGTCCAGGAGCGCGGGACGTATAGCTCCCGGTCCAGTGCCGCGTGTCCGCGCCGACCTGCGTAGACGAGATAGACGGCGACTTGGGAGTTCTCGATCCTCCCGGCGGTGCCGGTGTACTGGCGTTGAACGCCGACCGTGTGGGTTCCCTTCTTCACGTCGCCGGTCTCGTCGACCACGAGTACCGCCTGATCGTCGTGCAGGTGCTCGACGATGTAGTCACGCAGGTCATCGCGGACGGCATCGGCGTTCCACTTGGCGCGGCTCAGCAGGTGCTGCATAGCATCGGGTGTCGTCTCCCCGGCCCACTCGGCGATGGTCCAGCAGTTCTTCCGCGGCAGGTCCGCGAGCAGTCCCATGACCAAGCGCCGTATTCGGCGGCGGGGTTCGACCCTGGCGAACCGGCCCGCGATGCGGTCCATCAGGACCTCGAACGATTCCTGCCAGTGGGCAGCGTCTACGCTGTGACCTGCGGCCACCGCGTGATCGTTTGTCTTCACACACTGATGATCAACGGTGGCCGCACCTGCGTGTGCCAGCGGGATGGCAGGGCCGGCCAGGAGGACGCATTGCTGGGGTTGCTGGGCTTCTACGACGAACTGGACAACCGCTCCGGCCAGCCGAACGGATCGATACGCGATGCCGTCCGGCCGGTCGGCGAGCCCGACGAAGCGGGCCTGGCGGCCTACCTGGATGCCGGCCATGTCCTCATTGACGTCATGGAGGCGGGGCACGACGCCATCACGGGCAGCGCCCACCGCCACTCCCTGGGCTGCTCGTCGCTGGTGACCGACGGTGCCTGGCTGTGGCGCCAGGACTTCCCTCATTACGTGGAAACCCACCACGTCCTGCTGCCTGACGCCTTCATCGAACACGTCCGCAGCCTGAACTATCAGATGCCCGCCATCACCGTCGCGCAGTTCGCTCCCCGCTACGACGAGACCATGCCCCTGGTCGGTTGGGCCTCGGCTGTCCCGTGGCGGTCGACTGCAGTCACCCTCGTACCCGAGCCACGAGCAGTGGTGAGCAAGGCCGAGTTCGACGCGGCGATGCTCGCCCAAGCCCGAAACCGACCACACGGCAGCTGGGGCAAGCCACGCAAGGCACGGAGAACGTAGCCGCCAGCGGCTCAGGAGCGATCTACAGCTGGAGTA
>NZ_JBEOSP010000117.1:0-2328 GCF_040303105.1 Kitasatospora sp. NPDC096128 | reverse complement strand
GATCTTTTTCATGCCAAAAATTTCTTTCAACAACAAAAAACGCCTCAACCCTTTATTAACAAGGGATAAAGCGATAATTTAAAACTCGAGTTATTTATATATAGTATCAAGACAAGAAGAAACTCGTTTTACTCGTTTCAAAAAAGCCAAAAAATATCAGCATTAAATACTTTTGAATGCACTGTAATTAAATAAATGTTAAAGTGAAAATATAGCATTATCCTCAAACATCATTAATTCTTTTAACATGTAATAGTTCTTCGCCCAACACATAGCTACTCAAAAATTGAGTGGCTATTTTTTAATGCTTTATTCCAATTGCTTTATTGACGTTGAGCCTCTGAACCCTTAACAATCCCTAAACTTGTCGAATCGTCGGCTTAATAGCTCACGCTATACCGACATTCGTCTCCAAGTTTAGTTAAGGGTTCTTCTCAACATCAATAAATTTTCTCGGCATAAATGTGTGTGATATGCTTAATACAGTCCTCATTTTCAATCGCACAGTATGATAGCTATTCTCCAGACCACTCATTTTTGAGTGGTTCCTTTATTTTGCATTTTAAGCCCTTTCTAGGACATTTAATCATTCCACGTATAAAAAATAACTAAAAACTTTTTTTGTTCAACAGAGAGACGATAAATCATTTTAAAATTCATTTTCTAAATCTTTTAGAATACGAAATATGTTTTTCTATCTCGGTTATTCTTCTTAATAAAAAGCTAAAGCCTTAAAAAATAGGTGTATAATGTAACTCTTGTATTTTAAAGAGCATAAGAGGAATCCTGCACAGAAATGTCTCCGTATGTAGCCATTCGGTAGCCATTTCTGTGCAAAATATTGATTTGACAGTGTCAAATGGGATTCCTATTTATGCGATAAAAATTGTTATATGACTCCCGAACGGCTACACAAAAGATACCGAATAGCTACACAAAACCAAAAATGGCTACCATATGGATACCTAAAATCAAAAATAGCTCCCAAATGGCTACCTAATAATGTAGCTATTTGGGAGCTAAAAGGGAGCCAAATGGTAGCCATTTTTAAAATAGCTTCTTACTTTTTGTCTGCCAAAATTCTATTTGCTTTTGTAATTGTTTTTCATTTTCTCTTAAAGTCGATTTCATTAATTCTGTTAAATCAACTGGAGATATTTCTTTAATTAAATTTTTATATTTATATTTAGTTCTTTTATTCAATTCTCCCCATTTGCCTTCTTCATGAATTAACATGTAAACCATTGCTTGTTCATTTAATTTTTCTAGCGAAGTCCAATCTGGTTTCAAGATATGTAAATCATTAAAACAATCATTCCAGTAGTCCACCATGTCTCTTTTAAGTTCAATTTCTACACGCCATAAGTGGTCAGACATAACTTCGACATCTGCGTTATCTTTACATTCTTGTTTTTTGTTATAAATTCTAATAAATCTATCACTATCACGAACGCCAAAATATTTTGTTTCTGGTTTCCCGTCACGACCATAAAATACAGTTTTCTTAACTGCTTTATCAGTCATTGCATAATAATTACTTAAATCATCTTCAAAATCAAAAGCTAAATCTATTCTTGTAAAACCGTCATCTTCCATGTAGTCGATAATGTTTTGTTTTAACCAAAGCATTTCTTCATGCGTAAGTTTATTCGGATTAAATTCAACACGCATATTACGTCTATCCCATGTATCTGCTTTTACTTTGTCGTATTCAATATAAACTTTTTCCTGTAGTGCTTTAGCTTTAAATTTCGTTTGTAGTATATCCCAAAGTCGAATTTGTGGTTCGATACTCATAAATGACGATAGCTTTTGAGCGTTGTCACGACTGAGATTTCCAACTATTGTCATAGCGTCAAAACTTAATTTAGGATTTTGTGGGTGCACAGAATGCACTCCTAACCGGCTATTAGAGTAGCCGGTTTTAGAAAAAATATCTAAATCGTTATTTTTACAATGATTTAAGTAATTTACACGCTTATTATTTTTACTCATAAAAAATCGACTCCTTAATTTGTTTTTTAAGAAGCCGCCCATCCAAACGTCAAATGTAAATGTTGAAGTATAATCAAATATCGTTTAATATCTAAATATACAAAATCATAAAAACAACTCCTGTTTTAATTTTTGAATTTGAATGGTTGTCGCGCACAAACTTTGGTCGGGGAGTGGGCGACTTCTTTTTTATTTGCTATTAATATAACACTATCAAAAAACTTGGTCTAATATGACCGATCTTTTTCATGCCAAAAATTTCTTTCAACAACAAAAAACGCCTCAACCCTTTATTAACAAGGGATAAAGCGATAATTTAAAACTCGAGTTATT
>NZ_JBEOSP010000116.1:0-2732 GCF_040303105.1 Kitasatospora sp. NPDC096128 | reverse complement strand
CGGGTGTAGGAGGTTCCGGTCACCTCGGGGTCCGGGTTGTAGAGCTTCTCCACGTCCCATCCGCGGTCGGACGGGAACTCGCCCACCGCGTCCACCCCGCCGGCCACCAGGTCCCAGAGGTCCTGGGCGCTCGCCACCCCACCGGGGTAGCGGCAGGCCATGCCCACCACCGCGATCGGCTCGTTGTCGTCCTCGGAGGCCGACCGCGCGCGGAGGGCCGGTACGCCCGCCGTCGTCACCGCGCTCGTCGTGCCGATCGCGTCGGAGACCTTGGCGAGCAGGTAGTCGATGACGGCACGCGGCGACGGGTGGTCGAAGACGAGCGTGGTCGGCACCCGCAGGCCGGTGGCGGTGTTGAGCTGGTTGCGCAGTTCGACGCCGGTGAGGGAGTCGAACCCGAGGTCCTTGAAGGCCCGTTCGACATCGATGGTCGCGGAGTCGGAGTGGCCGAGGACCAGGGCGACGACGGCACGCACGGTCTCGGTGATCGCGCGCGTCCGCTCGCTCTCCGCCAGGGCCGCCATCCGGTCGGTCCAGCTGTCGCGGCCCGCGCTCGCCGCGTTCGTGGTGACGCTGCGCCGTACCGGCCCACGCACCAGGGAGCGGAAGACCACGGGCGCCGGCTGCCCGGCGGTACGGGCCTGGGACTTCAACACCGACAGGTCGAGCTGGGCCGGGATGAGCTGGACGTGCTCCTGCGCCAACGCGGTGTCGAACAGCTGGAGCCCCCGCTCCTCGCCGAGCGGTGCCACGCCGGAGCGGGTCCAGCGGGCGACGTCGGCCTCGGTGAGGCCGCCCGCCATGCCGTCGGCCTGGTCCCACAGGCCCCAGGCCAGGGCGTGGGCGGACAGTCCGACGGCACGACGGTGGGCGGCGAGGGTGTCGAGGAAGGTGTTGGCGGCCGCGTAGTTGCTCTGGCCGGAGTTGCCGATGACGCCGGCGATGGACGAGAAGACGACGAACACCGACAGCGGCAGGTCCTTGGTCTGCTCGTGCAGGTTCCACGCCGCGTCCACCTTCGGACGCAGCACCACTGCCATGCGCTCGACGGTCTGCGACTCCAGGAGCCCGTCGTCCAGGATGCCGGCGGCGTGCACGATTCCGGTCAGCGGGTGCTCGGCCGGGATGGCTTCGAGCACGGCGGCCAGCGCCGCCGGGTCGGCCGCGTCACACCCGGCGAAGCGAACCTCGGCGTCGAACTCGGCGAGTTCCAGCGCCAGTTCGGCAGCGCCCGGGGCGGCTTCGCCGCGCCGCGAGAGCAGCAGGAGATGCCGCACTCCGTGGTTGCGCACGAGGTGACGGGCGAGCAGGGTCCCGAGGGTGCCCGAACCGCCGGTGATCATCACGGTGCCCTCGGCGTCGAAGGCATCGAAGTCGGCAGCGGTGGGAGCGTCCGCAGCCGGCACCGGGACCATCCGCGGCGCGCGCAGCTCTCCCCCGCGCACCACCAGCTGGGACTCGTCGCCGTACAGGCCGCCGGCGTCGAGGTTCTCGGCGCCGAAACCCGGGTCGGCCGGGTCGAGATCGACCAGGACGAAGCGGTCGGGGTGCTCGGCCTGCGCCGTGCGGACCAGGCCCCACACCGAGCCGGCCGCCAGGTCAGCGGGCGCGTCGCCGGTCTCGGTGCCGACGGCGCCGCGTGTCACGACGACCAGCCGGGCGTCGGCGAAGCGCTCGTCGGCGAGCCAGGCCTGGACCAGGTCCAGCGCCTCACCGGTGAGCCGGTGCACAGCCGCGGGGACGCCCTCGCCCTCGGCGGAGCCCAGCTGGACCACCACCCGCCCGGGCACCTCGACCAGCGATGCCGGATCCGCCGTCACCGTCACCGAGCCGGTCGCGTCAGCTGTCGACGGCACGGGCACCCAGTCCAGCCGATAGAGCGCACCACGCCGATCGGCGGCCCGGGCGTCGACCCGAGCGGGCCGCAGGACGAGTTCGCCGACCGAGGCCACCGGCCGGCCTGCGCCGTCGGCGACCGTCAGAGCGGCGCTCTCCGCACCGGTGGGAGTCCACCGCACGCGCAGTTCCTTCGCACCGGTCGCGTAGAGCGAGACGTCACTCCAGGCGAACGGCAGCAGCAGACCTCCGGCAGCCGAGGCGAGCTTCTGGACGAGCGGGTGCAGCGCCGCGTCGAGCAGCGCCGGGTGGACTCCGTACTTCGCCGCGTCCGCGTGCTGCGGCTCGGGCAGGACCACGTCGGCGTAGAGCTGGTCGCCGAGCCGCCACAGCGCCGACACGCACTGGAAGGCCGGCCCGTACGTGTAGCCGGTCTCGGCGAGCGCGGGGTAGAAGTCCGCCAGGTCGACGGCTTCGGCGCCGGCCGGCGGCCACTGCACGAGGTCGGCGTCGGGGGCGACGAGGTCGTCCACCGCGAGCCATCCGGAAGCGTGCCTGGTCCACGTGTCCTGGTCACCGGCCTCGGCGTCCTGGGGTTGCGAGTAGATCCGCACCTGGTGCTGGTCGTTCTCGTCCGCCGCGTCCACGGCGACCTGGATCCGCAGGCCGCCGACGGCGGGCAGCAGCATCGGCGCCTCGAGCGTCAGCTCCACCACGCGCGACGCGCCGCTACGGTCGGCGGCTTCCAACGCCAGTTCCATCAACGCGGTCCCGGGCAGCAGGACTCGGCCCTGGATCTCGTGGTCGGTGAGCCAGGGGTGGGTGTGCCGGGACAGGCGCCCACTGAACAGGACACCACCATCAGCCAGACCCGTGACCGCCCCCAACAACGGATG
>NZ_JBEOSP010000115.1:0-3553 GCF_040303105.1 Kitasatospora sp. NPDC096128 | reverse complement strand
ACTCCCCCACAGAGTCGGCGGTCGGAAAATCATCCAGCCCCCGGAGCGCCCACCCCCGGAACCGCCCCCGGCCTCACCCACCCTCCCGAGAGCCCACCCCCACACCCCAGCCCCGCGCAGCGCCCGTTCACCGAGCCCCCCGCCGCCCCTCCCGCACCCGCCGCAACCGATTCACCAGCACCGGCGCGAACGCCAGCGCCTCCTCCCGGTCCAACAACCCGTTCAGCACCTGGTAGTACCGCGTAGAGGAGAGCCCCAGCTCCTCCCGGATCGCCCGCTCCTTGGCCCCCGCCGTCCGCCACTGCCGCCCTTCCAGCGCCAGCACCGCCCGGTCCCGCTCACTCAGCTCGCCCAGCTCGCCCACCGCACACCACCTCCGCACATCCCCCCACGGACCTACGAAGTGTCATTCTCGGACGCACCCCCGACACACTCTGCCCCCCACCCCGGTGTCCCCGCCCGACTAGCGTCACCCCCATGACCATGCCGAGCTTCGCCGTCCACATCCCCACCACCGACCTCGAACCCGAGCCCCTCGACCCCTCCCAGATCGTCTCCGGCACCCCCGAGGTCACCGGCAAGGTCCTCGCCGAGTCCCCCGACGGCCGCCAGCTGCGCGGCATCTGGCAGATCACCCCGGGCGTGGTCACCGACGTCGAGGCCGACGAGATGTTCGTGGTGCTGAGCGGCCGGGCCACCATCGAGATCGAGGGCGGCCCGACCCTGTCCGTCGGCCCCGGCGACTGCGCCGTCCTGCGCGAGGGCGACCGCACCACCTGGACGGTCCACGAGACCCTCCGCAAGGCCTACGCGATCACGCTCCCCTGAACAAGGCCCCCCAGAAGCCCCCCGCCCCGCCCCCGCCCAGCCCCCGCCCCCCCGGGGGGGCCTACTGCTTACGGACCCGCGCCGCTTCCTTCATCGCCGCATCCTGCAACCCCTGCAGCACCTGCTTCGGCTCCCCGGTCACCGCCTGCCCGATCCCGCTCTTGATCCGGTTGCTGACCTCACCCCACGCCGGATCCCCGAACGGGTAGAAGCTCGCGTTGGTCAGCCCGACCGCGAACTGCTTGAGGTCCTCGTGCTTGGGGTCCGAGGACATCTGGCCGAACGCGTCCTGGGTCACCGGCAGCAGGTTGTACTGCTCGTCGAACTTGAGCTGGTAGTCCTTCGTGTAGACGAAGGACAGGAACTTCTTGATCTCGTTCTTGTGCCCGTTGGCCTTGAACGCCATCATCCAGTCCGCGACGCCGAGGCTCCCGGTCCTCCCCACGCCGTCCTTCTTCGGGATGGCCGCCGTACCGAAGTCGATCTTCCCGGCGGACGCCATCCGCAGCAGGGTCGGGTGCCCGTTGAGCATCGCGACCTTCCCGGAGACGAAGTCCTGGAACACCGGGGTGCGGTTCATCTTGCCCGGGTCCGAATACGTCAGCCCGGTGCTGACCAGGTTGTTCTTCAGCCAGCTGAAGGTCGCCTGGTTCTGGTCGCTGTCGATGGTGTAGTTGCCGACGTCGTCCGAGAGCGAGCCGCCCCCGCTCAGCGTCCACAGCATGGACTCGGCCGGCGCCTCCTCGGGCCCCAGCGGGAGCCCGTACGGGGTCACCCCCGGCACCTTGGCCTTGATCTTCTCCGCCGCGGCCCGCAGTTCGTTCCAGGTGGTGGGCGGCTGCGTGATCCCCGCCTGCCGGAAGACCGCCTTGTTGTAGAAGAGCACCCGCGAGGACGACACGAACGGGATCCCGTACTGGGTGCCCAGCACCTGCCCGGCGTGCGAGAAGTTGTCCATGAACTTGGCCTGGGTGTCCATCGAGAGGACGTCCGCCGCCGGGTACAGCCGGTCGGCCGCGACCTGTTCGGCGAAGCCGCCGGTCTGCAGCAGGTCGGGCGACTTCCCGGCCGCGATCATGTCGTCGACCTTCTTGCCGATGTCGGTCCAGCTGTCCACCTCGACCTGGACCTTGATACCGGGGTTGGCCGCCTCGAAGGCCTTGGAGACCTCGTCCCAGTAGTGCTTGGAGCTGGTCTCGACGTTCTCCCCGTAGTCCGCGGCGACCAGTTTGAGGGTGACCTGCCCGTCGCCCTGCCCGCTGCACGCGCTGACCGTGGTGAGCACCAGTGCTCCGGCCAACGCCGTACCGAGCACACGGAGGGAAACGTGGGCGCGCCTGTCCAACGCGGGTACCGCCTTCAAGAAGGACTACAGCCGGACGAGGGAATCCGGCAGGGGGGAGCGCCACACTCCCAAACCGCTCGCCCATTGGTCCACACCACTCGCCCCCGCCCCTCGAGTAGTTACCGAAGTGCCCTGCTTCATTGCACGATGCGCAACAACCAGTGCACGAGACCCCCGAGCAGGCCCTCCCGCCCAAAGCCCCGCACACCCCCGCACCCGAGACAAAGCTCACCCAGTATGGACCAGACCAATCCGACAACTGGACTAGACCTCTTCGACCCGACCAAGGGAAACTGTCCCCCGTGAAGCACGTCATCGCACTCGATGTAGGCGGCACCGGCATGAAGGCCGCGCTGCTCGCCCAGGACGGCTCCGTGCTGTTCGAAGCACGCCGACCGACCGGGCGGGAACGCGGCACCGACGCCGTCGTCACCGCCATCCTCGACTTCGCCGCCGACCTGGCCGACGAGGGCCGCGCCCGCTTCGGCCTCGCCCCGTCTGCGGCCGGCGTGGCCGTCCCCGGCACGATCGACGAGAAGAACGGGATCGCGGTCTTCTCCGCCAACCTCGGCTGGCGCGACCTCCCGCTGCGCAAGCTGCTCGGCGAGCGCCTGGCCGACACCGCCGGAGGCACCCGCGGCCCCGCGATGCCGGTCGCCCTCGGCCACGACGTGCGGTCGGGCGGCCTCGCCGAGGGCCGGCTCGGTGCCGGCCGCGGCGTCGACCGCTTCCTGTTCATCGCCCTCGGCACCGGCATCGCCGGCGCCATCGGCATCGACGGCCGGATCGAGGCCGGGGCGCACGGCTACGGCGGCGAGATCGGCCACGTCGTGGTCCGCCCCGGCGGCCCCCGGTGCGGCTGCGGCGCCCGCGGCTGCCTGGAGACGCTGGCCTCCGCCTCCGCCGTCTCCCGCGCCTGGGCCGAGGCCAGCGGCGACCCCGACGCCGACGCGGCATCCTGCGCCGCCGCGGTGGACGACGGGGACGACCGCGCCCGCGCGGTCTGGAAGGACGCGGTCGACGCCCTGGCCGACGGCATCGTGCTCGCCCAGAGCCTGCTCGACCCGTCCACGGTCATCGTCGGCGGCGGGCTGGCCGAGGCCGGCGACACGCTCTTCACACCGCTGCGCGCGGCGGTCACCGAGCGCCTGACCTTCCAGATGCCCCCGAAGGTCGTACCCGCCATGCTCAAAGACACCGCGGCGTCCCTGGGCGCCGGCCTGCTCGCCTGGGACCTGCTCTCGATGGAGGTGACCGCGTGACCACCGCGGACCGTGACCGTACTGCCCTGTCCGGCGCCCGGCTCGTCCTGCCCGGCGGCGTCGTCGACGGCGACCGCCTGACCGTCGAAGGCACCCGGATCGCAGGCCTCGGCGGGCA
>NZ_JBEOSP010000114.1:0-3612 GCF_040303105.1 Kitasatospora sp. NPDC096128 | reverse complement strand
TCCCGGACCTTGGCCCAGAGGTGGTTCATCATTCCCGAGCGCTGGACCATGGCGCCCTTGGGCCTGCCGGTGGAGCCGGAGGTGAACATCACGTAGGCCAGATCGAGCCCGGTGCCGACCGGCGTCGGCAGGACGGGAGAGACAGGCGAGACGGGCGAGACAGGCGAGACAGGCGACACGGGTGCCCGCCCCAACCCGAGGACGGTGACCCCGGCGGCCTCCGGGGCCTCGCAGCCCGCCCCGAGCAGCAGGAGGGCGGCGCCGCTGTCGGCGAGCAGGGCGGTGTTGCGGGCGGCGGGCGCGGCCGGGTCCAGCGGCAGGTAGGCGGCGCCGGCGCCGAGGACGCCGAGTACCCCGGCCAGGAAGGGCGCGCCGGGTTCGGCGAGCATCGCCACCACCGAGCCGCGGCCCGCCCCGGCCCCGGTCAGGGCCGTGGAGAGCGCCCCGGCGGCCGCGACCAGCTCCCGGTAGGTCAGCGAACCGCCGTCGTCCGTCACGGCGACGGCCTCCGGCGTGGGCTCGGCCACCGCGCGGACCCGCTCGACCACGCCGAGGCTCTCCTCGGGCAGTGAGGCGTCCCAGCGGCCGAGCAGCCCGCCGAGTTCGCCGGGGGTGGCGGTGCCGGTGAGGTCGGTCGGCGCGGTGATGTCGATCCGGCCCAGCGGCAGTTCGGGCTGTTCGGCGAGGGTGCGCAGCAGGTGCAGCAGGACGGCGGCGATCCGCTCGACCTCGGCCCGGCCGAACAGCTCCGGGTGGTGGTCCAGGCGCAGGCTGAGCGCCTCGCCGGGGTGGACGACCAGGCTGAGCGGGTGGTGCCGGGCGTCCAGGGCCTCGGCCCGGACCACCCGGGGGCCTTCGCCGCCGGACAGGTGCTTTTCGTCGAACGGGAAGTTCTCGAACAGCACCACGGTGTCGAAGGCCTCGCCGGTGAGACCGGCGGCCTGGTGGATCGCGGCGAGCCCGAGGTGCTCGTGCGGGAGCAGCGCGCTCTGCTGTTCCTGGAGGGTGTCCAGCAGCTCGGCGAGCGGAGTGCCGGGGTGCAGCCGGGCCCGGACCGGCACGGTGGTGAGGAACATGCCGATCATCGACTCGACCTCCGGCACCTCGGCCGGGCGGCCGGAGGTGACGGCGCCGAAGAGCACGTCCTGGCGGCCGGTGAGCCGGCCGAGCAGCAGCGCCCAGCAGCCCTGAAGGACGGTGTTCAGGGTGAGGCCCCGGCTGCGGGCCCAGTCGGTCAGGGTGGCGGTCAGTTCGGGCGGCACCTGGGCGTGGACGGCCTGCGGCAGCGCGGGGACGCGGTCCCGGTCGGCCGGGACCAGCAGGGTCGGCCCGTCCAGCTCGGCGAGGGCCGCGCGCCAGGCCGTGCGGGCGGCCTCGCGGTCCTGGGCGGCCAGCCAGGCGAGGTAGCCGCGGTAGGGGGCCGGGTCGGGCAGCGGAGTGCCGTCCTCCCGGCCCGGCGCGCCCGGCCGGGAGGAGAGCAGCGCGAACAGTTCGCGGACCAGCAGCGGCATCGACCAGCCGTCGACCAGGATGTGGTGGCTGGTCCAGACGAACCGGTGGCGGTCCTCGCCGTGGGTGACCAGGGCGAAGCGCAGCAGCGGCGGGTCGGCGAGGTCGAAGCGGCGGGTGCGCTCGGCCTCGGTGAGCCGGGCCAGTTCGGCGGCCCGGGCGGGCTCCGGGAGCCCGGTCAGGTCGGCTTCGTGCCAGGGCAGCCGGGCGTGCTGCGGGATCACCTGGACGGGTTCGCCGTCGGCCCGGGCGCGGAAGGAGGCCCGCAGGTTGGGGTGGCGGTCGAGCAGGGCCTGGCCGGCGGCGCGCAGGGCGGCCGGGTCCACGGCTCCCTGGAGGTCGGCGACGATCTGCAGGGTGTAGACGTCGACGCCGTGGCCGGACGCGGCGTCGTGGTCGGCGTGGAAGAGCATGCCCTGCTGCAGCGGGGTGAGCGGCAGCACGTCGGCCAGCGCGGTGCCGGCCCGGGCCAGTTCGGCCTCGTACTCCTCGATCTCCGTCTGGTCGAGCCGGACCAGCGGGAGGTCGGAGGGGGTGTGGCCGCCGGGGCCGTGGTGGCGGGCGAGCAGTTCGAGGGCGCGGAACCAGGTCTCGGCGACGTCCCGGGCGTCCTCCTCGGCGACGGTGTGCCCGGCCCAGGCCCAGTTGGCGATCAGGTGGGGGCCGTCCGGCCGGTCCTCGGTGGCCGGGGTGACGTCCAGCAGGTGCGGCAGCGGCAGGCCGGGGTGGGCGCCGGTGCCGACCACGCCGTCGCCGCCGACCGGCTCCCAGTGGCCGCTGTGCCGGGCGTCGAAGCGGCCCATGTAGTTGAAGCCGATCTGCGGCCGGTCCCGGCCGGCCAGCACCCGGGCGGCGTGCGGGTTGAGGTAGCGGAGCAGGCCGTAGCCGACGCCGCGGTCGGGCAGGGCGCGCAGTTGCTCCTTGATCCGCTTGAGCGCGGTGGCCAACGCCGGCCCGCCGGACCACAGTTCGTCCCAGTCCGGCTCGCCGGGGTCGAGGCGGACGGGGAAGGCGGCGGTGAACCAGCCGACGGTGCGGGAGAGGTCGAGGCGGTCGCTGAGCTGTTCGCGGCCGTGGCCCTCCAGCTCGATCAGGGTGCGGGCGTGGTCGGCGTGGCCGTGGCGGCGGCGCCAGTCGGCCACGGCGAGGGCGAGGCCGGTCAGCAGCACGTCGTTGACCTCGGCGTGGAAGGCCGCCGGGACGTCGGTGAGCAGCGGGCCGGTGGTCTCCGGGCCGAGTTCCAGGCGCAGGGTGCGCCGGGTGCCGTACACGTCGGTCTCCGGGTCGAGCCGGTGGCGGCCGATCAGCGGGTCCGGGCCGTCCAGGATGCCCTGCCAGTGGGCGAGTTCGGCGCCGCGGACCTGGGTGCGGGCCTGCTCGGCGAGCAGCCGGGACCAGGCGCGGTAGGAGGTGCCGACCGGGTCCGGGGCCGGGGCGCGGCCCTCGGCGAGCGCGTCGCAGGCGGCGGCCAGGTCGGGCAGCAGGATCCGCCAGGAGACGCCGTCGATGACCAGGTGGTGGGCGCAGAGGACGAGGTGGGCGCTGTCGGCGCCGGGCGCGGCGGGGATCAGCACGGCCTGGAGCATCACGGCGGAGCCCGGGTCCAGTCGGGCGCGGGCGGCGGTGGCCTGCCGTTCGGCGAAGCCCAGGACGTCGCCCTGGGGGTGCTCGGCGGTGGTGGCCAGCCGGACTCCGGCCAGCGCGCCGGGGGCCAGCGCCTCCAGGTGCCACAGGCCGGGGGAGGGCTCGGTGGCGCGGGTGCGCAGCGCGTCGTGGTGGTCGACCAGCGAGTGCAGGGCGGTGTCGAGCAGCCCGGCGTCCAGCCCGGCGGGGACCCGGACCACCACGTACTGGCCGTAGGTCGCCACCGGGCCGTCGAGGCTGCCGGTGTCTTCGTGCAACTGGGCTGCGATCGGGGTGAGTTCGTACGGACCGGTGCCGCCCTCGTCCTCCCGGGGGGCCGGTTCGTCGGCGGCGGCGCCGCCCGCGATCCGGGCCAGCGCGGCGACGGTCTTGTGGGTGAAGACGTCCCGGGTGGTGAGGGTGAGCCCGGCCTTGCGGGCGCGGCTGACCACCTGGATGGAGCGGATGCTGTCGCCGCCG
>NZ_JBEOSP010000113.1:0-3644 GCF_040303105.1 Kitasatospora sp. NPDC096128 | reverse complement strand
ACACCCTCGGCCCAGCCCGTCCCGTCCGCCGACGCCGCGAACGCCTTGCAACGCCCGTCCGCGGACAGACCCCGCTGACGCGAGAACTCCACGAAGGTGTTCGGCCGCGCCATCACGGTGACACCGCCGGCCAGCGCCATCTCGCACTCACCACGCCGCAGCGACTGCACCGCCAGGTGCAGCGCCACCAGCGACGACGAACACGCCGTGTCCACCGTCAGCGCCGGCCCCTCAAGACCGAACGAATACGCCAGCCGACCCGACGCGATGCTGGTCGTGCTGCCCGCGACGAGATACCCCTCGAGTTCACCCGGCGCCTGGCGGATGCGCGAGCCGTAGTCCGAGTACATGACGCCGGCGAAGACGCCGGTGCGCGAGCCGCGCAGTGACGCGGGGTCGATGCCCGCGCTCTCGAACGCCTCCCAGGCCGTCTCCAGGAGGAGCCGCTGCTGCGGGTCGGTCGCCAGAGCCTCGCGCGGGCTGAGACCGAAGAACTCCGAGTCGAACTCGGCGGCCTCGTGGAGGAACCCGCCCTGCCGGGTGTAGGAGGTTCCGGTCACCTCGGGGTCCGGGTTGTAGAGCTTCTCCACGTCCCATCCGCGGTCGGACGGGAACTCGCCCACCGCGTCCACTTCGCCGGCCACCAGGTCCCAGAGGTCCTGGGCGCTCGCCACCCCACCGGGGTAGCGGCAGGCCATGCCCACCACCGCGATCGGCTCGTGTTCCTTGAATTCGATGTCCCGAAGACGCTTGCGGCTGTCTGCCAGTTCGTTGGTCACGCGCCTCAGGTATTCGCGGACCTTGTCTTCGTTAGCCATGAGCGGTGCGTGCCTTTCGGGGTGACTGGCGGCGAATGCGGTGGCGTGGGCCCTGCGAACTCAGAGTTCGTTGTCGATGAAGGCGAAGATCTCCTCGTCCGACGCGGCGTCGGAGAGGCCGACGCCCGTACCCGAGGACAGGGCGTCGATGCCCGTCACGGCACTGATCCGCGTCAGCATTTCCTGGACCCGCCTCGACAGCCAGGCCCGGTCTTCCTCTTCGAACGAGGCGTTCTCGAACTCGGACATCACGCGGTCGAACTCAGCGGCGATCGTCTGGGCGTCGACCGGCTTCTCCTCCGGCGCCAGCTGGCCGGCGAGGTAGTCGGCGATGGCCTGCGGGGTGGGGTGGTCGAAGACCAGCCCGGCGGACAGCCGCAGCCCGGTGGCTGTGGTGAGGCGGTTGCGCAGTTCCACGGCGGTCAGGGAGTCGACGCCGAGGTCCTTGAAGGACCGGTCCGGCTGGACGGCCTGCGGCGTGGAGTAACCGAGGACCACGGCAACGCTCGCACGCACGACGTCGACGACCGTACGCTCGCGGTCCTCCGGGCTCATCCCGCCGACGTGTTGCGCCCAGCTGACCGTGCCCGCACCCTGGTTGACCTCTGCCGACCGGTCGCCGGCCGCCGTGCGCCGGCGGCGCGGGATCAGGGTGCGCAGGAGCACCGGAAGCACCTCCTCGGGGCCGGTCCGCAGCGCGACCCGGTCCAGGGCCGCGGCGACCAGCAGCGGCCGGTCGCTCTCCAGCGCCTCGTCGAACAGCGCCAGACCGCGGTTCACGGGAAGGGCCTTGATGCCGGAGCGGGCCAGACGTGCGCGGTCCGCGTCGTCCAACCGGCCGGTCATCGTGCCCGCCTGGTCCCACAGACCCCAGGCGAGCGAGTGGGCGGCCAGCCCCTGGCCGCGCCGGTGGGCGGCGAGGGTGTCGAGGAAGGTGTTCGCCGAGGCGTAGTTGCTCTGCCCCGCATTGCCGATCACGCCCGAGATGGACGAGAAGACGACGAATGCCGACAGCGGCAGGTCCTTGGTCTGCTCGTGCAGGTTCCACGCCGCGTCCACCTTCGGACGCAGCACTCCCGAGAACCGGTCGGGAGTCTGCGACTCCACGAGCCCGTCGTCGAGCACACCGGCGGAGTGCACCACCGCCGTCAGCGGGTGCTCGGCCGGGATGGCCGCCAGCACGGCGGCCAGCGCCGCCGGGTCGGCCGCGTCGCACCCGGCGAAGCGGACCTCGGCCTCGAACTCGGCGAGCTCCAGCGCCAGTTCGGCCGCACCGGGGGCATCCCCGCCGCGCCGCGAGAGCAGCAGCAAATGCCGCACCCCGTGTGCCTGCACGAGGTGGCGAGCCATCAGCACGCCCAGGGCTCCGGAGCCGCCGGTGATCAGCACCGTTCCGTCCGGATCGAACGTCGCGGCGCCGCCGGAGCCGGACCCGGCCCCGGCGGTGATCCGCGGCGCGAGCATCCGCCCACCACGCACGAGGAGTTGCGGCTCCTCCGAGAAGAGCGCGGCGGCGTCGGCGTCCGCGGCGGGGTCGAGGTCGACCAAGAGGAAACGGCCGGGGTGCTCGCTCTGCGCGGTCCGCACCAGGCCCCACACCGCCGCGGCCGCCACATCGGCGGGCACGTCGCCCGGCCCGCTGCCGACCGCACCGCGCGTCACGACGACCAGCTGCGCGCCGTCGAAGCGGTCCTCGGCCAGCCACGCCTGGATCGTCTCAAGCACGTCGCCGGCGAGACGATGGGCGGCACCGGGCACGCTCTCGCCCTCCGCGCTCCCCACCGGGAGCACGACACGGCGCGGCGCGGGAACTCCCTTCACCGCGGCCAGGTCCACGGCGACCAGCGGTTCGACCGCACCCGCGGAGCGGGCGGCGTCCGCGATGCCGAACGGGTCGGAGCCCACGAGAGCCCACGTTCCGCCCCGCGCGGGCACCTCACCGGGGGCCGCGGAGGGCGCCCAGTCCACCTGGAGCAGTTCACCGTCGGCCGGGGCGCCGGCGGGAGCCAGCGATCCACTGGCGAGCGGTCGGAGTTCCAGCGAGCCGATCTCGACCACCGGACGGCCTTCGCCGTCGGTCGCCGTCATCCTGCTGTCGCCGTGCCAGTGCACCCGCAGGCGGCCGGCACCGGTGGCGTGGACCGCCACGTCGCTCCAGGAGAAGGGGAGCTGGAGGCCCTGCCCGGAGCTCGCGGCATGGTGGGCCAGTGGGTGCAGAGCCGCGTCGAGCAGCGCCGGGTGGACACCGTACTTTGCGGCGTCCGCCTGCTGCGGCTCGGGCAGGACGACGTCGGCGTACCAGTCCTCACCGAGGCGCCATAGTCCCTGGATGCCTTGGAACGCAGGACCGTACCGGTAGCCGGCCTCGGCGAGCGCGGGGTAGAAGTCCGCCAGGTCGACGGCTTCGGCGCCGGCCGGCGGCCACTGCACGAGGTCGGAGACGGACGGCGTGATGCCGTCGGCGCCGAGCCATCCGAAGGCACTCCTGGTCCAGCCGTCCGGGTCAGCGGGGTCGGCCTCCTCCGGCTGGCAGAAGACCCGCACCTGACGGCGTCCGGCCTCGTCCGCCGCGTCCACGGCGACCTGGATCCGTACACCGCCGACGGCGGGCAACAGCATCGGCGCCTCGAGCGTCAGCTCCGCCACCCTCCCGGCGTCGACCCGGGCCGCGGCCTCGGACACCATTTCCACCAGTCCGGCGCCCGGGACGACGACATAGTCCTCCACGGCATGGTCGGTGAGCCAGGGGTGGGTGTGCCGGGACAGGCGCCCACTGAACAGGACACCACCATCAGCCAGACCCGTGACCGCCCCCAACAACGGATG
>NZ_JBEOSP010000112.1:0-3923 GCF_040303105.1 Kitasatospora sp. NPDC096128 | reverse complement strand
AAGCCCGAAACCGACCACACGGCAGCTGGGGCAAGCCACGCAAGGCACGGAGAACGTAGCCGCCAGCGGCTCAGGAGCGATCTACAGCTGGAGTACTAGGAGACGACTCAGACAGGCATCTCATGAGGGCGATAGCCCCTGCCTCTCGGTGATGCCACCGGGCCGCCCCCGGACTCGTCGAACCGCCGCGAGCAACCCGTCGTCCATCCGGCGAGCCCTCGGCCCCGGCGCCGCCCGCGCCCTCGGCCCCCAACGCCCCCCAGGCCGCCCACAGCCGCCCAGGGCGGCCCCGCCGACCGGAGCTGCCCGCTGGTCACCAGCACCGCCGAGCTGGCCGCCCTGCTGGTGCGCCAGGCCCCGGCCGCCCGGACCCGACTGCTCCCACACCCGGGCGCAGGCCGCCGGCTGCGCCGCGGTCTCCTCGGCGCCAACACCGGGGCGGTGGCCTGCTGGAGCCCGTCGTCACGTCGAGGCGTGGGAGGCCGCCGCACGCTGCGCGCCACCCAGACCAGGGCCCCGCCACTATGATCATCGCCGCGAACCGGCGGAGGGCCGGAGTGACGGGGGGACGGACATGCTGGCGTGGTGGCGCAACCGGTCGCGGGGCCGTGCCGACTCCCTGGCCGGCAAGGCGAACCGCCTTGCGGCCGACGGGCTGTGGGCCGGGGCCGAAGCCGCCCTGCGGCAGGTCGTCCGGCTGCACACCGCCGAGTTGGGCCCGCAGGCGTCGGCCACCCTGGCCGCGCGCGGCGAACTGGCGGCGGCCCTGGCCGCGTTGAGGCGGTACGAGGAGGCCGAGACCGAGTCGCGGGCCGTGCTCCCGCTCGCTGTCGCCGCCTGGGGTGAGGACCATGCCGACGTCCGCGAGCTGCGGGGGGTGCTCGGCCGTGCCCTGATGGCGTTGGAGCGGTACGAGGAGGCCGAGGAAGAGCTACGGGCCGTGCTCCCGCTCGCCGTCGCCGCGCGGGGCGAGGACCACACCGAGGTCCACGACGCGCGACTGCGGCTGAGCCGCGTCCTGGTCGCCACCGGACACGTGGCCGAGGCCGAGGAACTGGCGCGCGCCGTCCTGGCCGCGCACCCCGCCGTGGATCTGGTGCGCGTGTGCGCGTGGAGGGCCAGAGCGTTGGCGCTCAACAACCTCGGCCGCCACCGCGACGCCCTGGCCGAGTACACCACGCTCCTGACCGAGGCCTCGTCGGTACTCGGCGCGGGACACCGGCTGATGCTGGCGGCCTGCGTGAGCCGGTTCCAGCAACTCGTGGTCCTGGGCGAGTACGACCGGGTTGAACAGGAATACCCGGCCCTGCTGTCCGTCCTCCCCGATGGCGACCCGCGCCGGGCCGCTGTGCACAGCGCGCGGCTCTTCGCCCTCGTCAGCGCCGGCCGCCACGTCGAGGCCGAGGCGTTCGCCCGAAAGGTACGGGCCCGAAGCCCCGGGGCCGGCCTCTCCCTGGGACTCGCCCGCAGCCTCAACGCTCTGGGCCGCGCCGAGGAGGCGCTACGGGTCCTCACCGAGGAGGCCGAGTCGGACGACCTGGGGGCCGACGAGGGCCCGCGCGCCGTCCTGACCGCTACCGTCACCGCCCAGGTCCTGCTCGGCCTCCACCGGCCGGACGAGGCCGAGTCCCGCGCCCGGCACGCGGTTGAACTCGCCCAGCGCCACTACCACCCCCATAACCATCGGGCCCTGGAAGCCGCCACCACCCTGGGCCGTGCACTCGCCGCCCAGGGCCGGCGCCACGAGGCCGAATCACAGCTGACCCGCTGCGCCACCGCCTGGCGCGAGCACTTCGGCGCCCGGCACCCGTACACCGCGGTCGTCGAGGCCGAACTCGCGGCACTGGAAAGCCCCTGACGAGAACCCGCCTGTTCTTCTCGCGTCGGGCTGGCGCCGGCCGCTCGCTGGTCGTGGGTGCGGCGGGCGTCGTCGAGGTCGCCGATGCTGCTGTCAGTTGCGGGTGGTCGTCGAGAGCCGGGTGAGGACGGCCGTCGCGTGCGCCGGGTCGGCGTGGAGCCAGGCGGTCAGGTGCTCTCGGACGGCCTCGGCGACGCAGGCGCGGACGGGCCCGTTGCCCAGCCGGTCGCGGATGGCCCCCTCGAACTCGGGGCGATCAAGCTTTACCGACACGACCGCCGTCAGGCCCGCACCGAGCTGGGTGGGGGTGAAGTCGGGGTCGGAGGGGGTGAGCAGCTGGTGCTCCCGGGCGTAGGCGTTGACCGCGGCCGCCAGGCCGTCGCGAAAGCCGAGCTCGTGCGTGCCGCCGCCGGCGGTCGGCAGACTGTTGGCGTAGCTGGCGACCCGCTCCTCGCGCGAGTCGCACCAACGGAGGGCCACCTCGACGGTTCCCTCCATTTCGGAGTACTCGCGTTCGAAGCCGATCACGTCCGGGGGGAGGGGGGTGCTCTGCTCTGCGATGTGGTCCCTCGGGCCGCCCGGGAACCGGAAGCGGACGGCTCGGGGCACCGCGGGGTTGCGGTCATCGGTCAGGGTGATGTCCAAGTCCCGGTTCAGGAAGGCCAGTTCCCTGAAGCGCTCGGCCAGCGCGTCGAACGAGAACTCCAGCGTCTCGAAGATCTCGGCATCGGGCCGGAAGGTGATCGCGGTCCCGCTGCCGCCGGCCGGTCCGGTGTGGGCGGGCGGCGCGACGGCTACGCCTCGCTCGTACTCCAGCACCCAGCGGGCGCCGTCGCGTCGTACCTCGGCCGTCAGACGGCCCGACAGTGCGTTGACGACGGCCAGTCCCACGCCGAAGTGGCCGCCGAACAGCGAGTGCCGGCTGGCAGGCTGCGCCCCGGCGCAGAGCACGGTCAACCGGGTCTCCAGCGCAGGGCTGTCACTGTGGCCGGCGTGCTCGACCGGCAGGCCCGTGCCGTCGTCGGCGACGCGGACGCCGCCGTCGGCGGCGAGGGTGATCTCGACATGGCTGGCGGTGCCGCTAAGGATCTCGTCCAGCGCCCGCTCGGCGACCTCGAACACCAGGTGGTGAAGGCCGCGTTCACCGACCGATCCGACGTACATCCCGGGCCGCTTGCGAACGGCCTCCAGGCCCTCCAGAACCACGATCGTGCTGGCGTCGTACGCATTGGATTCCTCGCTCATGATGCCCCCTCCGAGGGTGTCCGACAGAGCTTCCCCAGCCTAGGAGATTTCCGAGAAAACACCAGGTCAGAGCAGGTTTGGCGATGCCGTGGACGGGCTCCTGAGGGGCAATCGGGAGCGCCCGGCCGGGGAGAGGTGCGCACTGCCACCGCAATCCCGCCGCGGCCCTTTGGGGACCGTCTGTGGCACTGTTTCGGGGGGCTGCGGGGCCACGAGTTTCAAGAATTTTTCGCGTCGGCCTGGTGCGGTCGTGGATGACGTGTGAACCGTCCGACTCCGCGGCCATTTGGGCGCGGCGCCGGAGGGTTTGACCGATCAGACCGCGTTTGAGCACGGGTGGTGCGTGAGAGGGGTCTTGGGCGGTGATCGGTGTTATAGCCGCCGGCTCACCCGCCGAAAGTCCCGCGACGCGTCCTGGCCTGCGACCGCTCGTCCGACAGCCCTCGTAGCGCACGCTCCCCGACACCTGCAACAGGGCGCTGTCGGCGGCCTACAGAGCAAGGAACCGCTCTACCTCTCGCCTCAGGGACGGTGTCAGATCACTCAGCGCCGAAACGATCAGATGAAGCTCACGCCCGAGTTCGGGTGACTCGCTCCAGACCTCCGGACTCCTGGTGAGTGCAGCGGCCAACAGATCGCCCTCGTACATGTCGCCCTCCGCCAGCGGGTCGTCCCGCAGGACTTCCAGCGCCAGCGGCAAGAGATGGGTAAGGCCCACGTCCTGCCTAATACTCCAGCTGTAGATCGCTCCTGAGCCGCTGGCGGCTACGTTCTCCGTGCCTTGCGTGGCTTGCCCCAGCTGCCGTGTGGTCGGTTTCGG
>NZ_JBEOSP010000111.1:0-4131 GCF_040303105.1 Kitasatospora sp. NPDC096128 | reverse complement strand
TCCGACAGGAGGCCGTCCACACCCTCCCGGTCCGTGGTGTGGTCGTCCGCGAAACGACGGTCACCCGTCGCGTCCGGCACGTACTTCACACAGACAACGATCCTCAAGCTCACGGCCTTGTCTCCTGTACTGGTCTCGTCCGGCGGCTGCGGCGTGCAAGCGGGCGCGAACACGGCACGCACCCGCTCCGGGCAGCGAGGTTCCCGTGCCGGTCCGGAACTTCCTGGCAGCATACTCGGCGGTAGCGCAGTGGTCACTACTGGCCAGTAGCTTAGGCCGGACGGCCGGCACCGCCGCTTGCGCCCATCCTGCCCCAGTCGGGGACCGGCCCCACCTCACGGGGCGGTGCGAACCGTCCGGAATCCGCTCGCCGACCCCCGCGGCGGCCCGTCACGCCACCCGTCACACCGCCTGGCCGAGCGCCGCGATCACGTCCGCCTTGCGGGGCATCCCCGCCGCCCGGCGCACCACCCGGCCGGCCGCGTCCAGCACCAGGACGGTCGGCGTCCGCAGCACCTCCAGCCGACGGACCAGCTCCAGCTGCGCCTCGGCGTCCACCTCGACGTGCGCGACCCCCTCGACCATGCCCGCCACCTCGGCGAGCAGCCGCCGGGTCGCCCGGCACGGCTGGCAGAAGGCGGTGGAGAACTGCACCAGGGTCGCCCGCTCACCGAGCGGCCCGCCCAGGTCCGTCTCCGACAGCCGTACCGTCCCGTCCTTGATGCGCACCCGCAGCCTCCCGTCGCGCCCTGCCCTCAACAGCCCGAACCCGGTCGCCACCGCCAGCACGACGAGGCACACCACGAGTCCGGTCATCCCCCCAGTCTGCGGCAGCGCGTACGGGCTCCGAAAGGGAGGTCGACCTACCGACACCGGGCCCGTACGATCGGCAGGTGGACTCCGACCGCACCTCCCCGCCGCTGCTGACCGTCCGTCGCGTCGTCGACCCGGGGCCGGTCACCACCACCCGCTGTCGCTGACGCGCCCGCCGCAGCCGCCCGTCGCGACCCTCCCGGAGCTTCCGTGCAGATCGACCCCCGTGGTCCCCGCTTCGCCGCCGTGCTCACCAGCGTGCTGCTGATCGCCGTCCTGATCACCGGGAACGCCGTGCTACTGGCCGTCCAGGCGCTCGTCTTCCTGCTCGGCGCGGCCGGCGGCCCACGCCTCTCGCCGTACAACTGCCTGTTCCACAGCCTCATCGCTCCCCGCCTGCCGCCGCCCACCACGACCGAGGACGAGCGGCCCCTGCGCTTCGCCCAGGGCGGCGGGGCCGTCTTCGCCGTCGTCGGCACCCTCGGCTACCTCACCGGAGTCACCTGGCTCGGTCTGTCGGCCACCGGGTTCGCCCTGGCCGCCGCCTTCCTGAACGCGGTCTTCGGCTACTGCCTGGGCTGCGAGATCTACCCGATCGTCCGCCGTGCCCAGGGCCGCTCGGGCGCGGGGGCCTGACCGCCACCGGGCCCGGCCCCCGAAAAGTTCCCGGCCGGATTCATCACGGAGATCACACCGTGAATATTCGCTTGACCGCACGCCTCAGGTGACAGGGGGCACTCGTTCGGGGGATCATCTCCGTGTATCACCCGTGACCGCCGCGGCGTGCCGTGCTCCGGTCGGCTCCCACGCACGGCTCGGGTACCCGCCGTACCGGGCCTCGGCCCGTGGAAGTCAGGACTGACCGTGGCAGAGTTCGTCTACCCGCCGGTGATCGGCGCCGCACTCACCGCCTTCCGCGCGCTCGACGTGCGGATCAAGATCATCGGTGCCGAGAACATCCCCGCCAGGGGCGGAGCGGTGCTGGTCAGCAACCACATCAGCTACCTCGACTTCCTCTTCGCCGGCCTCGGCGCCTACCGCGGCGGCAAGCGCAAGACCCGCTTCATGGCCAAGGACGACGTCTTCCGGCACAGCATCTCCGGCCCGCTGATGCGCGGCATGAAGCACATCCCGGTCGACCGTACCGACGGCCAGCCCGCCTACGAGGCCGCCGTCCGCGCCCTCAAGGCCGGCGAGGTCGTCGGGGTCTTCCCGGAGGCGACCATCAGCCGCTCGTTCATGCTGAAGAAGTTCAAGACCGGTGCCGCCCGGATGGCCGCCGACTCCGGCGCCCCGCTGCTGCCCGTCATCCTCTGGGGCACCCAGCAGCTCTGGACCAAGGGCCGTCCGAAGACCCTCACCAAGCGCCACGTGCCGGTGACGATCATGATCGGAGAACCGATTCACCTCGGCCCGGGCGACAAGCCCGTGATGGTCACCAGAAAGCTGCGCGCCGCCATGAGCGAGATGCTCGACCGCGCCCAGCGCGAGTACCCCGGCAAGCCCTCCGGCCCCGACGACACCTGGTGGCTGCCCGCCCAGCTCGGCGGCACCGCGCCGACCCTGGAGGTCGCGGAGGCCGAGGACGAGGCCGAGGCCCTCGCCAAGGCCGAGCGCCGCGCCGCCCGGGGTTGATCCGCCCCGCACCCCGGGACGTCCTGCGCCCGCACCCCTTCTACTCCGTGTGACCGAGCGGACGCGTTCCGTCGCGTGTCGCCCGGTCGCCGACACCCTCCGTCTGACACAGTGACAGCTCCTTCCAGGGGTCCCCCTCCTGGAGGCGTCCCGTGCCCCTCCCCAGCGGAGCCGGGGCACACGTCGAAGCGGTCGGAAAGGTCGGAGACGGAGATGACACGGAGCACCGGCACACGGCAGTCCGCCAACAGCAAGGCCCGCATCCGCGCAACCGCCGGTGCGGGCCTCCTGCTTGTGGGCACCCTGCTCACCGGGTGCGGAGCCGAGCCCGGTGACATCCCGCTCTCCGAGATCCGCCCGGAGTCCCCCACCGCCACCCCCGACCCGACCCCGACCCCGGGCGTCGTCGGCGCGGCCAACGCCGAGGCCCGCAACGGACTGATCGTCAGCCGGGCCTACACCGACGCCGCCCGCACCACCAGCGCCATCGTCACCCTCCGCCCGGACGGCGCCGGCCAGCACCAGATCACCCAGCCGCCCGAGCGCGCCCGCGACGACCGCCCCGACTGGGCCCCCGACGGCAGCGCCGTCGTCTTCGACCGCACCGACCCGCAGTCCGGCACCGCCCGCCTCTGGACGGTCACCACCACCGGCGACAACGCCCACCAGATCAGCCAGCTCTGCGACACCAGCAGCGGCACCGCCGACTGCGCCAACGAGGACGAACGTGCCCCCGCCTTCTCCCCGGACGGCAAGCAGCTCGCCTTCAGCCGCTCCTGGGGCGCCCTCGACCAGGCCCACAACAACCAGGTCCAGTACTCGGACCTCTACCTGATGAGCCCCGACGGCACCAACGTCCAGCGGCTCACCTTCCTGACGAACGACAAGCCCCACTCCGGCACCGTCAGCAACCCCAGCTGGTCCCCCGACGGCAAGCAGCTCACCTTCGAGTACCGCACCAGCGCCACCGGACAGCCCGCCAACAGCCGCGCCATCTACGTGGTCGCCGCGGACGGCACCGGGCTCCGCCAGCTCACCCCCTGGGAACTGCGCGCAGGCGACCGCGCGGCCTGGTCCCCCGACGGCAGCCAGATCCTCTTCACCACCTACCCGGCCGGCCCCGACAACGCCCCCGGCGGCGGCATCTACACCGTCCACCCCGACGGCACCGCCATCGGCGCCCTCACCCCGGCCCCCTCCACCGCCTTCTACGGCAGCGCCGCCTACGCGCCCGACGGCAAGTCCATCGTCTTCGCCCAGGCCCCGTCGGGCGCCGGCGCCGACCTCTACAGCATGCGCCCCGACGGTACGGGCGTCGCCCGGCTCACCAACACCGCGGACAAGTGGCTCGACCGGCCGGCCTGGGGTACCGCGGCAGCGCCGGCGGTGCAGGTCGCCCCGTCCGAGGCACCGTCCGAGGCACCGTCCGAGGCACCGTCCGAGGCACCGTCGGCGGCCGCCTCGGCGGGCCCGTCCACGGCGCCTTCGGCAGCGGCCTCGGCCTCGGCAGCGGCCTCGGCGCCGGCTCAGGCCCAGGGGCAGCCGAAGACCGATGACACCCAACCGCAGGACGAGGACGACAACTGAGCGGAAATGCGAAAAGCCCCTGATCCGAAAGGATCAGGGGCTTTTCTGAATGATTGTTCGGCGGCGTCCTACTCTCCCACAGGGTCCCCCCTGCAG
>NZ_JBEOSP010000110.1:0-4228 GCF_040303105.1 Kitasatospora sp. NPDC096128 | reverse complement strand
CGCGCGACGGTGGTGCGGTCGCCGGCGCGTCCGCTCCAGCCGCCCCGGCTGCCCCGGCCACCTCAGCGGCCACGGCCGCCCCGGCCGCCCCGCCCGCCGGCGGCGCCGGTCGCGTCGTCACGGAGTCCGCCAGGCGTCGTAGAAGTCCAGCCAGGTGTCGGAGTCGAAGCCGAGTCCGCCGACCTTCGCGGAGACTCCGGTCAGGGCGAACGGCGTGTACACCGGGACGACCACGGCCAGGTCGATCGCCCGCTGCTGCACCTTCGCGTAGACCTGCTGCCGTTCGGCGGCGTCCAGCGTGGCCCGGCCGCGGTCGGTGAGCTCGTCGAGCTGCTGGTCGGGCAGGAAGGTCGCGTTGATGCCGCCCTTGGCGGGCGCGCTGGCCGAGTTGAGGAACTGCCAGAGCACGTCCGGCTCGAACCGGGCCCAGGACAGGTCGACGATGTTCGCCTTGCCGCCGTACACCAGGGTCGAGTACGCGCCGACGTCCAGCGAGGGGCGGACGGCCTCCACGCCGATCTTCTTCAGGTCCGCCTGGATCGCCTGGCCGAGGATGTCCCGGCCCTGCTGGGTGGCGTTGGCCGACAGCTGCGGCCACTGCAGGGTCAGCCGGCGGCCGTTCGCGGTCCGGTAGCCGGCGGCGTCGCGGCCGATCCAACCGGCTTCGTCCAGCAGGCGGTTGGCGAGCGCGGGGTCGTACGGCCAGGCGTTCTCCAGCGACTTGTCGTAGCCCGGGGTGATCGCGTTGATCGGGCTCCAGGCCCGGGGGAACTGCCCGAACTGCACGGTCTTCACGTCCAGGTCGAGGTCGATGCCGCGCTGGACGGCCTGGCGCACCCGCTGGTCGTCCAGCGGCGCGAGCGAGCCGTTCAGCCACAGGTTGTAGTTGCCACCCGGCTGCGCCCGGGTCAGCAGCTTCAGCGCCGGGGTGGTCTTGACCGCGGCCGCGTCCTGCGGCGGTACCGCCTTGGCCACCTGCACCTGGCCGCTGTTCAGCGCGCCCACCCGCACCGAGGCGTCCGGCAGGAAGCGCACCACGATCCGGTCCAGGTGGGCCGGGCCGGTGTGGGCCGCCGCCCCGGGGCCCCAGCGGTAGTCGGGGTTCTTCTCGAACACCGCCTGCTGGCCCTTGCTGTAGCTGACGAACCGGAACGGCCCGGTCCCCACGTCCACCGGCCCGCCCTGGCCGAGCTTGGCGGCGTCCGAGGCCAGCGTCTTGGGCGAGTAGAAGCCCAGGTAGCTGGTGCTCGCCGCCTGGAGGAACGGCGCCGAGGGCGTGCCGAAGTCCACTCGCACGGTGAACGGGTCCAGCACCGTGGTCCCGGTGTAGGAGCCGAGCAGGCTCGCCGCGAACTGCGACTTGGTGTCCTTCGCCACGATGTGGTCGAAATTCGCCTTCACCGCCGATCCGTCGAACGCCGTCCCGTCCTGGAACTTCACGTCCTGGCGCAGATGGAAGGTGAAGCTCCGCAGATCCGGCGCCACTTCCCAGGAGGTCGCCAGCCAGGGGTGGAACTTCCCTTCGGCGTCCTCGGCGACCAAGGAGTCCAGCACCTGCCGCTGCAATTCCGCGGTGAGGTCCTGGGTCGACACGTGCGGGTCCCAGGACACCGGCTCGGTGTCGACGGCATAGGTCACGGTGCCGCCCGCCACCGGTTCGCCCCCGGCTGCGGCAACGCCACCGCCCTGGCCGGAGCAACCGGACAGCACCAGCGGCGCGAGCACGGCGGCCACGACGACCCGGGCCGTCACGGGTCTGAATATGCGCATGAGTTCCTTTTCCCGAAAGCTGTTTCTGTTTCCGCGTGTTGCGTTTTCATGTCATCGCCGCGTTCGACTCGGCAGCGCTTTTCGTCGGCAGGCCGTCAAGGAATTCCGGGTACTGTGAACCCCCCCTGCCGAGTTCGCCGCGCTGTTAGGCTCGACGGGTGACGAGAACACTGGACATCGCCGCACTGCGCAGCATGGTCGCCATCGCCGAGAACGGCGGATTCCACCGCGCCGCGGGGGCGCTGAGGATCTCCCAGTCCGCCGTCAGCCAGCACGTCCGGCGCCTGGAGCGGATCATCGGCCGACCGCTGCTGGAGCGCCACGGCCGCGGCATGCGGTTCACCAGCGACGGAGAGGCCGCTCTCACCGAAGCCCGCCGGGTGCTCGCCGCGCACGACGAGGCGCTCACCCGGCTCGGTCTCGCCGAGACCGGTCGCCCCGGCTACCTGATCGGCTCCACCGAGCACGCCGCCGAGGGCCTGCTGCCGGTGATCAGCCGTTCGGTGCGCGCCGAGTTCCCCGGTCACGCCGTCCGCTTCCGGCTCGACCGCAGCGGCCCGCTGCACGAGGCGGTCGACCGCGGCACGGTGGACGCCGCCGTGTTCATCGGCGACCCCGGCCACCCGCGCAGCGTCCGGGCCGGCGAGGTGCGGCTGTCCTGGTTCGCCGCCCCGGACCGGCGGACGCCCGACCCGGCCGCGCCGGTCCCGCTGGTCGCGCTGGACGGCCCCTGCGTGCTGCGCGAGCGCGCGCTCGCCGCGCTGGACGGCGCGGGCCGCACCGTCACCGTGGTCGCCGAGGCCGCCCAGTTCACCGGGGTGCTCAGCGCGGTGCGCGCGGGGCTCGGCATCGCGCTGTTCGCCGACCACGGGCCGCTGCCGGCCGGACTGGTCCGGGTCCGCGACCTGCCCACGGTGCCCCCGGAGCGACTCTACCTGCGCCACCGACCGGGCGCGCCCGAGGAGTTGACCCGAGTGCTGCACTCGGCGCTGGCCGTCCTGAGCCGGCCCGGCCACCCGGAAGCGGCCGCCCGGTAGTGCGCCGCGCCGGGCCGGCCCGGGCCCGGGCATCATCCGAACTGCCGGATGTAGTCGTTCAGTCTGGCCGTGCCGATGCCGAGCAGCGCCGCGTCCTCCTGCGGCGCGTGCACCCCCGCGGCCTGCACGTCCCGGAAGATCCGCTCCAGCGGGTTGTCCTGGGACAGCGCCGCGCTGCCCAGCAGGCGCACCGCCGTCTCCACGGCCGCGGTCAGGTTGCGGATCACCGCGACCTTCGCCGACAGCGCCTCGTTCGCCGAGACCACCTCGCCGCGGTCCAGCCGGGCCGCGACCCCGAACACCAACTGCTCGGCGGTGGACAGCAGGACCTCGATCTCGCCGGCCGTGTGCCGGAACCGCTCGCCCGCGGCGATCGGCCGGCCCAGGTGGACGGGCACCTTGGTGACGCCGGTGTGGTGGACGAAGTCCTGGGCCGCCCGCGCCGCGCCGAGGTAGAGCGCGGCGGAGATCAGCAGGACGGAGTTGGCGTGCTCCTGGTCCGGCTCCGGGCCGGGCCCGGTGGCCGCCCGCTGCCCGAGGTCGTCGAAGCGGATCAGCTCGTCCGCTCCGACCTCGACGTCGGTGAACACCACCTCGTGGCTGACCGTGGCGCGCATGCCCAACTGCCGCCAGGTGGGCAGGATCTCGATGCCGGGTGAGCCGCCCGGCACCAGGAACACGGCCGGCGACGGCACCGGCTCGTCGGTCGTCGCCCAGAGCAGGTAGTAGCTCAGCCCCTCGGCGCCGGTCACGAACCGCTTCCGTCCGGTGATCGCCCACCCGGTGGCGGTCCGCCTGGCCAGCGTGCCGCTGCCCCGGCCGGTGTCGGGCTCCGCCCGGGCGTGGTTCAGCAGGGTCGGGCGCTGCGCCGACTCGGCCAGGATCCGCCGGTACACGGCCTCGGGCCAGGGCCGGCCGCTCTCCAGCGCGTGCGGCACCAGCGTCATGGTGGCGATCAGCGCCACCGAGGTGTCACCCCGGCCGAGGGCCAGCAGGATGCGCGCCAGATCGGCGAAGCTCACCCCGGGCCCGCCCCACTTCCTGCCCACGGTCGCGGTCAACAGGCCTGCTTCGTGCAGGAGTTGGATCGCCGCGTGCGGGAACTCCCCGGTCCGGTCGTACTCGGCGGCGGTCTTCGCGAGCGCCGCGGTGATCTCGTCCAGGCGGTCGAGGTCGGGCCGCGGCAGCCGGAGGCCGGCCTCGGCGGGCACGGCCTCGGCGGGCACGGCTTCGGGGCTGAGGGGGCTGGGCATGACGGTTTCCTTCGGATCGGGTCCGGCCGACCCGTCGGCTCCGTGGCGCGTCGACCGGACGGCGGGTCGGCTCGGCGGCGGGCTTCGCGAGCGCCGCGGCTCCGACGGGGCGTCGGCTCGGCGCGCGGGTCAGATCGGAAGAGCGACGTGAAGGGAAAGAGAGTGAGT
>NZ_JBEOSP010000109.1:0-4325 GCF_040303105.1 Kitasatospora sp. NPDC096128 | reverse complement strand
ACCTCGGCGAGTTCACGACCCATACCGACCCACTGCGAACCCTGACCCGGGAAGACGAACACCGGGCGCACATCGGCCCGGGCCACACCCGAGACGAGGGAGCCGCTGGGCAGGCCGTCGGCCAGGCTCTCCAGGCCGGCCACCAGCTCGGCCCGGTCGCCGCCCACCACGACGGCCCGGTGCTCGAAGGTGGCGCGGTGGTTCACCAGCGACCATGCCACGTCCCGCGCATCGGCCTCCGGCCGGGCCGCGACCCAGTCGCGCAACTGACCGGCCTGGGCCGCCAGTCCGTCCGCCGACCGCCCCGACACCAGCCACGCGCCGGCGCCCGCCACCACCGGCGGAACGGCCTCCTCGGCCGGCTCGGCCGCGGCCTCCTCGGCGGGCGCCTCCTCCAGGATGAGGTGGGCGTTGGTGCCGCTGCCGCCGAAGGAGGACACGCCCGCGCGGCGCACCCGCTCACCGGCCGGCCAGGAGACCGGCTCGGTCAGCAGCTCCACCTCGCCGGAGTCCCAGTCGACGTGCGGCGTGGGCTCGTGCACGTGCAGGGTCTTCGGCAGCTGCCCGTTGCGCAGCGCCATCACCATCTTGATCACACCGGCCACACCGGAGGCGGCCTGGGTGTGCCCGAGGTTGGACTTCACCGAGCCCAGCCAGAGCGGCTGGTCGCCGGCGCGCTCCTGGCCGTAGGTGGCCAGCAGCGCCTGGGCCTCGATCGGGTCGCCCAGCTTGGTGCCGGTGCCGTGCGCCTCCACCGCGTCGATGTCGGCGGCCGACAGCCGGGAGTTCTCCAGCGCGGCGCGGATGACGCGCTGCTGGGAGGGGCCGTTGGGCGCGGTCAGACCGTTGGACGCACCGTCCTGGTTGATCGCCGAACCGCGGATCACCGCGAGCACCTGGTGGCCGTGGCGGCGCGCGTCGGAGAGCTTCTCGACGACGATCATGCCGGTGCCCTCGGCCCAGCCGGTCCCGTTGGCGTCGTCGGAGAAGGCCCGGCAGCGGCCGTCCACCGACAGGCCCTGCTGCCGGGAGAACTCGACGAACATGCCCGGCTGGGCGAGGACGGTCACACCGCCGGCGAGTGCCATCGAGCACTCCCCGGCGCGGATCGCCTGGCAGGCGAGGTGCAGCGCCACCAGGGAGGACGAGCACGCGGTGTCGACGGTGACGGCGGGGCCCTCCAGGCCCATGACGTACGACACCCGGCCCGAGAGCACGGCGGTCAGGTTGCCGGTCATCATGTGACCTTCCAGCCCGGCCGTGCCCCCCTCCGCCAGCTCCAGGTTCACCAGGTAGTTCGATGTGAAACCACCGACGAAGACGCCGGTCCTGCTGCCTTTCAGGGTCCCCGCGTCGATTCCGGCCCGCTCCAGGGCCTCCCAGGCGACTTCGAGGAGGAGCCGCTGCTGCGGGTCCATGGCGACGGCTTCGCGCGGGCTGATTCCGAAGAACGCGGCGTCGAATCCGCTCGCGTCCTTCACGAACGCCCCGGAATTGGTGTACGAGCGGCCGGACTTGTCCGGGTCCGGGTCGTAGATGCTCTCCAGGTCCCAGCCGCGGTCGGTGGGGAACTCGCCGACCGCGTCACCGCCGGCCGCCAGCAGCTCCCAAAGGTCCTCCGGGCTCTCCACGTTGCCCGGGTAGCGGCACGCCATGCCCACGATCGCCAGCGGCTCGTACTCGCCGGCCTCCAGCTTGTGCAGGCGCTTGCGCGTCTCCTGGAGCTCGGCCGCGGTCTTCTTGAGGTAGTCGAAAAGTTTCTCTTGGTTATCCACAGTGACCCCTTACCAAAATGCCGTCAATTAGCGCGAAGTAACTAGTTGGACAGACCAAGTTCCTTGTCGAGAAACTCAAACACCTGGTCGGGTGTGGCCGACTCGAGTTCGACCTCGCCGGTGCCGGACTCCGCTTCGCCCTGCTCTTCGATCCACCTCGACAGAATGCTCTGCAGCCGCCTCGTGATCCGCTCGCTCGTCTCCTGGTCGGGCGTCGCACCCGACAGGCTGGATTCGAGCCGGTCGAGGTCGTCGAGCACGGGCACCGAAACCGTCTCGTCCGGGGCGAGTTCGGTGCGCAGCCAGGCGGCCACCGCCACCGGAGTGGGGTAGTCGAAAATCAACGTAGCGGGCACCCGCAGTCCGGTCGCAGTGTTCAACCGGTTCCGGATCTCCACTGCCGTCAGCGAGTCGAAGCCCAGCTCCTTGAAGGCCTGCTGGGCCTGCACACCCTCGGCCGACGCGTGGCCCAGGACGACGGCCGCCTCGGCCCGCACCAGGTCGGTGAGCAGCCGCTCCTGCTCGGCGCGGGCCAGGCCCGCCAGCCGGCGGCCCAGGTCGCCCCCGGCGGGGGCCGCGGCCTCGGTGGCGCGGGCGCCGGCCGTGGCGAGCCGACGGACCTCCGGCAGGTCCCGGACCAACGGCGCCTTCGGCAGGTCCACCGCGGTCTGCGCCAGCACGGCCCAGTCGACGTCCATCACCGTCACCACGGCGTCATGGCCCTGCAGCGACTCGCCCAGCGCCCGGACCGCCAGCTGCGGGTCCATCGCCGACATCGGGAGCTTCTTCATCCGCTCCCGGATCGCCTCCTTGGACTCCGCCAGGCCGCCGCCGCCCCACTGGCCCCAGGCCACCGACAGACCGGCCTTGCCGCGGGCCCGCCGGTTCTCGGCCAGGGCGTCGAGGTAGGAGTTGGCGGCCGCGTAGTTGCCCTGCCCCGCGGAGCCGAGGGTCGACGCCGCGGAGGAGAACAGCACGAAGGCGTCCAGGTCCAGATCGGCCGTCAGCTCGTCGAGGTACGAGGCGCTCGCGGCCTTGGCCGCCAGCACCGTCTCCAGCCTCGCCGGGCTGAGGCGGTCGACCACGCCGTCGTCCAGGACGGCGGCGGTGTGCATCACCGAGGACAGCGCGGGCCCGCTCTGCCCGGTCCAGGCCACCAGCCCGGCCAGCGCCGAGCGGTCGCTCACGTCACAGGAGACGACGTCCACGCCGGTCCCCCGGGCGGCCAGGTCGGCGACGGTCGCGGCGACGCCGGGGGCGGCCGGACCGGAACGGCCCGTCAGCACCACCCGCGGAGCGTCCCCGTCGGCCAGCCAGCGGGCCACGTGCCCGGCGATCGCGCCGGTGCCACCGGTGATCAGCACGCTGCCGCGCGGCGTCCAGCGCCCCTCGCCGCGCGCCTCGGCGGCCCGGCTCATCCGGCGGCCCAGGATCCCGGACGGCCGGATGGCGACCTGGTCCTCACCGCAGCCGGCGAGCACCGCGACCATTCGGGCACCGGCCCGGTCGTCCAGCACCTCGGGCAGGTCGACCAGACCGCCCCAGCGGTCCGGGTGCTCCAGGCCGACGACCCGGCCCAGGCCCCACACCTGCGCCTGCGCCGGACTGGTCGGCACCTCGCCGGGCATGGCCGAGACCGCGCCGCGGGTGGCCGGCCACAGCGGCGCCTCGACCCCGACGTCACCGAGCGACTGGATCAGGGCCAGGGTGGCGGCCAGGCCGCCCGCCACCACCGGGTGCTCCGGCAGCGCCGTCTCGTCCAGCGCCAGCAGCGACAGCACGCCGGCGACGCCGCCCGGCTCCGCACCCGCGTCCCCGAGCGTCCGGGTGAGCAGGGCGGCCAGAGCGTCGCGGTCCGTCGTCCCGGCCGGGACCTCCACCACCGCGACGTCGGCACCGCGGATGCCCAGCGCGAGCGCGCAGCCCTGGACCAGGTCGTCGGCCGCCGCCTCGGCGGGGACCGCGACGAGCCAGGTGCCGGACAGCACGCCCGGGTCGGGATCGGCGACCGGCGACCAGCCCATCCGGTAGCGCCAGCTCGCGGTGGTCGACCGTTCCAGGTCGCGGCGCCGCCACGAGGTCAGCGCGGGCAGCAGCTCACCGAGCTGCTGCTGGTCGTCGATCGCCAGCGTGTCCGCCAGCTGCTCCAGGTCGCCGCCCTCGACGGCGGCCCAGAACGCCGCTTCGGCCGCCGTGCCCGAGCCGTCCCCGCCGGAGGCCGGGGAGCCGGCCGCGGGCGCCGACGGGACCTTCGGCCAGAAGCGGTCGTGCCGGAAGGCGTACGTCGGCAGGTCCACCCGCTCGCCGGCCGGCAGGACTGCCGTCCAGTCGACGGGGGCGCCGTTGACGAAGGCCTCGGCCAACGAGGTGACCAGGCGGGTCGCACCGCCGTCGTCGCGGCGCAGCGTGCCGCACACCGTGGCGGGCACGGCGGCCGCGCCCGCCTCCAGCGCGACCTCCTCCAGTGACTCCGTCACCGCGCCCAGCAGGACGGGGTGCGGGGAGACCTCCAGGAACACCCGGTGGCCCTGAGCGGCCAACGTCCGTACC
>NZ_JBEOSP010000108.1:0-4527 GCF_040303105.1 Kitasatospora sp. NPDC096128 | reverse complement strand
TATGCCTTCCAGCGGCAGCGCTACTGGCTGAGCGTCACCGCCGGCAGTCGTGCCGAGGACCTCGGCCTGGAGACCCCGGGGCACCCGTTGCTGGGTGCGGCGGTGGCCTTGCCGGCGAGTGGTGGTGTGGTGCTGACCGGTCGGTTGTCGCTGTCCGCACAGCCGTGGCTGGCCGATCACGCGGTGGACGGGCAGGCGGTCGTACCGGGTGCCGCGCTGGTCGAGATGGCGGTGCGGGCCGGCGACGAGGCGGGCTGCGGCCGGGTCGAGGAACTGCTGATCGAGTCGCCGCTGGTGCTCCCGGCCCGCGGTGGCGTGCGGGTGCAGGTGACGGTGGACGGGCCGGATGCGTCCGGGCGTCGTGCGGTGGCCGTCTACGGCCAGGCCGAGGGCGCGCTGCCGGAGGAGGAGTGGACCCGGCACGCCGCCGGTTTCCTGGCTCCGGCCGATATCTCTGTCGACGGTGCGGCAGACCTCGCGCAGTGGCCCCCGGCCGGCGCGGAGGCCGTGGACCTGGACGGGTTCTACGCGAGGCTGGCCGAGAGCGGCCTGGCCTACGGCCCGGTGTTCCAGGGGACGCAGGCGGTGTGGCGGCGTGGTGAGGAGTTGTTCGCCGAGGTCGCGCTGCCGGAGGGTGTGAGCGCGGCCGGGTTCGGCCTGCACCCCGCCCTGCTGGACGCCTCCCTGCACGTGATCGTGGGTGCGGGCGAACAGCGCGACCGGGCTGAAGTTCCGTTCGCCTGGGGCGATGTGGTCGTCCATGCGGCGGATGCGGTGGTCGCACGGGTGGCGGTGACGCCGTCGGCCTCGGGCGAGGGCGTTTCGGTGACCTTGGCCGATGTCACCGGCGGGCTGATTGCGTCGGTGGGCTCGCTTGTCCTGCGGCTGTTCGAGGCTGCTGCGGTGTCGGCCCGTGACGACCTGTTCGGGGTGGAGTGGGTTCCGGCTCCGGTGGTGAACTCCGTGGGGTCGGGCGAGCGTTGGGCTGTGCTCGGGGAGGAGTTGCCGGGCGTCGAGGCGCACGCCGGCCTGGCGCAGTTGCTGGAGGCTGTGGCCGCCGGTGGGGCTGTTCCCGAGGTCGTGGTGGTGCGGGTGGTGCCCGGGTCGGGCGCCGGGGATGTTCCGGGTGTGGCGCGTGCTGTCGCGGTCGGTGTGTTGGGGCTGGTGCGGGAGTGGTTGGCCGCGGATGCGTTGTCCGGGTCGCGGCTGGTGGTGGTGACGGAGAGGGCGGTGGACGCCGGGTCCGAGGCGGCGACCGGGGTCGAGGCCTCGGCGGTGTGGGGTCTGGTCCGGGTGGCGCAGGCGGAGAATCCGGGTCGGCTGGTGCTGGCCGACGTGGACGACGTCGCCGCGGTAGAGGTCGTGGAGTGGTTGCGGGCGGGTGTCGGTTCCGGTGAGTCGCAGTTCGCGGTGCGGGCCGGTCTGGTGCGGGTGCCGCGTCTGGTGCGGGTGCCGTCGGCGACCGAGGTCCCGGTGGGTGTCGGGGAGCGCGCGGGCACTGTGTTGCTGACGGGCGCGTCGGGGGCGCTGGGCGGTCTGGTCGCCCGGCACCTGGCGGCGGCCGGGCGGGTGGAGCGGCTGCTGCTGGTCTCGCGTCGTGGCATCGATGCTGCCGGGATGCCGGAGCTGGTGGCCGAGCTGAAGGGCTTGGGTGTCGAGGTCGCGGTGGCGGCGTGCGATGTCGCCGACCGTGCCGAGCTGGCCGGTGTGCTGGAGGGCGTGCCGCTCACCGGGGTCGTCCATGTGGCGGGTGTCCTCGACGACGGGGTCCTGGCTTCGATGACGGCGGAGCGGCTGGACGCGGTGATGCGGCCGAAGGCCGATGCGGCGTGGAACCTGCACGAGCTCACCCGTCACCTGGACCTGGACACTTTCGTCCTGTTCTCGTCGATCGCGGGTGTGATCGGCAATGCCGGTCAGGCCAACTATGCGGCGGGCAACACCTTCCTGGATGCTCTGGCGGCCCACCGTCGTCGTCTCGGCCTGCCCGGGGTGTCGTTGGCGTGGGGGCCGTGGGAGAGCGGGATGGCGGGTGGTCTGTCGGAGGCGGACCGTCGGCGGATGGCTCGTCAGGGTCTGCGTCCGCTGTCCGATGCGCGGGGTCTGGCGGTGTTGGACGGGGTGGCCGGTCGGTCCGAAGCGCTGCTGGTGGCAGCGGAGTTGGACCTGTCCGCGCTGCGGCGTTCCGGTGAGGTCCCGGCACTCCTGTCCGGCCTGGTCCGCGGATCGCGTGTCGGCGGCCCGGCCCGTCGATCGGTCGCGGAGCGCGGCGTTGACGGCCGGAACGCGCTGGCCGCGCGGCTGGCGGCGCTGAGTGCGGAGGAACGACTCGGCGCCGTGCTGGAGTTGGTCCTGTCTCAGGCCGCCCTGGTGCTGGGCATGGCCGGGCCGGGCAGCCTGGACGCGGAGCGGTCCTTCCGTGACGTCGGCTTCGAGTCCCTGACCGCCGTCGAACTGCGCAACCGGTTGAACGACGCCACGGGCCTGCGCCTGCCCGCCACGGCCGTCTTCGACTACCCGAGCCCGACCGCGCTGGCCGAGTTCGTGGTCAAGGAGATGTCCGGATCGGTCGTCGAGGAGTCGGCCACGCTCTCGGCCTACTCCGGACTCGACCGGCTCGAAGCGTCACTCACCGAGCTGCTGGGAGACGAGGCGGCCAGGCTGCGGGTCACGGCCCGGCTCAAGGACATTCTCTCCGTGCTGAGTGACACCGCCGGATCCGGCGAGGGCGAGGACGACGGCGAGTCGGTCGCCGACCGGATCCAGTCGGCCAGCGACGACGACATGTTCGACTTCATCGACAACCAGCTCGGGCTCTGAGTACGTCGCCGTACCACCGTGCGTAATGAGGAAGGCGTCCATTCGGATGGCGAACGAAGAGAAGCTCCGTGACTACCTCAAGCGGGTCACCACCGACCTCGCGCAGACGCGGGAGCGCCTGCGCGAAGTAGAGGGCCGGCAGCAGGAGCCTGTGGCCATCGTCGGGATGGCGTGCCGGTTCCCGGGCGGGGTGTCGTCGCCGGAGGAACTCTGGCAGCTGGTGGCGGAGGGCAGGGACGCGATCGGCGTCTTCCCGACGGACCGGGGCTGGCCCGAGGACGTGGTGGATCCGGATCCGGAGGCGGTCGGCAAGAGCGTCTCGGGTGAGGGTGGATTCCTTTACGACGCGGGGGAGTTCGACGCGGAGTTCTTCGGGATCAGTCCGCGTGAGGCCGTGGCGATGGATCCGCAGCAGCGGTTGCTGCTGGAGACGTCCTGGGAGGCGTTGGAGGGCGCGGGGATCGATCCGACCGGGCTGCGGGGCAGCGCGACGGGCGTGTTCGCGGGGCTCTTCTACCACGACTACCTGCCCTCGCATTTCGTGCCGGAGGAGGTCGAGGGCTACCTCGGCACCGGCGGCATGGGGTCGGTGGCCTCGGGTCGGGTGGCGTACGCGTTGGGGCTGGAGGGTCCGGCGGTGACGGTGGACACGGCGTGTTCGTCGTCGCTGGTGGCGCTGCACCTGGCGTGCCAGTCGCTGCGTTCGGGTGAGAGCTCGCTGGCGCTGGCGGGTGGCGTGACAGTGATGTCGACGCCGGGCACGTTCATCGACTTCACCAAGCAGGGCGGCCTGGCGGCGGATGGTCGCTGCAAGGCGTACGGGGAGTCCGCGGACGGGACGGGCTGGGGCGAGGGCGTGGGTGTCCTGGTCCTGGAGCGGCTCTCGGACGCCCAGCGCAACGGGCACCGTGTCCTGGCGATGGTGACCGGTTCGGCGGTGAACCAGGACGGTGCGTCCAACGGCCTGACGGCGCCGAACGGCCCGTCGCAGCAGCGGGTGATCCGGTCGGCTCTGGCGAGTGCCGGGGTGGGTGCGGACGGCGTCGACGTGGTCGAGGGCCACGGCACGGGTACCCGGTTGGGTGACCCGATCGAGGCGCAGGCTCTGCTGGCGACCTACGGTCAGGGGCGGTCGGCCGACCGGCCGTTGTTGTTGGGGTCGGTGAAGTCGAACATCGGGCATGCGCAGGCTGCTGCGGGTGTCGCGGGTGTGATCAAGATGGTGGCAGCGATGCGGCACGGCACTGTGCCGGCGACGCTGCACGCGGACGAACCCTCGTCGCGCATCGACTGGGAGTCGGGCGCGGTGCGGCTGGCCACGTCGGCGGTGCCCTGGCCGGGGACGGGTGATCGTCCGCGTCGTGCGGGTGTGTCGTCGTTCGGGTTCTCCGGCACGAATGCGCATGTGATCATCGAGCAGGCTCCTGTCGATGAGGCCGCCGAGCCTGGTGCGGACGGCGGACGGGCACTGCCGGTGCTGCCGTGGGTGGTCTCCGGGCGTTCCGCGGTGGGTCTTGCGGGGCAGGCCGGGCGGCTGGCGGAGGCTTTCCGTGAGGGTGCTGACGCTGCCGACGTGGGCTTGTCGTTGGCGGTGTCGCGTGCGGCGTTGGAACAGCGGGCGGTGGTGCTCGGGTCCGATGTCGATGAACTGGTCGCGGGTCTGGGGGCGTTGGCCGGGGGTCGTGAGGTTCCGGGTGTGGTGTCCGG
>NZ_JBEOSP010000107.1:0-4533 GCF_040303105.1 Kitasatospora sp. NPDC096128 | reverse complement strand
CGCCCCCCCACCCTCCACCGACCCCGCCAGAGTCATCTCCTCAGCCGCGCTGCTACTGTCGGTCGTGCGGCGCGCCGCCCGCGGGCGGCGCTCACCTGCTCGTCGTCACGGCTCCCCGGACAGGCCCTACCGCCGCGGTCCCGCCACGGCGTACGCGGCCGTGCCGACCGCCAGCAGCACCCACGCCGTCCCGCAGGACACCCCGGTGCTCGGGGAGAACGTCATCCAGTGGAGCACCTCCCCCACGGTGCCGGGCGCGGGCGGGCCGAGGAGGGTGACCGCGAGCCAGCCGGTCGGCGGGATCCAGGCCAGGTGCGCCCCGCACAGCACCGCCCCGAGCGCGGCCAGGCCGGCCAGGCCCGCGGCGTCCCGTACCAGGAACCCGGTGGGGGCGGGATCGGCCCCCACCGACCCGGCGACCAGCAGCGCCCCGCCGGCGACCGCGCCGATCAGCAGCACGTGCGCCGCCCGGCGCGGCACCCACCGGATCGCGGCCGTCCGCTCCAGCGCCGCGTCCTGCCCGCCGAGCCCGACGGAGGCGGCCGCCACGTTCACGGTGAGGACCAGGACCACCGTCCCCAGCTCCATCGGGCCCGGGCCGCCGTGGTCGAAGGCCCACGCCGCCAGGACGACCAGCAGGACGACGGCGGCGGAGGCGGGCGCCTGCCGGGACCGCGCGTACAGGGTCAGCCACCTCATCGGGACACCTCCCCGGTCAGCGCCGCCAGCTCGTTCCCGCAGGACAGCGAGGCAGCACGGACCTGGGCGATCCGCGACCGCTGCTCGGCCTGCGGCAGGGCCTTCAACTTCTGCCAGGCGGCCTCGGCGCTCGCCCACGCGCGCTGCGAGAACCGGTCGGCCTCCGGCTGCTCCAAGGATTTCAGCTGCTGATCGCCGAGGGCCCAGCTCGCGACGACGCTCTGCGCGGGGACGGCGTTCAGGCCCCCGCCCTCCCAGATGGTGCGCGGTCGGCAGTTCGGCGCCAGGCCCTGGGCGACCAGCAGCCGGGTCAGTTCCGTCCCCGTCGCCCGGGCGATCAGCGGGTCGTCGAAGTCGACCAGCACCACGTCTCCGGCGAGCCGGCGGTCGTCGCCGACCGCGCGCAGCGTCGTCTCCTCCCGCACCGAAGCCGGCGCCTGGTCACCCAGGGCTTCGTGCAGCACCCGCAGCGCCTCCTTGCCGGACGAGGCGAGGTCGGGCAGGCGCGCGCCGTTCACCCGTGTCACACACACCGGGCCGTCGCAGACCGGGGCCGCGGCGGCCGAATCCACGACGAAGGTGTCGCGCGGTTCGGCCGGCAGGACCAGCAGGGCCAGCGCCGCACCGGCCAGGACGGGAGCCGGCGCGAGCAGCCGGGTCCGCAGGGTCGAGGCCGTCAGCAGCGCGAAGCCGGTGCCGAGCAGGCCGAGGAACCACAGCGTCTGCCCCAGGTCCACCGCCCCGGACAGGGTCAGCAGCAGCTCGCGCGGCATGTCGGTCACCGGCGACAGCTGGGAGAGCCGGTTGGGCGCCGCGCCCGACGGCACCGCCGTGTCGGTGGTCTGCCGCAGGAACATCACCGTCATCAGGGAGGAGACCACCAGCAGCGGCGGGGTCAGCACCGAGGGCAGGACCCGCGCCACGCCCATCCCGAACACCCCGCCAGCGACCAGGGCCAGGGCCGCGACCAGCGAGATCGGCAGCCAGCCCGCCGGCAGGTAGCCGGTGTCGCCGAGCGCCACCTGGCTCCCGCCCCACAGCACGAGGAGGCCGAAGCCCGACGCCAGCGCGAGCGCGAGCGCACCGGCCGGCAGCGCCGCACGGCGCCAGGCCGGACTCGGCGTGCTCGCCAGCAGTTCGGCCATCCGCGAGCGGGAGTCGCGCAGCCCGTACACCGCGCCGAAGCCCACCGAGAGCGGCCACAGGTAGGCCAGCAGGGAACGGGTCGTCAGCGCCATCGACGTCCACTGCGAGGTCCATGCCGTGGTCCCCTGCCACCAGAGTCCGTTGATCGCGTAGAGGACCGCCAGGCTGCCGCCCAGGACGACCAGGCCGGCCCAGGGGGCGACGGAGCGCCTCAGCTCGGTGCGCAGCACTCGTCCGTTCACCAGTTGCCCCCCTGCTGACCGGAGTTGCGCAGCAGCGCCGAGTAGCCGCGCTCCAGCGGGCTGTCGCCCGGGTGCTCGGTGCCGCCCGCCGCGGCCAGGTCCTCCGGGGTGCCCTGGAAGACCAGGCGCCCCTCGGCGAACAGCACCACGTCGGTGCAGGCCGCCGCGACGTCCTCGACCAGGTGGGTGGAGACGACCACGCAGGTGTCCCGGCCCAGTTCCTGCAGCAGCTCGCGGAAGCGCAGCCGCTGCGCCGGGTCCAGGCCCGCCGTCGGCTCGTCCAGCAGCAGCACCTCCGGGTCGTTGACGATCGCCTGGGCGATGCCGGCCCGCCGCACCATGCCACCGGACAGGGTCTTCATCCGGTGGTCGGCGCGGTCCGCCAACCCCACCCGCTCGACGGCCCGTTGGACGGCCGCCGGGATGTCCGCCTTCGGCACCTCCTTCAGCCAGGCCATGTACTCGACGAACTCCCGCACCGTGAAGCGCTTGTAGTAGCCGAACTCCTGCGGCAGGTAGCCGATCCGGCGCCGCACCGCGCGCAGGTCGCCCAGCCCGCCCACCGAGGTGCCGAGCAGCTCCAGCTCGCCGCCCGCCGGACGCAGCACCGTCGCCAGCGCCCGGATCAGACTGGTCTTGCCCGCCCCGTTGGGCCCCAACAGGCCGTGGGCGCCGAGGCCCAGGGACAGGTCCAAGCCGTCGACGGCCAGCTTCTTGCGGCCCACCCGGACTCTCAGGTCACTGGCCCGGATCTCCCAGGCGTAGGTCTTCGGCGCGGTGTCGGCCGCGCTCGTCATGGGCGCCATGCGGTGGCCCCTTTCGAGGGTCGATGGTGTTGTCACAACGTCGAGAAGGCGTTCCGGCGGGCGATCACCGCGCCGACGCCCAGCAGGAGGAGGAGTGCCCAGGCCGGCAGCAGGCCCGGCTCCAGGGCGAGCCGCAGGGCCGCCGGGTCACGTCCGGTGACCCCTGCGGGCACCAGCACGGCGGCGCCCCAGGCGGTCGCCAGGGCAGTCGCGGCCCGGGTCACGCCGATGACGCTGCCCAGGGCCAGGGCGGTCGAGGTGAAGGCCAGCGAGGGCAGCAGCCACTGCGCGGCCGTCACGGTCCCGGTCAGCCACCCCGTCAGCAGGAGCCCGGGCACGACCACGGCGAGCACCGCCGTGGTGCGCCTGAGCAGCAGCGGCAGGCCCGCGCGGGCGGTCGAGGCCGTCAGCTCGTACGCCGGGTCCAGGGCCCGCGACCACGCCGCGGCGACCCCGGACAGCGGCAGCACGGGGGCCAGCAGCGACACCGGCGAGGCGTCGCCGAAGGAGGCCGACGGCGCGATCTCGTCCAGCAGCAGCGCCGCCAGGGTGACGGCGGCGGCCATGGCCAGCCAGGGCCCCATCACCGGGGTCACCCAGGCCGACACCCACCACGGACGCCACCGCCGGGCGGGCGACCCTCCGGCCGCGTCCAACTGCGGCTCCAGGCCGGTCCGGACGGTGTCGAGCAGCGCGGCCACGTCGGGCGCCTCGACGGCCACCGAGGCCGCCAGGAGGCTCCGGCACGACGCGCAGGTCTCCAGGTGGGCCTCCAGCGCCCACACCGTGTCCGCCGCCATCGCCGCGTCACCCCGTGCGTAGGCGTCGATCAACCGCCTCGACGCGTGGTCCTCTCTCATCCCAGTGCCTCCCGCATCGCGATCCGGGCCCGTCGGGCGCGGGTCTTGACCGTGCCTTCGGGCAGTCTGAGCAGCACGGCCGTCTCCCGGACGGACAGCCCGTCGAGCACCGTGGCCTGCAACACGTCTCGGAGTTCCGGCGCCAGGCGCCGCAACGCGTCGCCCACGTCACCGCCGACCGTCCCGGCGAGCGCCTCCTCCTCCGCCCCGGGCACCACCGCCCGCTCGGCGGCGGCCACCGGCGGCTCGGCGTGGTGGGCCCGACGCCGGAACGCGTCGACCAGCCGGCGTGCCGCGATCGTCCACAGCCACCCGACGGCCGAACCGCCCACCGCGCTCCCGGCGAACGCGCCGGCCGCGCGCCACACCGCCAGATAGGTCTCCTGCATGACCTCGGCGACGATCTGCTCGTCCGAGCAGCGACGGCGCAACCGCACCGCCAGCCACGGCGACGTGCGGCGGTACAGCTCGTCGAACGCCCCGCGGTCGCCCTTGGCCACGAGGCGGAGGAGCCGTTCCTCGTCCAGCTCGTCCAGTGCTCTCCTGCGTGATCTCACACCAGCCAGACGCCCGATCCGGCGTACAGGTTCTTCACCGGGAGTGACCTGCGTCACAGTCGGGGGCTTCCGTCCGGGAACACCTGCTCCGGAAATGCGAAAAGGCCCACCCGGTAACCCGGGTGGGCCTTTTCTGAATGATTGTTCGGCGGCGTCCTACTCTCCCACAGGGTCCCCCCTGCAGTACCATCGGCGCTGTGAGGCTTAGCTTCCGGGTTCGGAA
>NZ_JBEOSP010000106.1:0-4641 GCF_040303105.1 Kitasatospora sp. NPDC096128 | reverse complement strand
CGCGGTCGGGTACGGGACGCCGAAGCTGGCGATGGTCTCCGCCCTCACCGGGCAGCCGGTCACCGACGAGGTCACCGACCCCGCCTACTGGGTGAAGCATGTCCGTGAGGCCGTCCGCTTCGGTGATGCGGCGAACGCCTTGCGTGCGGCCGGTGTGCGGACGTTCATCGAGATCGGCCCCGACGGTGTCCTCGCCGGTATGGGCCCCCAGACCCGCACCGCCACCGGCACCGACGGTGAGGTGGCGGATGATGTCTGGCTGCCGTTGCTGCGGCGTGGCCGGGACGAGCCCCGGGCTCTGCTGACGGCGCTCGCGAAGGCGTACGTGCGTGGCGTGCCCGTCGACTGGGCCGCGCTCTACGCGGGCACCGGCGCCCGGCGGGTCGACCTGCCGACGTATGCCTTCCAGCGGCAGCGCTACTGGCTGCCGGCCGGATCGCACGGAGTGAATGCGGCCGGGTTGGGTCAGTCTTCGGCACGTCACCCGTTGCTGGGCGCGGCCGTCGAGCTGCCGGCCACCGGCGGCGTGGTGCTGACCGGTCGGTTGTCGCTGTCCGCACAGCCGTGGCTGGCTGATCATGTGGTCGCCGGGCAGGTGGTGGTTCCGGGTGCCGCGCTGGTCGAGATAGTGGTGCGGGCCGGTGACGAGGCGGGTTGCGGCCGGGTCGAGGAACTGCTGATCGAGTCGCCGCTGGTGCTCCCGGCCCGCGGCGGCGTGCGGATCCAGGTGACGGTGGACGAGGCGGACGAGTCCGGGCGCCGGGCGGTGGCCGTGTACGCCCAGGCCGAGGATGCCGCGCCGGGGGAGGAGTGGACCCGGCACGCGAGTGGTTCGCTGACCGCTGCCGATGCCGATCCCGACGCCGTTCTGGCCGAGTGGCCCCCGGCCGGTGCGACCGCCGTCGACCTGGACGGGTTCTATCCGGCACTCGCCGGGCGTGGTCTTGTCTACGGTCCCGCGTTCCAGGGAGTGCGTGGGGCCTGGCGGCGTGGTGAGGAGCTGTTCGCCGAGGTCGCGCTGCCGGACGGTGTGAGCGCGGCCGGGTTCGGCCTGCACCCCGCCCTGCTGGACGCTTCCCTGCACGTGGCGGGCCTCGGCGCCGACGGGGACGGCCTGATGCTGCCGTTCGCGTGGAACGACGTGACGGTGCACGCTTCGGGCGCGCTGGCCGTGCGGGTACGGGTGGCGCCGTCGGCCTCGGGTGAGGGCGTTTCGGTGGCGCTCGCCGACACTGCGGGCGAACCGGTGGCGTCCGTGGAGTCGTTGGTGCTGAGGGCTGCCTCGGCCGAGGACCTGGCGGGCGGCGCGGGTTCCGCGCGGGAGTCGATGTTCGGGGTGGAGTGGGTTCCGGCCCCGGCGGTGAACTCCGTTGACTCGGGCGAGTGTTGGGCCGTGCTCGGGGAGGAGTTGCCGGGCGTCGAGGCGCACGCCGGCCTGGCGCAGTTGCTGGCGGCCGTGGCCGCCGGCGGGGCTGCTCCCGAGGTCGTGGTGGTGCGGGTCGTGCCCGGGTCAGGCGGCGGGGATGTTCCGGGTGTGGCGCGTGGTGTCGCGGTCGGTGTGCTGGGGCTGGTGCAGGAGTGGTTGGCTGCGGATGCGTTGTCCGGGTCGCGGCTGATGGTGGTGACCGAGCGGGCGGTGGACGCCGGCCCCGGAACACTGGTGGACGTCACGGCGGCTCCTGTCTGGGGTCTGGTCCGCGCCGTTCAGGCGGAGAACCCGGGCCGGCTGGTGCTGGCCGATGTCGATGATCTCGCTGCCGTCGAGGTCGTGGAGTGGTTGCGGGCGGGTGTCGGTTCCGGTGAGTCGCAGTTCGCGGTGCGGGCCGGTCTGGTGCGGGTGCCGCGTCTGGTGCGGGTGCCGTCGGCGCCCGAGGCCCCGGTGGGTGTCGGGGAGCGGGCGGGCACTGTGCTGCTGACGGGCGCGTCGGGGGCGCTGGGCGGTCTGGTCGCCCGGCACCTGGCGGCGGCCGGGCGGGTGGAGCGGCTGCTGCTGGTCTCGCGTCGTGGCATCGATGCTGCCGGGATGCCGGAGCTGGTGGCCGAGCTGAAGGGCTTGGGTGTCGAGGTCGCGGTGGCGGCGTGCGATGTCGCCGACCGTGCCGAGTTGGCCGGTGTGCTGGAGGGCGTGCCGCTCACCGGGGTCGTCCATGTGGCGGGTGTCCTCGACGACGGGGTCCTGGCTTCGATGACGGCGGAGCGGCTGGACGCGGTGATGCGGCCGAAGGCCGATGCGGCGTGGAACCTGCACGAGCTCACCCGGCACCTGGACCTAGACACCTTCGTCCTGTTCTCGTCGATCGCGGGTGTGATCGGCAATGCCGGTCAGGCCAACTATGCGGCGGGCAACACCTTCCTGGATGCTCTGGCGGCCCACCGTCGTCGTCTCGGCCTGCCCGGGGTGTCGTTGGCGTGGGGTCCGTGGGAGAGCGGGATGGCGGGTGGCCTGTCGGAGGCGGACCGTCGGCGGATGGCTCGTCAGGGTCTGCTTCCGCTGTCCGATGCGCGGGGTCTGGCGGTGTTGGACGGGGTGGCCGGTCGGTCCGAAGCGCTGCTGGTGGCAGCGGAGTTGGACCTGTCCGCGCTGCGGCGTTCCGGTGAGGTCCCGGCACTCCTGTCCGGCCTGGTCCGCGCGACCAGGGCGGGGGCGAACACCCGTCGTACGGTCGGCCGGCCCGGCGCCGACGGCCGGAACGTGCTGGCGGCGCGGCTGGCGGCGCTCGGCACGGCGGAACGGCTCGACACCGTAAGGGAGTTGGTCCTGTCGCAGGCCGCCCTGGTGCTGGGCATGGCCGGGCCGGGCAGCCTGGATGCGGAGCGGTCCTTCCGTGACGTCGGCTTCGAGTCCCTGACCGCCGTCGAACTGCGCAACCGGCTGAACGACGCCACGGGCCTGCGCCTGCCCGCCACCGCCGTCTTCGACTACCCGAGCCCGACCGCGCTGGCCGACTTCGTGCTGGCCGAGCTGGTCGGAGAGGGTCCTGCCGCACTGGCGAGTGCCGTGCTCCCGGTGCCGGGCCGCGCGCCGCTGGACGACGACCGCCTGGTGATCGTCGGGATGGCGTGCCGGTTCCCGGGCGGTGTGTCGTCCCCCACCGAGTTCTGGGAACTGATCAGTTCGGGATCGGATGCCATCGGCGAGTTCCCGTCCGACCGCGGCTGGGCGACGGATGTCTACGACCCGGATCCGGAGGCGGTCGGAAAGAGCGTCTCGCGGGAGGGTGGATTCCTGTACGACGCCGGTGAGTTCGACGCGGAGTTCTTCGGGATCAGTCCGCGTGAGGCGATGGCGATGGATCCGCAGCAGCGGCTGTTGCTGGAGACGTCCTGGGAGGCGTTGGAGGGCGCGGGGATCGATCCGACCGGGCTGCGGGGCAGTGCGACGGGCGTGTTCGCGGGGCTCTTCTACCACGACTACCTGCCCTCGCACTTCGTGCCGGAGGAGGTCGAGGGCTACCTCGGCACGGGTGGCACGGGGTCGGTGGCCTCGGGGCGGGTGGCTTACGCGTTGGGGTTGGAGGGTCCGGCGGTGACGGTGGACACGGCGTGTTCGTCGTCGCTGGTGGCGCTGCACCTGGCGTGCCAGTCGCTGCGTTCGGGTGAGAGCTCGCTGGCGTTGGCGGGTGGCGTGACGGTGATGTCGACGCCGGGGACGTTCATCGACTTCACCAAGCAGGGCGGCCTGGCGGCGGATGGTCGTTGCAAGGCGTATGGGGAGTCCGCGGACGGGACGGGCTGGGGCGAGGGTGTCGGCGTCCTGGTCCTGGAGCGGCTCTCGGACGCGCGGCGGCTCGGGCACCAGGTGCTCGCGGTGGTGACCGGTTCGGCGGTGAACCAGGACGGTGCGTCCAACGGTCTGACGGCGCCGAACGGCCCGTCGCAGCAGCGGGTGATCCGTGCTGCCCTGGCCAACTCGGGCCTGTCCGCGGGTGATGTGGACGTGGTCGAGGGCCACGGCACGGGTACCCGGCTGGGTGACCCGATCGAGGCGCAGGCGCTGCTGGCGACCTACGGCCAGGACCGGCCGGCCGATCGGCCGTTGCTGCTGGGGTCGGTGAAGTCGAACATCGGGCATGCGCAGGCTGCTGCGGGTGTCGCGGGTGTCATCAAGATGGTGACCGCGATGCAGCGCGGTGTCGTTCCGGCGACGTTGCATGTGGATGCGCCGTCCTCGCACGTGGATTGGGAGGGCGGGGCTGTCCGGCTGGTGACGGAGGCTCAGCCGTGGCCGGATGCCGGGCGTCCGCGGCGTGCGGGTGTGTCGTCGTTCGGGTTCTCCGGCACGAATGCGCATGTGATCATCGAGCAGGCTCCTGTCGAGGAGGCCGCTGAGCCTGCGGACGGCGGACGGGCACTGCCGGTGGTGCCGTGGGTAGTCTCGGGTCGTTCCGCGGTGGGTCTTGCGGGGCAGGCGGAGCGCTTGGCGGCCTTTGTGGGGCAGGGCGGCCGGGATGTGGACCTTGCCGGTATCGGCTTTTCGTTGGCGGTGTCGCGTGCGGCGTTGGAGCAGCGGGCGGTGGTGCTCGGCGCGGATGTCGATGAACTCGTGGCGGGTCTGGGGGCGTTGGCCGGGGGTCGTGAGGTTCCGGGTGTGGTGTCCGGGGCTGTGGGTGGTGTGGGTCGGGTCGGGTTCGTGTTCACGGG
>NZ_JBEOSP010000105.1:0-5070 GCF_040303105.1 Kitasatospora sp. NPDC096128 | reverse complement strand
GATCAGACGATCGAGGCCGGGGATGTCAACATATCTGGCGTTGACTTTTGGCACGCTGTTGAGTTCTCAAGGAACGGACGCTTCCTTCGGACCGCTTTCCAGCGGGTCCTCCGGGCGCTTCGTTCTTTCGTGTTTCCAGCTTATCAGATGTTTTCCGCTCCGTTTTCCGGGGCTTCGTCATCCAACTCGCCGATGTCTTCCGGGGTTTGACGCCCCGTCCGACGTTTCAAACTCTAGCCGATCCCCGCTCCGAAAAGCGAATCCGGCCGCAATCCGATAAAAAGCGCACGCCGAATAAGCACCGAGCCGAGCCGCGCAAAGCGAAACGACCGGTACGGACCGGAAGTGGTGTCTCAAGGGATTGGCCGCTCCGGGACCGTCCGCGCAAACGCGTGTCCGGTTCTCCCTGCCGAGCGACTGGGAGACAGTACCCCTGCTCGGCGTCCAGAACAAATCCCCAGCCCCGCCAGGGCCGCTTTCCGGCCCTGGCGGCTACCGCGGGGCCGTCAGACGGGCGGCCAGACCGGCGAGCTCGGCGTGCCAGACCGGGGAGAACGCCGCGGCGGCGAGGGCCCGGTGGCTGCGGTCGAGCAGGTGGGCGATGGTGCGCTCGACCCGGTCGCGGTCCTCTCCGTCGAGCAGTGCCTCCCGCAGCAGATCGCCGTACCAGTCACGGTCCCCGCCGCCGCTGAGGAAGCCCCGCATCCGCCAGGCGGCGTGCACCGGGCGCGCGTAGTCCTGGTAGACCACCGCCAGGTCGCCGCGACCCGCCAGGGCCGCGCCCATCAACAGCGGGTGCAGGAGCGCGTACCAACCGCTGCCGCAGCCCCGGGCGCAGCCGGTGAGGCATTCGGCCGGCCACGGGTCCGCCAGGTAGCTGCTGGACAGCGCGGAGTCCACGTAGCTTCCGCCCAGCCGGCCGATCCGCAGGTCGTACCAGACCTGCCGGACGGCGTCCGGCAGGTTCGCGGCGATGCGGTCGGCGAGGGCCGTCGCCAGGTCTCCGACCAGGGAGGCCATCCCGATGCCGAAGTAGCGGGCATCACCGCCCCAGCCGTTGCGCTCGTGCTCGGCGCTGTGCCGGACGTGCAGGGTGGGGGCGCCGTGCCGCAGCAGGGAGTTCTCCCAGGCGTCGCGGTGGATCAGGTAGCAGGTGTCGAGGAGTTCGAGGGCCACCGCCGCGTCCAGGACGGGTTCGGCCGCCGAGTCGCCGCCCGCCGCGAGGTAGCCGGTGAGCAGGACGGTGGGACGGATCCGCTCCCCGCCGGCGGTGACCAGCTCCGCCAGGCCCTCCATCATTCCCACGGCCCCGGGGTCGGTGGCCTGGCACCGCGCCTGCTCGGCGTGCAGCAGGACACGCATCCGGTCCTCGACCAGAGCCGCCATGCCGGTGCGCAGCAGCTCGGGCAGGGCCGCTTCCGGCGGCATGGACTGCGGCGTCATGGCGTCTCCATTGATAGGCGCGGCACCGCGCCGAGCCCCACCGGCGGACGGCCGGGCCGGCGACGACCGCAGGCGCGGGCTCGGGCGCGGGCGCGGGTCGGCGGACACCCCCGGTCGGCACACCGGGGGCGACCGGTTCCGCTCATCCCCGGCACGGTGTGTTCCGCGCGTCGCCGGACTCCCGCCGTCCGGATTGCCGAACCGTCACGCCCGGCTGCCCGAGCCGAGCAGGTGGAGTTCGGCGGGAAGGTCCCGACGACAGGTGATGCCGAGCTTGCGGTAGACCCGGGTGAGGTGCTGCTCGACGGTGCTCACGGTGATGCAGAGCTTCATCCCGATCTCACGGTTGGTGTGGCCGTCCACCGCGAGCATCGCCACCCGCTTCTCCGAGTCGCTGAGCCTGGCCTGGAGGTCGGCGATGTCGATGCTGTCGGACCGGGAGGCCTCGGACAGGCCGGGGGTTCCCCGGGCGCCGCGGGGTTCGCCGATAACGGAGGCGGAGACAGAGGCAGAGACGGAGGCAGCGGCAGCGGCGGGGACGGAGGCAGCGGCTGAGGCGGGGGCGGTCTGCTCGCACAGCGCCTGCGCGCCGCACTCCTTGGCGAGCTTCCAGACCAACCGGTCGACCAGGTCGGCGCGGTTGCCGTCGCCGAGGTCCCGCAGCGCCCCGGCGAAGTCGGCCAGGGTCCGGGCCAGTTCGTAACGGTCCTCGGAGTCGTGCAGTTCGTCCACCGCGCGGGCGAGCAGGGCGTGCCGCTCCCGGGGTTCGCACATGGCGGCGCGCACCCGCAGGGTGAGGCCGGAGACCCACGGGTGGGTGGAGTCCCGGTGGGCGCGCTGTTCGGCGATGAAGCGGCCGGCGTGCGGGATCTCGCCGAGCCGGATCAGCGCCTCGGCCGCGCCGAGCCGCCAGGGCAGCAGCAGCGGCCGGTCCAGGCCCCACCGCATGAGGCTGCGGCCGATGTCGAGGTAGTCGACGAGCGCCGCGTGGTAGCGGTGGGTGGCGAGGTGGTAGCGGCCGCGGGCCCGCAGGTAGGCGAGGCCGTGGATGCTGCCGACCAGGCCCTCGGGCAGCGGGCGGCTGAGTTCGCGGGCGGCGATGTCGTGCCGGCCCGCTGCGGTGGCGGCCCGGATCAGGGTGGCGGCCACACCCCCCGCGAAGGCGCTGCCGCCGCGCTCCGGCAACAGGTCCAGGGCGGTCTCGGCGGTCTGCTGCGCGCCGGTCAGGTCGCCCTGCCTGAGCAGCACCTCGGCACGCAGGGCGGTGAAGGCGGTCTGCCAGCCGGGTGCGCCGCGCCGTACCGCCTCCTCCGCGAACACCTGGCACCAGGACACGGCCCGGGACGGGCTGTCGATGGCCATCAGGGCCCGGACGGCCTGCACGATCGGGGCGGCGGTGCCGGCGCCGAGGGTGGCGCCGCGCAGGAAGGTCTCGGCTTCGGCGCCGGCCGAACCGTCCGCCGTGTACTCGGGGATCGCCCACAGGGTGGCGGGCGCCGCGACCCGGGCGGGCCGGGCGCCCGCTCCGGGCTTCGTCGTACCGGCCCACCGGAAGGCCGAGAGCCCGTCCAGCGGGTCGGTTCCGCGGCCGAACGCGCCGACGGGCCGGCCGCCGGGTTCGGCTGCGCGGCTGTCGGCCAGCTGCTCCAGCGCCTGGTCGGCCTCGTCGATCCGGCCCTGCTCGGTGAGCAGCCGGGCGAGCGGTCCGAGCCGGGCAGGTCCGAGCCGGCCGGCCCGCAGGCTCTCCAGCGGACCGGCGAGGGCGCGCTCGGCGGCGCTGGGGTTGGTCCGCCAGGTGATGGCGGCGAGCTTGATGCGGAACTGGGCGCGCTGCCCGTCGTCGGCCGGGCCGCGGTAGGCGAGTTCGAGGCAGGCGGCGGCCTGGTGGGTCGCGCCGTCGGCGAGCAGTTGCTCGGCCGCGTTGGCGAGCACCGTCGCCGCCCACGGCAGGTCGGTGCTGCCCGCGGCGAGCAGTTGGGCGGCCACGGCGGTGCTCGGGGCGCCGGCCCGGTGGGCGAGTACGGCGGCACGGCGGTGCAGGGCGGTCCGGTCGTCCGGGTGCATCCGGTCGAGCACGGCCTGGCGGGCGACGGCGTGGCGGAAGCGGTAGCCCAGCAGGATGCCGGCGGCATCGAGGGCGACGGTGCCCCGGACGACCGCGGCATCGGTGCTGCGGAGCAGCCGGACGGCGAGTTCGTGCGAGCCGAGGTCGCCGAGCACCGCCAACACCTCGGCGAGACGGCGCGCCACGGGGCCGCAACGGTGCAGGCAGGCGAGGACGGCCTGGGCGAAGGCGCCGCCGGGTTCGGGGGCGCGGCCGCCGGCCCGGTGCTCCTCGAGCAGGGCGCGCAGCAGCAGCGGGTTGCCGGCGGCGGCGTCGACCGCCGGCGGGGTCCTGCCGTCGGCCGGGGCGGCGGCGATCTGGGAGGCCGATTCGGCGGCGACCAGCCCGCCGACCGCTTCGGGGCACAGCCGTCCGGCCCGGATCCGGACGAAGCCGCGCTGGCGCAGCAGCTCGGTCCGGTAGACGGGGTCGTCGCGCCGCTCGTGGAGCGACTCGGTGAACACCAGCAGCACCCGGGCGGCACGGGTGCGGCGGACCAGGTGGAGCAGGTACTGACAGGACAGGTCGTCGACGTGGTGCAGGTCGTCGACGCAGATGACCACCGGTGCGCGCTCGGCGAGCCGGTGCACGGCCGCGCACAGGGCCTGCATCACGTCGACCCGGGACGGCTCCGGCGCGGCGGCCGGGTCCGGCAGGGCCCCGGCCGGGGCGGCGGCCAGCAACTGGCCGAGCACGCCGAGCGGGAGGTCCCGCTCGACGGCGGTGCCGATGGCCCGCAGCACCACGGCGCCGGAGGAGGCGGCGGACTCGGCGACGGTCTCGACGAGTTCGCTCTTCCCGCAGCCGACCGCGCCCTCGATCAGGACGATCCCGCTAGTCCCTTGGAAGGCGTCGGCGAGCGCGGTTTCCAGTACGGCCAGCTCTCGTTCACGATCGATCAGCACGTTTCTGCCCTCGGATTCGTCCGCGTCGCGGTCAGCGCGCCCTCCGCCGCACGGCGAGCCCCGGAAAGAGTCGCGGGCGCGTGTAGAGGTTTGCCGCCCGGAAATCGCTCCGGCGGCGATCTTGAGTCTAGGGAGCGCCCACCGGACTGACCTCGGACAAAATGCCGACCAGAACCTGCACGACAACAACTTCTCCCCGCTTCGCAGTCGTGCCGCCATTCCTGCCGGACCGGCCCGGCGACCCCGGAGGACCTGGTGAAACGCCTCGGGGGCCGGCCCTGGAGCGCCGCTCGCACGGGCGGCCGGCCGGCCGGGAAGGAAGGGGGGAGAGAGGGGACGGCGGTGGCCGCCCGGGAGTCCGGCGGGCCCCGGGTACCGAGGGGACGGTCCACGCTCCACGAGCCCGAGGGTTCGGGCCGCGAGGCCCCGTCGGGCGACCCCGGTCGTGTCGAACGGGCCGGAGGGCGACGGAGTGCGCGCCGGGCGGCAGCTCCGGCACGGGGGTGGGTGCACAGCGGTCCGCCGGTCCGCACGGCGGGGCCCCGGGCCCGGTGGCAGTGGCGCTCGGCCCGGCGTTCAGCGGCGGGTCCACGTTGTCGGGCCCGCACGCGGCGAGCG
>NZ_JBEOSP010000104.1:0-5339 GCF_040303105.1 Kitasatospora sp. NPDC096128 | reverse complement strand
CCTTCGTCGTCGCCCTCAACGGCTTCGACGGCCACCAGCCCCACACCGCCGACGAAGTCCGCGAAGCCCTCCAACTCGGCGCCGACACCCCCGTCGTCACCCTCGACGCCCGCCGCCGCGACAGCGCCAAGAGCGCCCTCATCACCCTCGTCGAACACGCCCTCCTCGCCCGGCTCCGCTGACAACGGAGTCGGAGGACGCCCCCGGAGGCGAGCGTGCGAGTCACGGGAACCGACAGGCCCCGGTGAGCCGTCACACTGACGGGTCGCCGGGGCGGCGGTTCTTTACCGGCCGGTGTCCTCCCGGGGCCGCGCGCAAGACCCGTGTATAAGCAGCGGATAACAGTTCGGTAGGCATTTTGTGATCAACAATGACGCAGCGTGGCGAATCAGCGTCACTCAGCGCCAGATCACCACGGTTTTGCTCCGTCATGTCGCCGATTGTCCGGATTGTTCCACTGCGGGTGCCATACGGCGGCTGTTTGTCCCCCATCCCTGCACGTGCTGAAATTCCAGCTACCCCTGAACATCCCGCGCCGGCCTTCCGGCAGCGGGCCAGGGCCCCGGGGGTAGCGCTGGATTGATCCATGGCCGGCAAGTCGGCCGAGAGGTAGTAGTCGAGTGAGGCGTAAGCAGCAACCCGCCCCGCAGCGGCGCTCCGAGCCCCGCCAGAGCGCGCCGAACGGCAGCGCCGCGGAACAGGCCGGATTCTCCGCGTTCACTCCCACCGAGGAGCGCTCCCAGGCCACCCCGGCCGCCAAGCCCCCGGCGACCGCCAAGGAGCCTCGCACCGGTCCGGCGGGTCCGTCCGGCGACGGCGGTCCGTCCAGCCGCTACGACTTCCTCCGTCCGCGCAACTGGCGCGTGCCGACCCGACTGATCGCGATCCTGCTGATCCCCGTGATCATCAGTCTCGTCTTCGGCGGTCTGCGAGTGAACACCTCGGTCGACGGCTACATCAAGGCGTCCCGCGCCGAGAAGACCGCCGAGCTCGCCAAGGCGGCGACCGAACTCGCCGAAGCGCTCGAGAACGAGCGCGACAAGACCCTGATACCCCTGATCACCGGGCAGGACCCGAACAACGAGGTCGCCAAGCGCCGCGCCGACACCGACGCCGCGCTGAAGGCCTACCAGACCGCGTACAACGCCACCGACAAGTCCGGCGAGCTGCCGCGCCGCCACCAGGCCTTCGAGGACCTGGTGGTCAGCCTGCCGCACCTGCGGCAGGTCGCGTACGGCAAGGAGCTGTTCGCCAGCGCCACCGCGAACGCCTACTCGGCGATGTTCGCGCCGCTGCTGGCCTACGACAACTCGGTCGGCAACGGCTCCTCCAACGCCACCAGCAAGGGCCGCGCGATCTACGCGATGTCGCTGGCCAAGGCCTCCGCCTCGACCCAGCGCTCGCTGATGCTGAGCCTGCTGGTCGGTGCCTCGCAGGGCGTGACCACGCGCTACGAGAACCAGGACATGACCCAGCAGATCCTGGTCGCGGAGAAGCTGGAGCAGGTCTCCCTCGCCGAGTTCAACACCGGTGCCGCCCCCGAGGACGCCAAGAAGTACGGCGACGCCCAGGTCGCCCTGGCCACCGCCCAGGACCGCTCGGCGTACAAGATGCCCAACGGCACGGCGCCCACCATGCAGGGCCTGCTGGGGCTCGCCGCCAACTACGCCGAGGCCGCCGCCATCGGGCAGCAGAGGGGCAAGGCCGCGGCCGACGCCGCGTACGCGGAGGCCAAGAACGCCGGTCTGACCCCGGACAACTGGAACCAGGCCGCCGGTACCCACATCCAGGCCCTGCGGAACACCGAAGTCGTGCTGCTGGACAACGTCCTCACCGACTCCCGCAACCTCAAGGACAACGCGCTCTACGACGCCATCCTCAACACGGTCATCGTCGTCGCCGCACTGATCCTGGCCGGCCTGCTCACCGGCTACGTCGCCCGCTCGATGATCCTCGGCATGCGCACCCTGCGCAGCGCCGCCCTGGAGATCGCCGACCACCGCCTGCCGGACCTGGTCGAGAAGCTCTCCAAGACCGACCCCGACCGGGTCGACACCTCGGTGACCGCGATCCCGCTGCACGGCAAGGACGAGATCGGCGAAGTCGCCCGGGCCTTCGACCAGGTCCACCAGCAGGCCGTGGCGCTCGCCGCCGAGCAGGCCCTGCTGCGAGGGAACGTCAACGCGATCTTCACCAACCTGTCGCGCCGCAGCCAGGGCCTCATCCAGCGCCAGCTGGCGCTGATCACCGACCTGGAGAACAACGAGGCCGACCCGGACCAGCTGGAGAACCTCTTCAAGCTGGACCACCTCGCGACCCGTATGCGCCGCAACGGTGAGAACCTCCTCGTCCTCGCCGGCGAAGAGGCCGGCCGCCGCTGGAACACCCCGGTCCCGCTGGTCGACGTGCTGCGCGCCGCCGCCTCCGAGGTGGAGCAGTACGAGCGCGTCGAGCTGTCCGGCATCCCCGAGGTCGAGGTCGTCGGCGCCGCCGTGACCGACCTCGTCCACCTGCTCGCCGAGCTGCTGGAGAACGCCACCTCGTTCTCCAGCCCGCAGACCCGGGTGCTGGTCAACGCGACCCGCCTGCCGGACGGCCGGGTGCTGGTCGAGATCCACGACAAGGGCATCGGCCTCACCGCCGACGACTTCGCGGAGATCAACGAGAAGCTGGCCGAGCCGCCCACGGTCGACGCCACCATCTCCCGCCGCATGGGCCTCTTCGTGGTCGGCCGGCTCTCCCAGCGGCACGACATCCGCGTCCAGCTCCGCCCGTCCGGCGAGTCCGCCGGCACCACCTCGCTGGTCATGCTCCCGCCCTTCGTCACCACTTCCGCGGTGGCGCCGGAGCCGGAGGAGCAGTTCACCGTCTCCCGGATCTTCGCCGACCAGGAGCCGACCGCCGACTGGGCCCCGGACAACAACCGCAGCGCCGCCGAGCTGGGCTTCGACGACCACCTCACCGGCATCGGCAACGCCGGCTCCTCCGGGTTCAGCCCGGCCCTGGAAGCCGTCCAGCGCTCGCAGCGCCTCGACCAGGTCCGCCGCGCGGCCCTGGAGGGCGGCCCGCAGGGGCCGGTCGTGGACGCCGAGATCGAGGAGGACTACCAGCAGCAGGGCTACGACCAGTACGCCCCGCAGCAGGGCTTCCAGCAGGACACCTACGCCGACGAGCAGTACGGCTACGACCAGGGCGGCTACCAGCAGGACGAGTACGCCCAGGACGGCTACGGCCAGTACCAGCAGCAGGGCTACGACCAGGGCTACGCCGACGACCAGTACGGCTACGACCAGGGCGGCTACCAGCAGGACGGCTACGGCAAGGACGGGTACGCCCAGGACGGCTACGGCCACCAGGCCGAGGAGGCCCCCGCCGGCCACCCGTACGCCCCGGAGCCGCCCGCCCTGCCCGCCGCCGAGCCCACCGCCACCCTGCCGTCCGGGCTGCCCCAGCGCCGCCCCGGCCAGCAGCTGGCGGGCGGCGGCCCGGGCAGCGCCCCGGCCGGCCTGAGCCAGCCCTCCGGCGAGACCCCGAACTGGTTCGCCGGCGCCAAGGACACCTCGGCGCCCGCCGAGACCCGCGGGCACGACGTGTCCGCACTGGGCGGCTACGGGCCCACCGGCCCGACCGCCTCCCCCTGGCAGTCGCCGAACGACGGCGACTGGCAGCGGGCCGAGCAGCTGCGCGAGCCCTCCTCCGCCGGCACCACCGGGGCCGGACTGCCCCGCCGGGTGCCCAAGCAGAACCTGGTGCCCGGCAACGCCAAGCCCACCCCGCAGGAAGGGCCGCAGGTCTCCCGCAGCCCCGAGGAGGTCCGTGGCCGCCTCACGAACCTGCGCCGCGGTGTCGAGCAGGGCCGCAGCGCCGGCAACACCGGAAGCTTCCGGATCGACCCCGATCAGGTAGACCAGTCCGGCAACGGACAGAACCGGAGCACCGATCTCTTCGGCGGCTCGAACCACCAGGAGCGTTGAGTTGACTCAGATGAGCCAGGCCGCACAGAACCTGAACTGGCTGATCACCAATTTCGTGGACAACACCCCCGGGGTGTCCCACACCGTGGTGGTCTCCGCGGACGGCCTCCTGCTGTGCATGTCGGAAGGCTTCCCGCGCGACCGCGCCGACCAGCTCGCCGCGGTCGCCTCCGGCCTCACCTCCCTCACCTCCGGCGCCAGCCGGATCTTCGAAGGCGGCGAGGTCAACCAGACCGTCGTCGAGATGGAGCGCGGCTTCCTCTTCCTCATGGCCATCAGCGACGGCTCCGCCCTCGCCGTCCTCGCCTCCCCCGACTCGGACATCGGCCTGGTCGGCTACGAGATGGCCCTGCTCGTCGACCGGGCAGGAGCCGTTCTCACCCCCGCACTGCGCGCGGAACTCCAGGGCAGTCTCCTGCACTGACGGTTCGTCGGATACCGTCCAGGTATTCGAAGTACCTCCGCGTCCTTCCCGGGCCCGCTTCGGCGGGCTCGGGTTCGGACGTTGTACGGCCTTCGCACCACAGGCTCCGGACTCGTACCGAAGCTCGCACCGCACCGCCGCACCTTGTGAGGAGAGGAACCGTGACACCGCCCGACGACCGCAGCGGCCCGTACGGCGTTCCGTACCCTGGCACAGGCCATGACGCCTTCGGAGCACCCGGCGCCGGCCACGGTCAGCAATACGGTCGGCACCAGTACGGGCAGCAGCCCCAGCAGCACCCGTACGCCCGGCCCGAGGAGCAGTACGGCCAGTACGACCCGTACGCCCGGCCGCAGTCCGCCTTCGACACCCCGCCGCCCGGCTACCCGACGCCGCCCGGCCAGGCGCCCGCCCAGGACCCCGGCCGCCGGCCGGCCCAGGAGCCCGGGTACGTCGAGGAGTTCGAGGACGAGCAGGACTCCGGCCCGCTGATCCGGCCGTTCGCCATGACCGGCGGTCGCACCCGGCCGCGCTACGAACTCGCGTTGGAGGCCCTGGTCTCCGCCGACGTCGACCCGCAGCGCCTGGCCACCCTCCTCCCGGAGCACCAGCGGATCTGCACGCTGTGCACGGAGGTCAAATCCGTCGCCGAGGTCTCGGCGCTGCTCTCACTTCCCCTGGGAGTCGCCCGCATCCTCGTGGCCGACCTGGCCGAGGCCGGTCTGGTCGCCATCCACCAGCCCGCTTCCGGGGGCGAATCCGGAAACCAGCCCGACGTCACGCTGCTCGAAAGGGTCCTCAGTGGACTTCGCAAGCTCTAACGCGGCCGCCCCCACCCGCGCCACCACCTCCGCGAAGATCGTCATCGCGGGCGGCTTCGGTGTCGGCAAGACCACGCTCGTCGGCGCCGTCTCCGAGATCAACCCCCTGCGCACCGAAGC
>NZ_JBEOSP010000103.1:0-5500 GCF_040303105.1 Kitasatospora sp. NPDC096128 | reverse complement strand
GTCGCCCGCGGGCTGCTCACCGAGGAGCAGCGCGACGACCTGTACGCCGAACTCACCACCGCCGCCGAGCAGCGCGCCTTCCACCTCTCGGTGACGATGTTCGCCGCCATCGCCCACCGGCCGGTCTGATCGTCAGCTGAGGTCGCCCGCACAGGAAGTCGGCCCGGCCGACTTCCTGTCGTGACGTACCATCGCCGGCCATGGAGCGGACCCTTCCGTTGTCGAGGAACATCTGCCACCCCGTGCGCCCGCTTCGCATCGGACGATGCCGCTCTCGGCCGAGTCGCCTCCGCCCAGCGGGCCGCAGTCCCCGAACGCAACACCGTCCCGTCCGACTGGTGCTCACCGTGCGGCCGGGGCTTGGGTGCAGGCTGAGCCTGACTGCCCCTATCTACGGCCCAACATCTGTCGAGCAGCAGGGTGAACGGAGATCTCCCCTTATCCCGATGACCACTTGCGCGCTCTCTAGACTCGCTGTCGCCGAGCTGGCGGTTCGTCAGGAAGTGCCTGACAGGCCGGTCGTATACGGGCCAGGATGGGCCCATCGGTTGTGCAACTACGCGGAACCAGAGTCCCAGGGAGCATCGTGGAGCCTCTAGAGTTCATCGGGATCATCTCCAACACGCCAGAGGTCGACTCGCCGACGATCTGGCGTGACCCGGAGAACGGCGACCTGCTCATCCAGTCCTACAAGGCCAGCGATGAGGACTTGAGCCGTTGCAAGGAGGTTGGTTCGGTCCCCGGTCACTCGACTGACGTGCCTGACCACGAGACCGTGATCCGCCTCCCGGAAGAGATGATCAAGTTCATCGTGGACCTCGCCGCAAGGCTGGCCGCTCAAGAGGACGAGTAAGGAGTAGCGTGGCCAACCCGATCGCCACGGCCATGGCAGAGGCCAAGTTCTCTGCCGTGCACCTGGAGATGCGCGACAACTACACGCCGAACGACCCTCAGTTCCAGCGCTATCGGGAGGGTCTTCGCTACAACCCGGACGACCGGCCGGAGTGGTTCCAGAACTGGACCCAGTTCGCCGGAGAGGCGATTATCCGTGGCGTGGTCATGCGTCGCGCTCGGATCGTCTCCGAGCCGGTCACGGAGTACATCCGCTACGAGCACCACGTGACGTTCCTGAATGTGGCCATCGGCGAGCAGGTTCGCTGGCTTCCGCGCCGGCTGGCGGCAGACATTGCTCTGCCCGGAACTGACCTGTGGATGTTCGATGACTCCAAGATCATGTTCACCTTCTTCTCGGGTGACGGGGATGTGGTGGACCGTGAGTGGAGCACCGAACCTGCCGTCGTTCAGCTCGTGAAGAACGCCTTCGAGACCGTTTGGCATAGGGCGACTCCGCACGAGGGCTACGTGCTCAAGTAACCGAACGAGATGCGCACTTCTCGCTCGTCGAGCGTTCAGCAGGCCCGGAAGGCTCTAGCCGAGCGGCTTAAGGAGATCCGTAAGGACTCCGGACTCACCGGGCCTGCTCTCGCGCTCGCCTGCGGTTGGAGCAAGTCGAAGTGCTCCCGCATCGAGAACGCGATCACCGCACCGTCCGAACAGGACATCAGGGATTGGTGCCGGGCCTGTGGAGCGGACGACCAGGCCGCGGACCTGGTGGCTTCCCTCCGCTCGGTGGAAACCATGTTCACCGAGTGGCGACGCATGGAGCGAAGCGGGCTCAAGCGCGCCCAAGAGATGGTCCTGCCGTTGTACGAGCGAACCACGCGGTTCCGGGCGTACACACCTGGCATCCTGCACGGGCTCCTCCAAACCCGGGACTACACCCGCTCGGTACTCCGAGCCACCCAACGTCGTCGGGTTGCCGTGGACGACGTGGAGGAGGCCGTGCAGGTGCGTATGGAGCGACAGGAGATCCTGAGAGACCACGGGAAGACCTTCGGCTTCATCATCGAAGAGGCATGCCTGTACCACGGCCTCGGCGGCACGGAGGTAGCCGCCGGCCAGCTTGCCCACCTGATCGCCGTCGCCTCCCTGACGAACGTGAGTCTGGGGATCGTCCCGAGGGGCTATCTGCGCCACTCGATGCACGTCGAAGCGTTCTCGCTCTACGACTCGTCGCAGGTCAACGTCGAACTCGTCTCCGGATACCTCCAGATCACGCAGCCCTCCGAAGTGGCCATGTACGTCAGCCGGTTCGGGGAACTGTCCGCAGATGCCGTGCACGGCGCAGCCGCTCGTGCCCTGATCACAGAGGCGATTGACTCTCTCGGGTGACTGCTGTGCAACTGCGTGCAACTTTCTGGAGAGCGTCTGACTGAAACTCCTACGGTCTATCCCGCACCCCCACCGCCACGGCGAAGGAGGACAGACCGATGGCGAGACGCAATCCCGAGTTGGAGGCCGCGGATTGAGCACCCCGCTGCTCCCGTCCAAATCACGGGCGAAGGGATGGTCATGGACCGGCCGACGGCTACCGCCGGGTACCTGCTGGGGCTGCCATCAGGACACGCTGGTCTGTGCGGGCAGCACGCTCCAGGCCCCCGGTGAGACCCAGGGCACCTGTCACGCGATCTGCGACGACTGCATTGCCCGCGCCCGCAGGCCCCACCACCGCGCCGCCCTGCGGGCCGCGCTCGACCAGCGGCCGGCGTAGGCACGCCATGGACGATCAGGACGAGTACCGCGAGGCGGCCGAGCAAGCCGCACGCGGCGTCCCCACCCCGGTACCGGTCGCCGTCGCCCACACGCTTTCGCTGTTCGTGCTGATGGCGGTAGCAACCGCGCTCATCGCCTCCGGGCGCTTCTAGCACCCGCGCCTTCGGGCGCCCACAGTCTCCCGGCCCGTCGAAAGGGTCTGACGGGCCGGGCCTGCACCACCACGCACCACTGCTCGCTCGTACCCGGGCAGGCAGAGCCAACCTGATTGGAGAGGCACGTGAGCACCGCCACCATCAAGCCCAGCATCGAGCTGGACGAGCTGGGCAAGTTCTTCGCGATCACGGCGCGCCGGATCGACGCGGGTCAGACCGCGCCCGAAATGTTCTCGGCTGCGATCGACGCGGCGTGGCACGGCCTGGTCGCGGACCCGGCCGCGCACGACGCCTTCGCCCTCCGGCACGCCGGCCGCAAGCTGGCCCACGTCGAGAGCGCGGGCACCGGCCACATCGCCTGGGTGAGTGCGTACGAGGAGGCGTACGGTCCCCTGCCGGAGATCTGGTTCACCGACGCCCACGGCACGGTCAACACCGAGGCGCTGGCCCGCTACCGTGACACGGGCGAGGTCCTCGCCGAGTGGGACTGCTCGCCCGCCGGCGGCGGCGACGGCGACGACGGCCTGACGGCCCCGGAGAAGACCATCCGGTGATCGCCGCACCATGCGACGGAGCGTCCCGGCCGACCGCCGGGGCGCTCCGCCTCACCGAGGCGCGGACGGAGAAGCCCGTCAGCATCGACGTGAACGACTACCTCGCAGTGCTGCACGAGCACTGCCCGTTCCTGCGGCCGTCCACCTCGCGGGGCATGACCGGCTGGACCGTCTACGAGATCACCCCGGGCAGCCACCAGTACGCCGTGGAGGCCGAGTTGTTCTACGCCGGAGTCCAGGCCGCCGAATGGGTCCGCCCGCTGATGGCACGACCGAACGGTGTTCTCGCGTGTGAAAACGTGGTGCTGATCGGGCACTGCGAAGATGCCGACCACCGGGAGCTTATGGCCTGGCCGCACTGGGCGTTGAAGCACCTTTACGCCCCGGTCGGGGTCATGTTCGGCAAGTTCACCCAGGCCGCCGTCGAGACCGGCCGGCATGGCCAGAGCATCCCGCCGCCGCCGTTTTCGTTCCTCCCGGTGCGGGCGGGCGTCCGGCCGCTGGACCCGAAATTCCTGGAGGCAACGCCCGACCTCGCCACGGCGCTTTCCGTGGCGGCCGACGACGGCCGGGACGTCTTCGAGCACATTCCTTGCGAGTGGAAGGCAGTACGAGAATGGGTGAGTTCACTTCCGAGGCCGCAGAGGCGCTGACGGTCGCGGAGGGCATCTGTGGGCCGTTCGAGCTGGAGGAGATTAGCAACCGGCGTGGCTCGGCGGTGTGGAAGGCCAGCGGCCCGCAGGGTGCGGTGAGCATCAAGCTCGGCACCGGCGACGCTGCCGAGGTCACCGCCCGCGAGGCTGCTGTGCTGGACCAGCTTCCCGGCTACACCGTGACGGCCGGCCGCTTCGCTGACGGCGTCTGGTACGTCACCCCGTGGCTGGCCGGGCCGTCCACCTGGGACACCTTCCGCCCAGTACGCAAAGGCGAAGACAGGAAGGCCCAAGCCCTCGCTGCTGCGGTCGGCCTATGCCGTGCCGTAGCCGACCTGCACGAGGCGGGGTGGGTGCACGGGGACCTCCAGCCCCAGCACGGCATCCACACCGAACAGGGTGTCCGTCTTCTCGACTTCGCGTGGTCCCGGCAGATCGACACCACGCCGTGGACGACATTCGACGGCACGATGATCCACCTCACCGCGCCCGAGCTGGCCGCCCGGATCATCAACGGTCCCCAACCGGTCGAGACCACACAGCCAGCCGATGTCTACGCCCTGGCCGGAACCCTGTGGACCTGTGCCACGGGCAAGTGGCCGCTGGACTACGAGACCGCCGGCCTTGGAAAGGAAACGCCGCTGGAGGAGATCCGCAAGACTATCGCTCACCAGGCGATCCCGATCTCCACCGCGATGCCCTGGCCCGGCCTCCAAGCCCGGTTGCGCTACGTCCTGCTGGCCGCCCCCGACGACCGGCCGACCGCAGCCGAATTGGTCAAGCTGATCCAAGTGGTGGACGGGTGATCGAACTGCGTGAGCTGAGTCCCGAGGACGCCGGGGCCCTGCTGCGGATCTACAGCGCGGAGTCGACCAAATACCTGGGTCGGGCCGCCATGGATGCCCCCGAAGCCCGTTGCCGTGTGCGCGACGCTGCCGCTTCCGCAACACAGTCGCCCCGCACGCTCTACGTCCTCGGGCTCGCCGTTGACGGTGATCTCCTCGGAGTGGTCAAGCTGAACCGTGGCCGCCCGGTGGCCACCATCAGCTACATCCTGCGTGAAGACGCCTGGGGCCAGGGCTACGCAACGGAGGGTGTCCGCCAGCTCCTGGCACTGGCTTTCGGCCGTCTCGGGCTACCAGAGGTCCGAGCCAAACACCACCCGGACAATCCCGCCTCCGGCAGCGTCCTCTTGAAGGCCGGGTTCGCATTCACCGGAGAGCACTCCGGGTTCCTCACATACGCCGCCTGGCCGCCAACAGCCCATCCAGCACGACCGGAGCACCCCCCATGGAACGAGCCGCCGTGATCGCTGTCAGGGAGTCCCCTTCCAGGAAGGCCGGTTCGGGGTGCGAAGCCCGTGCCCGCGCCACCATCTCGGCCGAGCTGTCCACTCCGACCACCGGCCCGCACCGCCGCGCCAGCTTCGCGGCCGGCAGTCCGGCCCGCTTCCTCGACGGCGATGCCCTCGCCCTGCCGCTGCCGGACGGCGAGTTGGACGTGGTCCGGTGCGAGCGGGTCCTCC
>NZ_JBEOSP010000102.1:3576-5622 GCF_040303105.1 Kitasatospora sp. NPDC096128 | reverse complement strand
ATAAGTATTATTTTTTTTTGTTTAATTTTCATGAGTTATCCTCCTTCATATAACACTTTAAAGGAAATTTATACAACTATAAAGTATGCGTGTTAAAATTAAACAAATTACAAATATCGAAACTTGGAGATGCAAATATGGAAGATATTAAACATGTAGTAGCTAATAACATTAAAAAGTATAGAAAAGAAGAAAGACTTACTTTGCAACAATTATCTTATCTTACAGGTGTGAGCAAAACCATGCTTAATCAAATAGAAACAGAAAAATCCAGTCCTTCTATAACTATTTTATGGCGTATATCTAGCGGCTTAAAAATACCTCTAAGTAAACTTATTTCATCACCCCATAAAGGTGTAGAAGTGATTGATAAATCTGAAATTCAAGCTATTTATGATAATAAAAAAAGATCTGTCAGCTATCCTTATTTTTTATATCAAACAGACCAACCTTTTGAAGTTTTCCAAACTGAATTAAAACCCTACAGTTCTTTAAAACCTGAAGCACATCATCAAGAATCAACAATATTTTTAATGGTTACAAAGGGAGTAGTAAATATGATTATTGAGAATAATAAATATTCTTTATCGCAAGACCAAGCAATTAAATTTAATTCTCATTTACATCACGAATATTTAAATGCAAGTGAAAAAACGATATCATTTATTTCAATTTTACATTATAAAATGTAAAGTCTATTTGAAGTTCTTTTCTTTTTAATTACAGTACTTTTCTTTAAACAATAGTGTTATATAATGAAATCGTCGTATGCTGAGCAATTAGAAATATCCTTATAAAAGAGGTACTAGTATGACTTTTTCTATTCAACCTTTTTGTTTAGATCACTTAGTTGATATTAGTCGCATATGGAATGATGTTATTATAGCAGGAACCCACTTCCCGCAAGATAAAACCTTAAGCTTAGAGGAGTGTCATTCTTTATTTACTCAAGCATCATATACAGCTGTTGCTGTACTTAATAATGAAGTTGTCGGCGTGTATATATTGTATCCTAATAATATTGGACGATTAAGAAAAGTTGCTAATGCATCATATGCTGTTGATAAGAAAGCTAGAGGTAAAAAAGTTGGAAAAGCACTTATTATGCATTCACTAAACAAGTCTAAAGAACTTAACTTTCGGATATTACAATTCAATTCCGTCGTTGATTCTAACTCAGGCGCTAAATATCTTTATAATAAATTAGGATTTAAACATGCTGGTTATATTCCTAATTGCTTTAAAGTCAACGATGTTAATTACCAAGGAGTTAACATTTTTTATTATGATTTAACGACATTTTCTAATATTCAATACCATAATTTATATTAAAAATTTTATGAAGTAAATATTAAATCGAACAATAAAAAAGCAAGCGACTACGATGATTGATAGTCGCTTGGTTTTTTATTGTTCTTTCAATCGTTTAATCGCATTTTTCAGTTGACGATCATCGCGATATGTATTGAAGTTAAAAAATGCTGTACTATCAAAATGTTGTAATAAGTGATGAAAGACGTCATTTTCTTGTCTCAGTTGGTCGATTTCATCTTCCAACTGATGAATATGATGCTGGAGTGCCTGATTGTTCGATTTGAGTGCCTCGTTGTCTTTTTTAAACAATTCACTGACTTCACTGGATTCTTTAATTTGTTCGATGACTGTCGGTTTAATGCGATTACCAATGGCTGTATGACGTATGTATTCGGTCACATTCATCTCTCGAATATCCGCAAGTGCACAAATCTTTTCGTATTGCGATTGACTTACACGAATTGTTAGGATTTTTTCTTTTGAATTTTGTTTTTTTGGCATTGAACCACCTCATCGTTAATATATGATAAGCATACATATGTTTGCTTATCTTTATATTAATATAACATACATATGTATGCTAATAAATATGTATGATTCGAGGTGGTATGAGCTAACATTTGGCATACAGATTTTCAAACATATTTGTTTGATAATGCGTATGTCATTTGTTATCTATAGAACGGAATTCAAAAATATATTTTTGAATGTAGTGAGTGCCTCGCCAGAGCG
>NZ_JBEOSP010000102.1:0-3566 GCF_040303105.1 Kitasatospora sp. NPDC096128 | reverse complement strand
TAAGAGTATATCAAGCTATACTCTCATTGCGGAATCAGCCTCACATGTTTGAGGCGTAGCGGTGAGAGTATCCATCATTTTACATAAGCGAAGCATTGTCGAAGGTAGACAATCACAGCGCTTGTAAAATGATATTTGTCTGTGGTTCTCGAAAGTAGAGAACCACAGACAAATCAAAAAGCTTCGGGGAGGGCACTCAATTTGAAATTAGCTTGGAATACGCAAAAAAATAAAATGAGCGATGTTAAAGGCAAAGAGATGGAACAAGAACGTAAAGGGAGAATCAAAAACGACAAGATTGATTTGAAACGGACAAACTTAAACTTTGATTTAGTTGAAGATGAACGTCATTTGTATCATCGTGTGAAAGATAGAGTCGGTTATTATAAAGAACAGGGGTCACGCGTACAGAAAAATAGTGTGGTGATGTATTCCAATATCATTACGTTATCGAAAGAAGAGGCCGACCGTATGGGAGAAACACGTACAAAACACTACTTTAAGACATGTAAAGATTACTTCAGTGAACGTTTTGGTGAAGCCAATGTCGTTTCAGCGAAAGTGCATATGGATGAATCAGCGCCTCATATGCACCTTCACTTTATACCTGTTAATCATCAAGGGCGGTTATCAGCACGTACAGCTATGAATCGACAAGCCATTAATCATATCCATGATGAATTAACAACACATCTGTGCCAGCAAGGTTTTGATGTTGAACGTGGGAGTACCGATGATAATAAAACGTATATTCAAGATATTCATGAATATAAAAAGAAAGCGAAAGTTTTAAGTGAATTAGACCAACAAATTGAAACGAAAAAACAATTGTTGAGGGATATCAACGATTTACACGATGAAAAAGAAAATTTAACTCGGGATATTCAAAACTTAAAACGGAAAAATCATTTTTTACAAGAGGATTCTCAACAGGCTCAAGAAGATATCGACCTATACAAGCAACTGAGAACGATTTCTAGGGACGATTTTGAAAAAGAGGAGGAAAAGTACCAAAAAGAAATCAAAGCGTATGAGGCGTCTCTGAGTGGCCTTAGAATGAATTACAGAGATTTGGACAAGCGCAATCAACATTTAACAACACAAAATAATCAACTCGAACACCATTTAGACATGTTAAATGCACGTCATCAAGCGATGAACGACATGGTAAGAAATGATACACGTATTTTGTTTGCGGGACTTAGATGTGCATTGAAAGATAGGAACATTGAATTAAGCGCAGAAATTAAATATCAACGTATGCCAGAAGTCGGTATTGATCCCGATACGGTGGATCAGGGGGCTTTAACACATGCATATCAAGGTGATGTGTCAGGGATAGACCATCATATAAGAAAGGCATCAGCACCTATTAAAAAAGAGACAGAGAATGACTTAGAATTTTAGAATAAATCAATAAAAATAAGCACTCAAACAAGTATGATACTCGCCTGAGTGCTTATCTCATGAAAAGAGGAGATAAAAATTTAATAAGTATGATCAACCGATTAAGAACAATCATTACCTTACTTACAGCGCATATTAAATAGTTCTGTAAGGAGGAACAATACCTTTGCATTTCTATATTATTATAAGAATTCCAAGGTAGCAAAGATATTGTATTGGAAATGATAAGATGTGAGTATGATTTCTAAATTAATTGATGAAGATATTTTTTAAAGTTTATTTTTGTGTTCGTTTCTTTAGAAGTATATTTGAATGAATTTGGAGTATTTCACTCCGACCTTTTTAATATCTTTTTATAAATCTTTTTATAAACCTTTTTAGAAGTCGTTTGAGCTTTAGAGCCACAGCTTATTTGAGATGCTTAAGGAGTAGTTTTGCCACATAAAAGGAGTAGTTTTGCCACATAAAAGGAGTAGTTTTGCCACATAAAAGGAGTAGTTTTGCCACATAAAAGGAGTAGTTTTTATTATAAACCTTCTTTTGTTAATTGACATTGTTATCAAAGTGTTTTAACGTGAAAATATCAATTCAATAAGGAGTATCATAAAAAAACATGCTCCTTATTGAAATAATTATGTTGAGGTATCTATATAATGACGAGAGAAACAGTAGTATACAAAAACGATTTGAATTTAGTTCCTTTAAGAAAATTCACCAGTACTGAAATTAATTTATTTTTTGCCATGTGTAATAAACTTAAGGAAAAAGAAACTAACACACTTCATTTATCTTTTGATGAATTGAAAGAATTGAGTAACTATAGTCCGAAAACACGTAATATTAATAGATTCGTTAAAGACTTGGATGATGTATATAAGAAAATGTTGGAACTAACAATTAGATACGAAGATGATGAGGTTATAGAAAGATTTATTTTATTTAATCATTATAGAATTCATAAAAAAGATCAATACTTAGAAATTTCAACTTCTCCTAATTTAAAGCATATACTTAATTCAATTACTAGCAACTTTACTAAATTTGAATTAAAAGAAATGACAAATTTGAAATCTACATATTCAAAAAACATGTTTAGAATACTTAAACAATATAAACACACTGGTTATATGAAAATTAAAATTGATGATTTTAGAGAACGCCTAGATATCCCTAAATCTTATAGAATGACAGATATTAATAAAAATGTTTTGAAGCCTATTGTTACAGAGTTAAACACTATTTTTAACAATCTTCACATTAATAAAATCAAGGCTAAAAAGGGACGTAAAATTGAATGGTTAGAGTTTATCTTTGACGCTGAGAAGTGTATACATAGTAAACGAAAACCTGAAAGACAAGATAAAATTATGTCTAAGCGCTATAGTAGTCGAGAAAAAACACCTAAATGGTTAGAGAAAAAAGAATATACACAATCACACAAAATATATAATGAAGACACTAAATTAAGACAAGATAGAGAAGCATTTCAACGTCAATTAAAAGAAAAATGGGAGAATAAGTAAGAATGACAGTTTACTAATTTAAATATAAATTAGTCCTCCAAATGAATGAAGGACTATAACCATAATTAGTATAGAACACATTAATAATATTAACACTTTATGAGAATTAGAGAAATATTTAGTTTATTTGTCTTGAGTAATATTTTTCAGTGAATGAAATATTTAACCATTTATCAAAATTTATGAAATTTTGGTTAATTTCTTCTATTATTTCATTTCTGTATACATCTGCTTGTTCAATAGTTTGAATATAGGAATTTCTATCAACTATGTTTTGTAAATCAATATAAATAACTTGCCCCATTTTAGATATTCTAATATCTTCGTCTCTAATATTATATTCAATATTTTTTTTCTTTACTATATTATAAATATCATATTGTACTTCTTCTGAAGCAGACATTGATATAATTTCTTTACCATTTTTATATAGAAGTCTTATAGGCATAACTATTAAAATAATACCAGCGATTAAAACTAAAAAAGGATCTATGTAAGGAATTAGCCAATCAAATTTAGTATATTTTAGTATAAACATTAAAATAAAACCTAACACTAATCCAAAACTTACAAAAGTATCTAACAACCATTGAAGCATTTCTGCATATATTAAATCAGATTTTTTTCTATTTCTAG
>NZ_JBEOSP010000101.1:0-5691 GCF_040303105.1 Kitasatospora sp. NPDC096128 | reverse complement strand
GGCCGTGGAGCGGACCGGGTTGAGCTCCTCGACCAGACGGTCGAAGGGCACGTCCTCGTGGGAGTGGGCGTCCAACTGCACCTCCCGCACCCGGGGCAGCAGTTCGGCGAACCGCGGGTCCCCCGAAGTGTCGGTGCGCAGCACCAGCGTGTTGACGAAGAACCCGACCAAGCCGTCTAGCGCCTCGTCGGAACGCCCCGCCGTCACCGACCCGACCGGCACGTCCGTCCCGGCCCCGAACCGGGTCAGCAGCGCGGCCAGCGCCGCCTGCAGCACCATGAACAGCGTGACCCGCTGCGAACGCGCCAACTCCGCCAGCGCAGCGTGCAGTTCGGTGTCCACGGCGAGGGTGACGCGTTCGGCGAGCCGGTCCCCTCCGGTGGCGGGGCGCGCCTGGAGGTAGGGCAGCGTCAGCTCCTCGGGGCTGCCGGCCAGGGTCTCCTTCCAGCGGGCGAGCTGACGGGCGACCAGGCTGTCGGGGTCGTCCTCGGCGCCGAGCAGGTCGCGCTGCCAGAGCGCGTAGTCGGCGTACTGGACCGGCAGCGGCTCCCAGCCGGGCGCCTCCCCCGCGCACCGGGCCGCGTAGGCGGCCGCGAGGTCGCGCAGCAGCGGCGCCATCGACCAGCCGTCGCCGGCGATGTGGTGCAGCACCACCAGCAGCACGTGCTCGCGCTCGCCGAGCTCGAACAGGGCCGCGCGGAGCGGCAGTTCACCGGCCAGGTCGAAGGGCCGCCAGGCGGCCGCGGCCAGCACCCCGGCCAGGTCCGCCGCCAGGCACTCCAGCACGTCGAGCCGCAGCCGGACGCCCTCGGCCGGGCGGACGTGCTGGCACGGCAGTCCGTCGGTCTCGCCCACCACGGTGCGCAGGCTCTCGTGCCGGACCACGACGTCGGTGAGTGCGGCCCGCAGCGCCTCGCGGTCGAGCCGGCCGTGCAGCCGCAGCGCGAACGGCAGGTTGTACTGGGCGCTCGGGCCCTGGATCCGGTCCAGCAGCCACATCCGCTGCTGGGCGAAGGAGAGCGGCAGGGTGTCCGGGCGCGGGCGGGCGGCGAGCGCGGTGCGGCCGCCGGCCGCGGTGTCCAGCCGGGCCGCGAGCTGGGCGACGGTGGGCGCGTCGAAGACCTCGCGCAGCTCCAGTTCCGCCCCGAGCACGGTCCTGATGCGGCTGATCAACCGGGTGGCGAGCAGCGAGTGGCCGCCGAGGTCGAAGAAGCCGTCGTCGACCGAGACCGCGACCGGATCCAGCCCGAGGACCTCGGCGAAGAGCCCGCAGAGCAGTTCCTCCCGCAGGTCGCGCGGCGGACGGCCGGCGCCCCGGGCGGGGAGCACGGGCCGCGGCAGCGCCCTGCGGTCGAGCTTGCCGTTGGGGGTCACCGGCAGCGCGTCGATGACCACCAGGGCAGCCGGCACCATGTACTCGGGCAGCCGGGCGGCCAGGTGGGCGCGCAGCGAGGCGGTGTCCACGGCGGTGTCCACGGCGGTGTCCACGGCGGTGTCCACGGTGGCGTCCCCGCCGCCGTCCCCGCCGCCCTGCGGCACCACGTACCCGACCAGGCGCTGGTCCCCGGGAGTGTCCTCGCGCAGCACCACGACGGCGTGCGCGACCAGCGGGTGACCGGCCAGGGTGTTCTCGATCTCGCCGAGTTCGACCCGCAGGCCGCGGATCTTCACCTGGTCGTCGGCGCGGCCGAGGAAGAGCAGCGCGCCGTCCCGGCCCCAGCGGGCCACGTCGCCGGTGCGGTACATCCGGCTGCCGGCCGGGCCGTACGGGTCGGCGACGAAGCGCTCGGCGGTCAGGGCCGGGCGGTTGAGGTAGCCGCGGGCCAGCTGGTCGCCCGCGAGGTAGAGGTCGCCGGGCACGCCCGGGGGCACCGGGCGCAGGTCCGCGTCCAGGACGTGGACCCGGGTGTTCCACACCGGCCGGCCGATCGGCACGTGCGGGTTGTCGGTGTCGTGCCGGCACGGCCAGGCGGTGACGTCGACCGAGGCCTCGGTGGGCCCGTAGAGGTTGTGCAGCGGCACGTCGAGCAGGGCGAGGAAGCGGTCCCGCAGGTCGGCGGGCAGGGCCTCGCCGCTGCAGAACACCGCGCGCAGCCCGGTGCAGCCGGCCGCCGCGGGCTCCTGCACGAAGACCTGGAGCATCGACGGCACGAAGTGGGTGACGGTGATCCGCTCGCGCCGGATCAGTTCCGCCAGGTAGGCCGGGTCGCGGTGGCCGCCGGGCCGGGCGAGCACCATGGTGGCGCCCTCCAGCAGCGGCCAGAAGAACTCCCAGACGGAGACGTCGAAGCCGAACGGCGTCTTCTGGAGCACCCGGTCGGCCGCGGTGAGGCGGTACTCGTGCTGCATCCAGGCCAGCCGGTTGACGATGCCCAGGTGCGGCACGGCCACGCCCTTGGGCTTTCCGGTCGAGCCGGAGGTGTAGATCACGTACGCGGGGTGGGCGGGCAGCAGCGGGGCCGGACGGTCCGCGTCGGTGACCGGCGCCGCGGAGTGGGCGGACAGGTCGAGGTCCTCGTAGCGCAGCACCCCGGCGGTGCCGGCCGGGACGGCCGCGCCGCTCGCACCGGTGGTGAGCACCATGGCCGGGGCGGCGTCGGACAGCATGTGGCCGATCCGGTCGGCCGGGTACTCGGGGTCGACCGGCAGGTAGGCCGCGCCGGTCTTGAGGACGGCGAGCAGCGAGACCACCAGGCCGAGCGAGCGCTCCATGACCAGCGCGACGGTGCGCTCCGGGCCGGCGCCCAGGTCCAGCAGCAGCCGGGCCAGCCGGTTGGCGCGGGCGTCCAGTTCGGCGTGGTCGAGCTGCTCGCCGCCGCAGACCACGGCGGGGTGCCCGGGGGTGCGGGCGGCCCGCGCCGCGAGCAGGGCGGGCAGGGTGGCGGGGGAGACCGGGGCCGCGGTGTCGTTCCACTCCTCCAGGACGCGGCGCCGCTGGGCCTCGTCGAGGATCTCGACGGTCGCCACCGGGCGCTCCGGGTCGGCGGCGACGCCGGCCAGCAGCCGCACCAGGGCGGCGGCGAGGTCCTGGGCGGTCTCCGGGTCGAACAGGTCGGCCGCGTACTCCAGGACGCCGCCGACCCCGGTCGGCCGTCCGTCGGCACCGTGCCGCTCGGCCAGGTTGAGGGTCAGGTCGAAGGCCGTGGAGGAGAACTCGGTGGGCTCGAACTCCGCTCTCACGCCGGGGAATTCGAGGGTGGCACCGGTGGTGTTGTTGAACGCCAGCATCGCCTGGAAGAGCGGGTGGCGGCCAGTCGCGCGGGCCGGGTTGAGCTCCTCGACCAGGCGCTCGAAGGGGACGTCCTGGTGGGCGTAGGCGGCCAGGCTGGCGGCCCGGACCCGGGCCAGCAGCTCCGCGAAACCGGGGCGGCCGGACAGGTCGACGCGCAGCACCAGGGTGTTGGCGAAGAAGCCGACCAGGCCGCCGAGGGCGTCGTCCGCGCGGCCCTCGACGGGTGCGCCGAGCGGGATGTCCTCGCCGGCGCCGAAGCGGCCGAGCACCGCGGCGAACGCGGCCTGGAACAGCATGAACGGGGTGACGTGGTGGGTGCGCGCCAGCACCGTCAGCCGCTCGTACAGCTCGGGGTCCAGTTCGACCGGGACGCTCCCGCCCCGGTAGGAGGCGACGGCGGGGTGCGGCCGGTCGGTGGGCAGCGCCAGTTCGTCCGGCAGGCCCGCCAGGGCCCGGCGCCAGAAGCCGAGCTGACGGGAGAGCAGGCTGTCCGGGTCGGCGGCGTCGCCGAGCAGGTCGCGCTGCCAGAGGGTGTAGTCGGCGTACTGGACCGGCAGCGCGGCCCACCCGGGGGCGCCGCCGGCCAGCCGGGCGCGGTAGGCGGTGGCGAGGTCGTCGAAGAGCGGGCTCAGCGAGGCGCCGTCCCCGGCGATGTGGTGCACGACCAGGACCAAGACGTGGTCCTCGGTGCCCCGCGGGATCAGGTAGGCGTGCAGCGGCACGTCGGCGGCCAGGTCGAAGACGTGGCCGGCGGCCTCGGCGATGGTGCGCTCGCCGACGGTGAGCAGCGGACCGGCCGGGGCGTCCAGCACCTGCTGGTACGGCTCGCCGGCGACCGGGCGGAAGACGGTGCGCAGCGCCTCGTGGCGCAGCACCACGTCGTGCAGGGCGCGGTCGAGGGCCCCGGCGTCCAGTGGGCCGCGCAGCCGCAGGGCCAGCGAGATGTTGTGCATCGGGCTGGGGCCTTCGAGCTGGCCGATGAACCAGAGCCGTTGCTGGGCGGAGGAGAGCGGCAGCCGCTCCGGGCGGTCGGCGCGGCGCAGGGCGGGCCGGGCCGAGGGGGTGGCGAGCCGTTCGGCGAGCTCGGCGACGGTGGGGGCCTGGAAGAGGTCCGGGATGGTGACCTCGGCGCCCAGGACGGTGCGGATCCGGGTGACCAGGCGGCTGGCCAGCAGGGAGTGGCCGCCGAGGACGAAGAAGTCGTCGTCGACGGTGATCGAGTCGCGGCCGAAGACGCCGGCGAACAGGGAGCAGAGGATCTGTTCCTGCGGGGTGCGCGGGGCGCGGCCGCGGCCCTCGGTGACCAGGGGCGGCTCGGGCAGCGCCCGGCGGTCGACCTTGCCGTTGGCGTTCAACGGCAGGGCGTCGACCACCATGACGTGCGGGACCATGTAGCCGGGCAGCTGGTCCCCCGCGTGGGCGCGCAGCTCGGCCGCCAGGTCCGGCCGTTCGCCGTCGGGGGCGCCGTGGTCGGGGGTGCCGTGGTCGGGGGCGCCGTGGTCGGGGGTGCCGTGGTCGGGGGTGCAGTAGGCGACCAGGCGCTTGTCGCCGTCCTCGGTGCGCACCACGACGACGACCTGGCCGACGCCGGGGTGGCGGCCGAGGACGGCCTCGATCTCGCCGAGTTCGATCCGGAAGCCGCGGATCTTGACCTGGTCGTCGGTGCGGCCCAGGTACTCCAGCAGTCCGTCCTCCCGGCGGCGCACCAGGTCGCCGGTGCGGTACATCCGCTCGCCGGCCGCGAACGGGCAGGCGACGAAGCGCTCGGCGGTCAGGGCCGGGCGGTTGAGGTAGCCGCGGGCCGCGCCGGTGCCGGCCACGTACAGCTCGCCCGGCACGCCCACCGGGACGGGCTCCAGCCGCCCGTCCAGCACGTACACCCGGGTGTCGTCCAACGGGGCACCGATCGGCACCCGGCCCGCGGTGTCGGCGGTGGTGATGTGGTGGAAGGCGGCGAAGGTGGTGGTCTCGGTGGGGCCGTAGCCGTTGCCGAGCGTCACCTCCGGGCAGGCGTCGAGGACCCGGCGGACCATCGCCGGGGCGGCGGCGTCACCGCCGGTGGTGACCGCGCGCAGCCCGGCGAGGCTCTCCGGGGCCTCCTCGGCGACCAGGTCGAACAGGCCCTTGGTGAGCCAGAGGGCGGTGACGCCGTGGCGCTCGACCACCGCGCGCAGGCGGGCCGGGTCGAGGTCGCCGGGCGGGGCGACGACGACCGTGCCGCCCGACAGCAGCGGCACCCACAACTCGTAGGTGGCGGCGTCGAAGGCGTGCGGGGAGTGCAGGAGGATGCGCCGGTGGTGCTCGGTCCAGCGGTGGTCGGTGGCGAGGGTGACGACGTCGTGGTGGGTGATCGCGACGCCCTTCGGCAGGCCGGTCGAGCCGGAGGTGTACATCACGTAGGCGAGCTGCTCCGGGTGCACCGCCGGAAGCCCGGACCCGTCGTCGGCGAGGTCGTCCGA
>NZ_JBEOSP010000100.1:0-5808 GCF_040303105.1 Kitasatospora sp. NPDC096128 | reverse complement strand
ACCACCGAACCCGACGGCACACCAGCCGCCAAGCTCTCGACGGCGCCCAGCAGTTCGGCGCGCTCGGTCCCGACCACGACCGCCCGGTGCTCGAAGGACGAACGCGTCGTCGCCAACGACCACGCCACCTCCGCCGGCTCCAGCCCCGGCCGCACGGCGACCCACTCCCGCAGCCGCTCCGCCTGCCCGGCCAGACCCTCGGCCGACCGACCCGACACCAGCCACGCACCGGCACCCGCCACCACCGGCACCGTCTCCGGCGCCTCGACGGTCTCCATGGCCTCGGCCTGGACCTCGGCGGGGGCTTCCTCCAGCAGAACGTGCGCGTTGGTGCCGCTGATGCCGAAGGAGGACACGCCCGCGCGGCGGGTGCGTTCCCCGGCCGGCCACGGCACCGACTCCGTCAGCAGCTCCACCTCACCGGCGGACCAGTCCACGTGCGGCGAGGGCTCGTCCACGTGCAGTGTCCGGGGCAGTTCGCCGTTCTGGAGCGCCAGCACCATCTTGATCACACCGGCCACACCGGCGGCGGCCTGGGTGTGCCCGATGTTGGACTTCACCGAGCCCAGCCACAGCGGCCGGCCCTCCGGCCGGTCCTGGCCGTAGGTGGCCAGCAGCGCCTGCGCCTCGATCGGGTCGCCCAGCGTGGTGCCCGTACCGTGCGCCTCCACCACGTCCACATCCGCGGCCGACAGCCGCGCGTTGGCCAGCGCCGCCCGGATCACCCGCTGCTGCGACGGACCGTTCGGGGCGGTCAGACCGTTGGACGCACCGTCCTGGTTGACCGCCGAACCACGCACCACCGCGAGTACCTTGTGCCCGTTGCGCCGGGCGTCCGACAGCCGCTCCAGGACCACCATGCCGGCGCCTTCGGCGAAGCCCATGCCGTCCGCCTGGGCGGAGAACGCCTTGCAGCGCCCATCCTCGGCCAGGCCGCGCTGCTGGCTGAACCCGACGATCCCGTCCGGGGTGGCCATCACGGTGGCGCCGCCGGCGAGCGCCATCGAGCACTCGCCGGAGCGCAGCGCCTGGGCAGCCAGGTGCAGGGCGACCAGCGAGGAGGAGCACGCGGTGTCGACCGTCACCGCCGGGCCCTCCAGGCCCAGCGCGTACGACACCCGGCCCGACATCACGCTCGTGGCGAAGCCCGTCGTCAGGTGTCCTTCGGCACCTTCGCTCCCGGTGGCCAGGCCGAGTCCGTAGGCCGATGCGAACCCGCCGACGAAGACGCCGGTCGGGCTGCCGCGCAGCGCCCCGGGGTCGAGGCCGGCCCGCTCCAGGGCCTCCCAGGAGGTCTCCAGCAGCTGTCGCTGCTGGGGGTCCATCGCCAGCGCCTCGCGCGGGCTGATCCCGAAGAACCCGGCGTCGAAGCCGGCCGCGTCCGCGACGAAGCCGCCCTCCCGGGTGTAGGAGGTGCCGACGCTGTCGGGGTCGGGGTCGTAGAGCCCCTCGACGTCCCAGCCGCGGTCCTCCGGGAAGCGGGAGACCGCGTCCGCCCCGGCGGCGAGCACCTGCCAGAACCCGTCGGGGTCGTTCACGTTGCCGGGGAAGCGGCAGGCCATGCCGACGATCGCGATCGGCTCGTCGGATCCCACCGCTGCCGGAGGCACCGGCAGCAGGTGCACGGGCTGCTCGTCGTCGCCGACGAGCCGGGCCCGGAGGTGACCGGCGAGCGCGACCGGGTTGGGGTAGTCGAAGACCAGCGTGGCCGGCAGTCGCTGCCCGGTGGCGGTGCTGAGGCGGTTGCGCAGCTCGACGGCGGTGAGGGAGTCGAAGCCCAGGTCGGTGAAGGCCCGGGCGGGCTCGACGGCCTCGGCCGAGGAGTGCCCCAGCACGGCGGCCACGTGGGTCCGCACCAGGTCGGTGAGCAGGCGCGTCCGCTCCTGCTCGGACAGCCCGGACAGCTGCTGGCGCAGCGAGTCCGCACCGGCGCCGCCCGAGGCCGCGGTCCGACGGCCGGGCCCGGCGGTGACCAGGGCCCGCCACAGCGGCGGGACGTCACCGGTGCGGGCGGCCTGCGCCCGCAGCCCGGCCAGGTCCAGCCGGGTCGCGACCAGCAGCGGCTCGGGCCTGGCGGTCCCCTGGTCGAGCAGGGCCAGGCCCTCCTCCGCGCTCAGGGCCACGGCCCCGCCGCGGGTCAGCCGGGCCCGGTCGGCGTCGCTCAGCTGCCCGGTCAGGCCGCTCACGTCCGCCCACAGGCCCCAGGCCAGCGAGGTACCCGGCAGACCGGCCGCCCGGCGGTCGGCCGCCAACGCGTCCAGGAACGCGTTGGCCGCCACGTAATTGCCCTGACCGGGCACACCGAAGGTCGCCGCGGCCGAGGAGAACAGCACGAACGCGTCCAGGTCCAGACCCTGCGTCAACTCGTGCAGATGCCAAGCACCGTCGGCCTTCGGCCGCATCACCGCAGCCACCCGCTCCGGCGTCAGCGAGGCGATCGTCGCATCGTCCAGCACACCCGCGGTATGGACCACCGTCCGCAACGGACGCTCCGCCGGAATCCGCGCCAGCAGCCCCGCCAGCGCCTCCCGCTCACCCGTGTCACACGCCACCACCTCGACCGACGCACCCGAGAGCGCCAACCCCGCGGCCAACGCGGCCACCCCGGCAGCACCCGGACCCGAACGACTGGTCAGCACCAACCCGTCCGCACGCCCGGTGGCCGCCAGATGCTCGGCCACCAGACCGCCCAGCGTGCCCGTACCACCCGTCACCAGCGCGGTTCGGCCGGCGTGCTTGCCGTGCTCGCCGTCCTTGCCGTCCTTGCGGGGTGCGTGCAGCTCGGCGGGGACGGTGAGGACCAGCTTGCCGACGTGACGCGCCTGCTGCACGAAGCGGAACGCCTCCCGCGCCCGCCGCACGTCCCAGGCCCGCACCGGAAGCCCGGTCAGCTCACCCGTAGCCATCAGCCCGACGATCTCGCCGAGCATCGCGCCCAGCCGCTCCGGGCCGGCCTCGCCCAGGTCGAACGGCCGGTAGCCGACCCCCGGGTGCTCCGCCGCCAGGACGTCCGCGTCGCGCAGATCGGTACGGCCCATCTCGACGAACGCCCCACCGCGCGGCAGCAGCCGCAGCGACGCGTCGAGCAGCTCGCCCGCCAGCGAGTTGACGACGATGTCGACACCCTCGCCGCCGGTGGCGGCGAGGAAGGCCGCCTCGAACCCGGCATCGCGGGAGGAGGCGATGTGTGCCTCGTCCAGGCCCAGCCCGGCCAGCACCGGCCACTTGGCCTGGCTCGCCGTGGCGAACACCTCCAGGCCCAGGTGCCGGGCGATCCGGATCGCGGCCATGCCGACACCACCGGCACCGGCGTGCACCAGCACCCGCTGACCGGCCTTCGCACCGGCCAGGTCCACCAGGGCGTACCAGGCCGTCATGAAGGCCACGGGCACCGACGCGGCGTCGGCGTAGGACCAGCCGGCCGGGATCCGCACCAGCTGGCGCGCGTCCGTGACCACCACCGGACCGAAGCCGCCGGCGGCGACACCCATCACCCGGTCACCGGCCATCAGGCCGGTCACCTCAGGGCCGGTCTCGACCACCGTTCCGGCGATCTCACTGCCCATCACACCGCCGCCCGGGTACATGCCCAGGCCGATCAGCACATCGCGGAAGTTCAGACCCGCCGTACGGACCGCCACCCGGACCTGACCGGCAGCCAACGGCCCACCCGCCTGCGGCGCCGCCACGAGGGCCAGGCCCTCCAGCGAACCGCCGGCATCCGGCTCCAGCCGCCACAGACCACCCTCGGGCACCGCCAGCTCACCCGCCGGACGGGCCAGCCGCCGCCCGTGCACCGTCCCACCACGGACGGCCAGTTCCGACTCACCGCTGCCCACGGCGGACGGGAGCAGGGCGGCGTGCGCACCGGGCTCACCGGCAGGCAGGTCGACGAGGACCAGCCGGCCGGGGTTCTCCGACTGCGCCGAGCGCAGCAGACCCCACACCGCGGCAGCGGGCAGATCGGCGACCCGCTCACCCGCCGCGGCAGCCACACCCCCACGGGTGACGACCACCAGCCGGGCATCCTCCAGACGCTCCTCGGCCAGCCAGCCCTGGACCAGGCCCAGCGCCTCACCGGCAGCCCGGCGGGCACCCTCGGCCGGATCACCACCGCCCTCCTGGCCACCGGCACAGGCCAGGACCAGCACGGGCTCGATCTCCCCCGCTTCAGCGGCGGCCGCGAGCTCGGCCGGTCCCGCGAAGGACCGCACCGCAACACCGGACGCGCTCAACGCCTCGGCCAGGCCGAAACGGTCGGCGCCGACCAGCGCCCAGTCCCCGGCCGGGGCCTCGGCAGCGGCGATCGGAGCCCACTCCACAGTGAACAGCGCATCCGCCACAGTGCTTGCGGCAGCACCGAGTTGGTCGGCAGCCACCGGGCGCGTGATCAGCGAGGCCACCGACACCACCGGGGCTCCCGTGGCATCCGCCGCCGTGAGCGTCAGGCTGCCCTGGGCGTCACGGCACAGCCGGGCCCGGAGAACGGACGCACCGCTCGCGTGCAGTTCCACACCCGTCCAGGCGAAGGGCAGCCGCACCGTCCCCGGCTCACCCTCCTCGCCACCGGCGACCAGGGCACTGGCGTGCAGCACCCCGTCCAGCAGCGCCGGGTGCAGACCGAACGAGCCCGCGTCCGCGGCGACATCCTCGGGCAGCGCCACCTCGGCGAAGAGGTCCTCGCCACGGCGCCACACCGCCCGCAGCCCCCGGAAGGCGGGGCCGTAACCGTACGGGGTGTCGGCCAGCGACTCGTACATGCCGCTGACGTCAACCGCCGTGGCGCCGCGCGGAGGCCAGACCGCGAAGTCCTCCTCCGTGACAGCGCCACCCTCGGCCGGGGCCACCACGCCGCTCGCGTGCTGCACCCAGCCCTGCTGCGCCTCGGCGGTATCGGGGCGGGAGAACACCTCGACCCCGCGGCGGCCCTCCGCGTCGGACGCGGCCAGGACGACCTGGACCTGTACCCCGCCGCCCTCGGCCGGGAAGATCAGCGGCGCCTGGAGCGTCAGCTCCTCCAGCAGGCCGCAGCCCACCTGGTCACCGGCCCGCACCACCATCTCCACGAACCCGGTACCCGGCAGGAGCACCGCCCCGCCGACCACATGGTCGGCCAGCCACGGGTGGGTACGCACCGACAACCGCCCGGTGCACACCAGACCCGCACCACCGGCCAGTTCGACCGCCGCACCCAGCAGCGGATGACCCACCGCACCCAGCCCCAGGGACACCGCGTCCCCGCCCAGCACCGGCCCCGCGGCCGGCGGCCAGAACTGCTCGTGCCGGAACGCGTACGTCGGCAGCTCGACCCGCTCGGCGGACGGCAGGACAGCCGTCCAATTCACGGGCGCGCCGCTCACGAAGGCCTCGGCCAGCGACGTGATCAGGCGCTGGGCGCCGCCGTCGTCGCGGCGCAGGGTGCCGCACACCCCCGCAGGCACCGAACCCGGGCCCGCCTCTTCGGCGACCTCTTCGAGGGTGTCGTTCATCGCACCCATCAACACCGGGTGCGGAGTGACCTCCACGAACACCTGGTGCCCCTGGCCCGCGAGCGTCCGCACCGCACGGTCGAAGTGCACCGTCGCCCGCAGGCTCGCGTACCAGTAGCCGGCGTCCAGCTCCTCACCCGTCAGCGTCTCGCCGGTCATCGCGGAGAGCATCGGGATACGGCCCTGACGCGGCGCCACGCTCGCCAGGACGGAGCGGATCTCCTCCTCCAGGCGCTCGACCTGCGCGGAGTGCGAGGCGTAGTCCACCGCGACCAACCGGGCACGCACACCCTCGGCCTCGAACTCCGCCTTCAGCTCC
>NZ_JBEOSP010000099.1:0-7551 GCF_040303105.1 Kitasatospora sp. NPDC096128 | reverse complement strand
GCCGAGGTGACGCTTTTCCATCGGACGGGCCCTCCACTGGCCGGTGGTACCGGTAGCCCCGGTAGCCCCGGTGAACGCGCAGGTGGGGAGTGCGCCCTCGGGGTCGGCGACCTTCTTCACGTCGAGCTTGAAGTTGATCGCGGAGATGATGCCGTCGCCGAACTGCTCGTGGACGAGGGCCTTGAGGGTGGTGCCGTAGACCTGGAGCATCTCGTAGAAGCGGTAGATGGTCGGGTCGGTGGGGATGCCCCCGGGGATCGAGCCACGGGTCGGGATGGTCCGGAGCAGCAGGGCCGCGTCCGCGTCCAGGCCGAGCAGCTCGGCGACGGCCTCGGCGGACTCCTTCGGCAGGGCGTGCTGGCCGAGGACGGCGGCGGTGGTGAAGGCCACCGACAGGCCGGAGACGTCGGCGATCTGCTGCCAGGTGAGGTCCTTACGGGTCTTGGCCTCGACGGCGGCGGCGGCCAGCAGCTGGCGGGCGGTGGGGTCGAACTGGGCGTGCACCATGGGGGGGTTCCTTCTCGTGGTTGACGGGATTCCCGGTCGCCCGGCCAGGGGCGACAAGGGGGGCTGAGGTGGTGGTCAGGCCGCCGCGGCGGCGTGGCCGGCGGTGGCGGTGAGGTCCTCGACCCGCCCGGTGGCGATGTCGAAGACCCAGCCGCGCAGGGTGAGCACCTGCTCGGCGAGGGCGCGGGCGACGGACGGGTGGGTGGCCAGGTTCGCCAGCTGGGCGAGCACGTTCTGCCGCACCAGGGCCTGGACGTCCCCGGCGGTGGCGGTGCGGGCCACCGAGGCGTCGGCGAGCCGCAGCCAGTCGGCGACGGCCGGGGCTCCGCTGAGGTCGTGGCCGTGGGCGAGGGCGGTCATCGCCCCGCAGCCGGAGTGTCCGCAGACCACGACGTCCCGGACGCCCAGCGCGGCGACGGCGTACTCGATGCTCGCCGTGACCCCGTCGGCCCCGGGGCTGTAGGCGGGCACCAGGTTGCCGGCGGTGCGGATGACGAACAGCTCCCCCGGCTCCGAGCCGGTGATCAGCTCCGGCACGACGCGGGCGTCGGAGCAGCCGATGAACAGCGTGTGGGGGCTGTGGTGGGCGGCCAGGTGGGCGAAGAGCTCCTCCTTGGCGGGGAACACGTCCCGCTGGAAGTCCGCGATGCCCTGGGCGAGGTCACGCATGGGGTCACTCCCTCTCGTGGCGCCGGGCCGGTGGGGCCTGGCGAGATCCACTGTGCATGAGCTGGAGCTATAGAGTCCAAGAGCTGTTACCGATGAATCCCATCGATACGGTCTATAGTTCGGCGCATGGCCCTGGAACTGCGTCATCTGCGCTATCTGCTCGCCGTGGCCGACCACGGCAACTTCACCCGCGCCGCCGAGGAGCTGCACATCTCGCAACCGACGCTGTCCCAGCAGATCAAGCAGCTCGAACGGACCCTGGGCGCCCAACTGCTCGACCGCACCGGCCGCACCGTGCGCCTCACCGACGCCGGCCGGGCGTACGCCCACCACGCCCGCGGGGCGCTGCGGGACCTGGCCGCCGCCGAACGGGCCGTCCACGACGTCCAGGACCTCTCCCGCGGGCGGCTGCGCCTGGCCGTCACCCCGACCTTCACCGCCTACCTCGTCGGCCCGCTCGCCGCCGAACTCCACACCCGGCACCCCGGCATCAGCCTGACCGTCCGGGAGACCAGCCAGGACCGCATCGAATCCGGGCTGCTCACGGACGAGTTCGACCTCGGCATCGCCTTCCGGGGGCCCCACCTGCCCGGTGTCACGGCCAGCGCGCTGTACACCGAGCACCTGACGCTGGTCACCGGCACTGATGCCCCGTCCGCCGGCCCACTCCCCGTGCGGGACCTCGCCGATCACCGACTGGCCCTGCTCAGCGGCGACTTCGCCACCCGCGGCCACATCGACGACTACTTCGCCCGGCACGGCGTCAGCCCGCGGATCGCCGTCGAGGCCAACTCCGTCCAGGCCCTCACCGAGGTCGTCCAGCGCACCCCGCTCGCCACCGTGCTGCCGGACGCCGTCACCCACGACCACCCCCGGCTCACCCGCCTCCCGCTCGAACCGCCCCTCCCCACCCGCACCGTCACCCTGCTGCACCGCACCGAGGCCTACCGGAGCGCCGCCACCGGGGCGTTCACCGAGCTCGTCCACGACCTCGTCCGCACCCGCGGCTATCCGCCGGCGCCCTGACCCGGCATGCCACCGCCCCCGTACCGCGTACCGGTACGGGGGCGTGCGGGAACGTCAGACGGTCGGGTTCGGGGCGCCGAACCAGCGGGCCAGGGACGGCCGCAGGGTCTCCGGGGTACCCACCCAGCAGACGTGGCCGTCCGGGCGGATCAGCATCGGCTCGACGGGGGCGCCCGCGCCCGCGCGGTCCACCCGGTCGGCCCAGGGGGCGACGGCCCCGGCGAGGCCGTCCTGCGGGTCGACCAGGACGCCGCGGCCGGACCGCAGGAGCTCGTACAGCCGGGCCGGGCCGAGGTCGAAGTCCGGTACGGGGCCGCCGAGGAGCGGGTGGGGGCCGGTGTCCGGCATCGGGTAGCGGGTGGCCGTCCCGGACATCAACTCGCTCAGCCTGCGCTGGACCTCCGGCAGGGTGGTCAGCTCGGCGAAGAGGTCCCGGGTGGCCAGCACGTCCGGGTCGCGGGTGCCCGCCCAGTCCATCAGCAGGCCCTGCGCCTGGACGTTGCGCAGCACCGTCGTGCCGGTCAGGTGGCGTTCGGTGTGGTAGCTGTCGAGCAGGCCCTCGCCCGCCCGGCCCCGGACGGCGGCGCCGAGCTTCCAGCCGAGGTTGAAGGCGTCCTGCATCCCGCCGTTCATGCCCTGGGCGCCGAGCGGGAGGTGGACGTGGGCGGCGTCGCCGGCCAGGAACACCCGCCCGTGCCGGTACCGGGCGACCTGCCGGGCCGCGTTGGTGATCCGGCGGGCGTGGCAGAGTTCGAGCAGCTGCACCCGCTCGCCGAACACGGCCCGCAGCCCGTCCCGGATCTCCTCCTCGGTGATCGGGACGTCCCTGGGCAGCGACCGGCCCGGCCCGCCCATGGCGAGCCGGCGCAGCGGCCGCCCCCGGCCGTCGGTGCCGAGCGGGAATATCCCCGTCCAGTGGCCGTCCAGGCTGTGGTGGTGGGTGGGCAGGCCGTCGGCGCCGCTCAGCCGCACATCGGCGGCGATCGTGGTCAAGGTGCCCGCCCGGCCGGGGAATTCGGCCTTGAGCAGCGACCGCACGGTGCTGTGGCCGCCGTCGGCGGCGACCAGGTAGCGGGCGCGTACGACCTCGCCGTTGGCGAAGGTCGCGGTGACGGACTCCTCGTCCTGGCCGAGGGCGACCAGTTCGTGGTCGCGCCGGACGCGCAGGCCCTGCCCGGCGAGGTGCTGTTCCAGGAAGGCTTCCAGCACGACCTGGGGGACGGAGCGCCAGGGCCGGCGGGGCCGGAAGGCGGCCGACCCGGGGTCGGGGGCCGGGGCGTCCGACAGCGGGATGCCCGCGAAGTGGCTCCCGCCGATCGGGTGCTCCCCGGTGGCCAACAGCGGCTCCAGCAGGCCGCGTTGGTCGAGCGCCTCCAGCGTGCGGGTCTGCACGCCGCCCGCCCTGGACAGGGTGCTGGGCCCCGGCAGCCGGTCGGCCAGTACGGTCGACGCTCCCGCCAGCAGCAGTTCGTTGGCCGCCGTCAGGCCGGTCGGGCCGGCTCCGACCACGAGTACGTCGGTGTCCATGGTGCTTCTCCTCGGTTCCGTCGGGGCGGTACCTCGGCTGGTTCCGCTGACGGGGTCAACGCTCGCTCCGAGGAGGGCCGTTGGGCCAGTGACCGGCGCGATGGCGGAGGAATCCGACGCAGACTACCCTCGGTACGGTGGAATCCGACTACGACGAGCTGGACCGCCGCCTCGTCCACGCCCTGCAGATCGACGGCCGGGCCCCGTTCAGCACCATCGCCGCCGCCCTCGGGGTGTCGGACCGCACCGTCGCCCGCCGGTACTCCCGGCTGCGCTCGACCGGCGCGGTGCGGGTGCTCGGCGGGGTCGATCCGGTCGCGCTGGGCGCCGAGCTGTGGCTGCTGCGGGTGCGCTGCGCGCCCTCGGCGGCGGTCGCGGTCGCGGAGGCGCTGGCCCGCCGCCCCGACACCTCCTGGGTGAGCCTGACCTCCGGCGGCACCGAGATCACCTGCACCGTCCGTGCCGAGACCGAGGCCGACAGCGAGGCCCTGCTGCTGGCCCGGCTCCCCCGTACCCCGCGGGTCGAGGGAGTGAGCGCGCACGCGGTGCTGCACTCCTTCTACGGCGGGCCGGACAGCCTCATCGCCAAGCTCGGCCCGCTGGACGCGACCGCGGTCGCCGCCCTGAGCCCGCCCGCGCCCACGACCTCACCCACGCCCACGCCCCCGTTGCCGCCCCGGACCGGGCCGGTGCGGCTGCACGACGGCGACCGCAGGCTGCTGGCCGCCCTCGCCGCCGACGGCCGCGCCGGGTTCGAGCAGCTGGCGGCGGTCACCGGCTGGTCGCCGACGACGGTCCGGCGCCGGATGGCGGAGCTGCGCGAACGCGGGGTGCTCTACCTGGACATCGACTGCGACCCGCGCCTGCTCGGCGTCGCCACCCGCACCCTGCTGTGGATCTCGGTCGCTCCCCCGTACCTGGAGCAGGCCGGCCGCGCGCTGGCCGGGCACCCCGAGGTCGCCTTCGCCTGCGCCACGACCGGGCCGACCAACCTGTACGCCACCGTGGTGTGCCCGGACCAGCGCGCCCTGTACCGCTACCTGACCACCCGGGTGGCCGCGCTCCCGGCGGTCAGTCACGTCGAGACGGCGCCGTCGATCAGGACCGTCAAGCAGGCCGCGAACCGGGGGTAGCCCCCGGCCGGGCGGTCGGTACGGTCGAGCAGGTCGCGGAGCGCGTGCGGTACGCGGGCGGACCGGCTTCCTGCCGGGGATTCGCCGGCCCGCGCCCGGCGGATCGGACCGGTTCCGCCGATCCTGGAGCATCCCGGACCAATCCGGCGGGCCGCCCGTGCCGAAGACCGGCTGTCAGCCGTACCGTCCGCCCGGCCGGGCCTCCGCACCGGCCACCTCCTGGGGAGGCCCGTGATGCCCGCCATCCGCCCGTGGGGCCCGCCGCCCGCCCACCGCGCCGCGGGGGCGGCCGGATGAGCGCCGTCGTGCACCTGACCGGCCCGTCCCAGCCCGGTCCGAACCTGCGGGAGCTCGTCGCACGGGTCGCCCGCGGCGACCAGGACGCGTTCTCGCGCCTGTACGACGCGGTGGCCGGCCCGGTGCTGGGCCTGGTGCGGCGGGTGCTGCGGGACCCGGCACAGTCCGAGGAGGTCGCCCAGGAGGTGCTGCTGGAGGTGTGGCGCACGGCCGCCCGCTACCGGGCCGAACGCGGCGAGGTCATGCCGTGGGTGCTGACCATCGCCCACCGGCGCGCGGTGGACCGGGTCCGGGCCGCGCAGGCCGCCGCCGACCGCGACCAGCGGGCGGCCGCCGCCTCCCACACCCCGGTGTTCGACGAGGTCGCCGAGCAGGTCGAGAGCAGGCTGGAACGCGAACAGGTCCGGCGCTGCCTGCGGGGGCTCACCGAGCTGCAGCGGGAGTCGTTGACGCTGGCCTACTACCGCGGCTACACCTACCCCCAGGTCGCCGAGGTCCTGGGCGTCCCGCTGGGCACGATCAAGACCCGGATGCGCGACGGACTGATCCGCCTGCGCGACTGCCTGGGGGTGGGATCATGAGCGCCGCCGACCTGCACGCCCTGACCGGCGCGTACGCCACCCACGCCCTGGACCCAGGCGAGAACGCGGAGTTCGAGCGGCACCTGGCCGGCTGCCCGGCCTGCACCCAGGAGGTGGCGGAGTTCGCCGCCACCCTGGCCCGGCTCGGGGCCGCGGACTCCGTCGTCCCGCCCGAGGCCCTGAAGGCGAGCGTCATGGCCGCTCTGCCCACCCTCCGTCAGGAGGCCCCGCGCACCGCCGCACCGCCGGCGGACACCCGCCGCCTCGCCCGGCTGCGCCGCGGCTGGCCGAAGCTGGCGCTCGCCGCCTGCCTCGCCGTGGCGATCGGCACCGCCGGCGTCGCCGTCCAGGAGCACCGGGAGGCCGACCGGGCCCGGGCCCGCGCCGTCGCGCTCCAACAGCAGCAGGACCTGGTCGCGGGCCTGCTCGCCGCCCCCGACGCCCGTACCGCCACCGGGGCGGCGGCGGGCGGGGCGGGCGTGGGCACCGTGGTGTGGTCCGCCGGTCGTGACCGGGCCGCGTTCCTCGCCTCCGGGCTGCCCGCGCCGGCCGCGGGCCGGACGTACGAACTGTGGTTCGACGACGCCGGGACGATGCGCCCGGCCGGGCTGCTGCCGGGCGGCGACGGGGCGCTGCTGCTGTCCGGGCCGCTGGCCGGGGCGCGCGGCGTCGGCGTCACGGTCGAACCGGCGGGCGGTTCGGCGCACCCGAGTTCGGCACCGGTCGTGCTGCTGTCGTTCAGCTGAGCCGGTCGTTCTTCCTGCCTCCGGAGGCACTTGGCCACGGATCCGGTCCGGCCCTTCCCGCAGTCGGGCCGGCTCCGGGCCTGCCGCGCCCGGCCGCACCCCGGTTACCATCCGGTAACCCGGTCGGCCGACCGCGGTCCACCGACGAACACCCCGAGGAGCGGCATGTCCGCCGACCGATCCGCCCGCCTGCTGAGCGGCCTCCTGCTGGGCGCCGGAGCAGCGCACTTCGCCCTGCCGCGCCCCTTCGACGCGATCGTCCCGCGCTCCCTGCCGGGCCGCCCCCGGACCTGGACCCAGCTCAGCGGCCTGGCCGAGCTCGCCGTCGGCGCGGCCGTCGCCCACCCCCGCACCCGGCGCGCCGGCGCCCTGGCCGCCGCCGCCCTGTTCACGGCCGTGCTCCCCGCGAACGTGCGGATGGCCCGCGACTGGCGCACCCGCCCGGCACCCCTGCGGGCCGCGGCCGTCGCCCGGGTGCCGCTCCAGCTGCCGCTGGTCCTCTGGGCCCTCCGGGTCGCCCGGAACTGACGGTCCCTCGCGGCGCCGACCCGTCCGCCGTCCGGGCCGGGTTCAGCTCTTCGACGTCCACGGGGCGGGGCGGGGTTCGACGGGCCTCCCGCGGACGGTACCGGCGACGGGCGTCCGACCGCACCGGGAATTGGACGACCTGTCACCGTGTGGCGGCTCCGCGGCTGGGCACACCGGGTCAGAAAGGGCGAAAACGTCGGCCGACGTCCGTCACCCGGTCGTACTCCGCACAGCGGAGGCCCTTCCGGGCGAGGACGCCGCGAGCGCGTTGATCAAACGTATACCGGCACGCCTGAGGATCGGTCCGGGAGCGGCCCGGACCGGGCCGACGAGCGCGACGGGGACTTCGTACCCGGCGGCACGGACGGTCCTCCCGGCCGCTCCCGGAACCACCACAGACCGCCCGGCACCGTCCGGAGCGGTAGAAGCAAGAGGAGAAAGTCGTTGAGCAACGAGAGCCTGGCCAACCTGCTCAAGGAGGAGCGGCGTTTCGCCCCGCCGGCAGAGCTGGCCGCAGCGGCCAACGTCACCGCGGCC
>NZ_JBEOSP010000098.1:0-8671 GCF_040303105.1 Kitasatospora sp. NPDC096128 | reverse complement strand
ACGAGCGGTTGGCGGGTCTCGGGCATGCGTACGGGCCGGCGTTCCGTGCGGTACGGGTCCGGCCGTCCGACGCGTCCCACCCGGGACTTCACTCGTTGTGCAGCACCTCGGCGATCGGCAGCCGGGCCGCCGAGCGGGCCGGGACGAGCGCGCCGAGGACGGCGATCGCGACGCCCGCGAGGGCGAGGGCGGTGAGCAGCGGGGCACCCCAGACGTCGATCATCGAGTCCGTGAAGGCGATGATCCGCACGTGCTCGACGATCAGCCGGTGCACCAGGATCCCGACCGGGATGCCGATGATCCCGCTGGCCACGCCCTGCCAGGCCACCGAGGTGACCGTCATCACGACGACCTGCCGGGGCGTCATCCCGATCGCCTTCAGCATGCCGAGGTCGCGGCGGCGTTCGCGGATGGTGAGCAGCAGGGTGTTGAAGACGCCGAGCGCGGCGACCACCGACAGCAGGACGGTGAAGGTCGTGCTGAAGGTCTTGATCGCAACGACGGACCCTTCCGAGCCGGCCGTGACGATCGAGGGCGACAGGCTCGGATCGGCGTCCGTGACGGCCTTCCGGTAGGCCGCGGCGTCGGCGCCCTGGGCGAGTTTCACGTCGTACTCGACCACGTGCGGGTCGGAGGTGAGCTGGGCCCGGGTGGCGTCGTTGGAGGTGATCGCGTTGGCGTTGCCCTGGACCTCCTTGCCGACCAGGGTGACGGTGGTCTGCCGGTCGTCCAGGACCAGGGTGACCCGGTCGCCGAGCCTGAGCCCGTGCTGGTCGAGGAAGGCCGGTCCGGCCTCGATCTCGTTCGGTCCGGTCGCCGGGCGTCCCTCGACCACGTTGAGCCGCCGGTGGTCGACCATGGCGTCGCCGCCGTAGAAGTTCGCGAAGACCAGTTGGGGCTGGCCGAGGATGCCGATCCGGACCAGTCCGCGGACGGACACCTGCTCGGCGCCGGGGGTGGCGTGCAGCATCGCCGTGGTCTGCTCCGGGGTCAGCCGGGGCGCGATCTTGTTCTCCGAGAAGGCACTGGTCTGCACGTCGATGTGGGTGCTGCGATCGGGCGCCGTCATGGATCTGGCCAGGGTGCTGCTCACCCCGGTGGTCACGGTGACGGTGACGACGCCGAGCGCGATCGCCGCCATGGTCAGCGCGGTGCGGGCCGGGCGGGCGAAGGGCTGGCCGAGGCCGAGGCTGACGGCGCGCGGCAGTCGGGTGCCGCTCAGCCGGCGCTGGACCTTGAGGCCTCGCCCGGTGCGGGGCGCGCTGCCGGCCGAGATGGCCTGGGCGGCGGAGAGCCGGCGGGCCCGCGAGGCCGGGACGAGCGCGGCGAGGGCGACCAGCAGCGGGACTCCGATCAGGGTGGCTGCGGGCAGCCAGCCGGCCGGCTCGATCACGGCGGTGCCGGTCGCGATCCCGGAGAAGGCGGTCTGGAGGATCGGGTACGAGGCCGCCCAGCCGGCCGCCGTCCCGAGGGCGGTGCCGACGACGGCGGGCACCGAGACCATCGTCAGGTAGACGGTCACCACCTGGCGCGGGGTGAAGCCGATCGACTTCAGTACGCCGATGTGCCGGTAGCCGGAGACCACCGCGCCGCTCACCACGTTGCCGACGATCAACGTGGCGACGATCAGGCCGAGCACGCCGAAGACCGTCATCAGCGGCAGGTAGGCGTCGGCGCCCGCCGAGAAGGCCTGCTTGAGCACCAGGTAGGACTGCCCGCTCTCGACGGCGTCCTTCGGCAGGCCCTCGGTGGCGTCGGCGAACGAGGCGGTGAGCTGCTGCTCGGTGGCCGCGTCGGTGAAGCGGTAGAGCATCTGCCGTCCGGTGGGGTGCAGGGCGGCCGCCTGCTCGGGGGTGACCCAGCCGCCGGCGGACTGGCTCATGCCGCTCGCGAAGCCGACGATGGTGAGCTTCAGCCCGGTGCTGGTGGGGAGTTGCGTACCGAGGAACCGAGCCGCACCGCCGCCGCCCGTGTTGATGACCACCTCGCCGGGTGCGGAGGCCCAGCGGCCGGACAGCACCTCCACCCGGTCCACCGGCGCGGCCGCCGGGTCGGGCCGGCCGACCAGGGTCAGCGGGCCCGGCGGGCGGCCGACCCAGTCGGTGGCGATGTTCACCACCACCTGGTCGAAGGGCCCGGCGGCCGCCTCGACGCCCGGCCGGTGGGCGGTGGCGGCCAGTTGCTCCGCCGAGGCCTTGGCCGGGTCGAACAGCGCGGTGACGTGCGCGCCGTGCTCGCCCTCGAAGGCGGCGTCGAACGGGGCCCGGGCGGCGCTGATCACCGCGAGGGCGAGCAGCACCGTCGCGGTGGAGCAGAAGACGACCAGGCCGATCACGAGGGTCTGCACCCGGCGGCGCTTCACCGCGGCCCGGGAGGCCCGCCACACCGCACCACTCATGACTGGCTCTCCAGCATCCGCTCGCGCGCCACCTTGCCGTCCGCGACCTCGACCAGCCGGCTGGCGCAGCGGGTGGCCAGGTTGGGGTCGTGGGTGACGATCAGCAGGGTCTGCCCGATCTGGTTGAGGTCGATCAGCAGGTCCATCACCTGCTCGCCGGAGCGGCTGTCCAGCGCGCCGGTCGGCTCGTCGGCGAGCAGCAGCGCCGGCCGGTTCATCAGGGCGCGGGCCACCGCGACCCGCTGGCGCTCGCCGCCGCTGAGGGTGGCCGGGTAGACGTCCTTGCGGTGGGCGACACCCAGCTCGTCCAGCAATTCGAGTGCTCGGCGGCGCGCCTGCTTGGCGCTGGTGCCGGTGAGTTGGGCGGCCAGGGCGACGTTGTCGAGGGCCGGCAGGTCGTCGATCAGGTTGAAGAACTGGAAGATCATGCCGACGTGGCGGCGGCGGAAGAGGGCCAGGCCGTTCTCGTTCAGCCCGCCGAGGTCCTGCCCCTGCACCCGGACGGTGCCGGAGCTGGGCCGGTCCAGCCCGGCCACCATGTTCAGCAGGGTGGACTTGCCGCACCCCGAGGGGCCCATCACGGCGACCGCCTCACCCGCGCGGATCCGCAGGTCGACGCCGTCGAGCGCCTTGGCGTCGCCGAACTCCTTGTGCACCCCGGACAGCTCGACGACGAACGGCGCGTCGTCGTGGCGGGTGGTCCCGTCGTGGTCGTTGCTCATGGCCGAGACGGTAGGCGCGGCGGCCCGGGCCGGGCGTCCCACCCCGGGTGTAACCGCAGGTCGCCGTAGTACCGGGGATGTATCGGGGCGGCACCCCCGGATGATGTCGATCAAGCATCCGCCTGGGAAGCTGGCGCTGTGTGGGGAACCGGGACGGACTGGATGGCGTTCGCGACGGCAGGCACCGCCTGCGCGGTCGCCGGTTGGCTGGGCGTCGCGCTGGTGCGGGCGCGCCGGCGCTACCGGGCGGCCATCGGCGAGCGCGGCTGGCTGCTGGAGCGCGAGCGGGAGAGTGCCGCGAGCGCCGCCGTGGACGCCGAACGGGTGCGGATCGCAGCCGAGTTGCACGACATCGTCAGCCACAACGTGAGCCTGATGGTGGTGCAGGCCGGGGCCGCCCGCGAGGTGCTGGCCACCATGCCGGAGGAGGCGGCGGCCGCGATGGGCGCGGTCGAGGCGGCCGGGCGGGACGCGATGACGGAGCTGCGGCACCTGCTGGGCCTGCTCGCCCCGGCCGCGGACGGCAGCGAGGGGCCGGAGCCGGAGGGCTTCGCGCCGCAGCCGAGCCTGAGCCGGCTGAGCCCGCTGATCGACCGGTTCGCCTTCGCCGGGCTGCCGGTGGAGGTGCGGGTCTCCGGCGAGCCGCGGCCGCTGCCCGGCGGGATCGACGTGACGGCCTACCGGATCGTCCAGGAGGCGCTGACCAACGCGCTCAAGCACGGGGACGGGGTGACGGCGGAGGTGACGGTGCGCTACGCGGACCACTACCTGCGGGTGGAGGTGCTGAACAGCGGCCCGAGCGTGCTCTCCGGCGCGCCCGCGCCGACCCCCCGGCAGGCCGACGGCGCCGGGCGCGGACTGCTCGGCCTGCGCGAGCGGGTCGCGGTGTACGGCGGGGACCTCGACGCCCGGCGCCGGATCGGCGGCGGCTACCGGGTCCGCGCCCGCATCCCGCTGGACCGGCCGTGAACTCCCTGGAGGGGACCGTGGAACCCGACGAGCAGCGCCGCCCCCGGGTGGTGATCGCCGACGACCAGGAGCTGGTCCGCACCGGCTTCCGGTTGATCCTCACCGCGCGCGGCATCGACGTGGTCGCCGAGGCCGGCGACGGCGCCGAGGCGGTGGCCGCCGCCACCCTGCACCGGCCCGACGTGGCCCTGCTGGACATCCGGATGCCCACCATGGACGGCCTGGAGGCGGCCCGCCGGATCCTGGCCTCGGTGCCCGGCTGCCGGGTCATCATGCTGACCACCTTCGACCTGGACCACTACGTCTACGCGGCACTGTCCGCGGGAGCCAGCGGCTTCCTGCTCAAAGACGTCACCTCCGCCCATCTCGCCGCCGCCGTACGGCTGGTGGACACCGGCGACGCCCTGCTCGCCCCGTCGATCACCCGCCGGCTGGTGGAGCGCTTCGCGGCCGGCGCCCCGCACCCGGCCGCGCGCGGCTCCGCGGAGCCGCGGCTGCACCGCGACCTCGCGCCGCTCACCCCGCGCGAGGTGGAGGTGCTCGGCCTGCTCGGACGCGGGCTGTCCAACGGCGAGTTGGCGGTCGAACTGACCCTCAGCGAGTCGACGGTGAAGACCCATGTGGCCCGGATCTTCGCCAAGCTGAACCTGCGCGACCGCGCCCAGGCCGTGGTGCTCGCCTACGAGACCGGACTGGTCGCACCGGGCGCGAACGACTGACCGTCAATTCCGTTCCATCGCAGGATAATTCGCATGACAATCAGCTATCTCACTCATTAGGGGGAACGGCTCGAAGGATTCACATTTTTGCCAGACCATGGGGGAACATCTGCATATCCGCGCCCGAGCCGAGCGAGAACCGTCCGGGCGGCATCACCCGCAGGACGAAGACCATTGGACAGGCCCGTGACCACCACCACCCCCGTGTGGGACTGCCCCTTCCACCACACCGACGGCCTGGAGTTCGATCCCCTCCTCAAGCGGCTGCTCACCGAGGCCCCGATCGCCAGGATCCGGCTGCCGTACGGCGCGGGAGAGGCCTGGCTGGCCACCCGCTACGAGGACGTCAAGCTGGTCACCACCGACCGCCGGTTCAGCCGCGCCGCGGGCATCGGGCGCGACCTGCCGCGGATGACGCCCGCCACCATCGCCCAGGCCGAGTCGATCAACCTGATGGACCCGCCCGAGCACAACCGGCTGCGCCGCCTGGTCGCCCAGGGCTTCACCAACCGCCAGGTCGAGCGGATGCGCCCCCGGACCCAGGCCATCGTCGACGGCTTCCTCGACGAGATGGAGGAGCACGGCGCCCCCGCCGACCTGGCGCACTTCCTCTCCGCCCGGCTCCCCCTCCACACCATCTGCGAACTGCTGGAGATCCCCACGCCGGACCGCGACCGGCTGCGCGCCTGGGCGGTCGCGATGATGCGGATGGGCCCCGGCAGCCGCGAGGGCCAGGAGGAGGCCAAGGCCGGCCTGCGCGCCTACTTCACCGCGCTCACCGCCGAACGCCGGGCCCACCCGGGCGAGGACTTGGTCAGCGCGCTCGCCACCGCCCGCGACGGCGAGGACCTGCTCGACCCGGACGAACTCGCCGTCATGGCGATGGTCCTGCTGGTCACCGGCCACGACACCAGCACCTACCAGCTGAGCAACATCAGCTACACCCTGCTCAGCCACCCCGAACAGCTCGCCGTACTGCGCACCGAGCCCGAGGCACTGCCCCGCGCCCTGGAGGAGCTGCTGCGCTTCATCCCGTTCCGCCAGGGCCCCGGCATCGCCCGGATCGCCACCGAGGACGTCGAGCTCGGCGGCGTGCTGATCCGGGCCGGCGAGCCCGTGCACGTCTCCTACCTCACCGCCAACCGGGACCCAGCGGCCTACGAGCACCCCGACGAACTGCGCCTCGACCGCACCGACGGGCCCGTCAACATGGCCTTCGGCCACGGCCAGCACCGCTGCCTCGGCTCGCACCTCGCCCTGATGGAGCTGCAGGTCGCCATCGGCACCCTGCTGCGCCGCTTCCCCCGGCTGCGGCTGGCCGTCGACCCGGCCGAACTCGACTGGAACTCCGGCTCGATCTGGCGCTTCCCGCAGACCCTGCCGGTCGCCTGGTAGCAACTCCCCCTCGACACACCGTTCCCGCACCGGGGAGACCCACACCACCATGGCCACACTCTGCCGCCCCGCCATCGCCGTGCCCGAGCACGTCATCACCCTGGAGGAGACCCTCGACCTGGCCCGCACCCTGCACGCCGGCCACCCCCAACTCGGCCTGGCCCTAAGGCTGATCGAGAACACCGGCGTACGGACCAGGCACCTCGTCCAGCCGATCGAGCGGACCCTCACCCACCCCGGCTTCACCCTGCGCAACCAGGTGTACGAGCGGGAGGCCAAGCTCCGCGTCCCCGAGGTGGTCGAACGCGCCCTCGGACACGCCGAGTTGGGCGCCCAGGACATCGACCTGATCATCTACGTGTCCTGCACCGGCTTCATGATGCCGTCGATGACCGCCTGGCTGATCAACAGCATGGGCTTCCGCTCCGACACCCGCCAGGTGCCGATCGCCCAGCTCGGCTGCGCGGCCGGCGGCGCCGCCGTCAACCGCGCCCACGACTTCTGCCGCGCCTACCCGGGCGCCAACGTGCTGATCGTCGCCTGCGAGTTCTGCTCGCTCTGCTACCAGCCCGGCGACCTCGGCGTCGGCTCGCTGCTGTCCAACGGCCTGTTCGGGGACGCCATCGCCGCCGTGGTGATGCGCGGCCAGGGCGGCCGCGGGGTGCACATCGAACGCAACGGCTCCCACCTCGTCCCGGACACCGAGGGCTGGATCTCCTACGGGGTCAAGGACACCGGCTTCCACTTCCAGCTGGACCGGCGAGTGCCCGGCACCATGGAGATGCTCGCCCCCGCGCTGCGCACCCTGGCCGGGCAGCACGGCTGGGACGTCTCCGGGCTCGGCTTCTACATCGTGCACGCCGGCGGCCCGCGCATCCTGGACGACCTCTGCCACTTCCTCAACCTGGAGCCCGTGACCTTCCGTTACAGCCGGGCCACCCTCACCGAGCGCGGCAACATCGCCAGCGCCGTCGTCTTCGACGCCCTCGCCCGGCTGTTCGCCGACGGCGGGGTCACCGAGGGCACCACCGGCCTGATCGCCGGATTCGGACCGGGCATCACCGCCGAGATCTCCCTCGGCAGTTGGGTCGACACCCCGGTCGAGCCGGTCCGCCGCCGACCGCGCGCCATCTCCACCTCCGACATCGCCCTCGTCCACCAGGGCGCCCCCCGCCGTTTCCCGGCCGGCACTACGATCACCGAATGACCGACACCACGGACCGCACCGACACCGACAGCTCCGCCAGAGCCGCCGAACTGACCGCCCTGTTCCCGGCGTTGCACGCGCCGCAGTACTGGGCCTGGGGCCGCTACGACGCGCAGTTCTCCACCGTGCTGCCGCCGGACGAGCTGGTCACCAACATCCACCTGGTCGGGTTCGCGGACGGCGGCGTGGTGCTCTGCCGGGACGACCGGAACCACTGGTTCCTGCCCGGCGGCACCCGGGAGAAGGACGAGTCCGTCGCCGACTGCCTGGCCCGCGAGCTGCGCGAGGAGGCCGGTGCCCGGCTGCTCGGCGAGCCGGCCTGGCTGGGCGCGCACCGCTGCCACACCGAGGACCCGGTGCCGTACCGGCCGTGGCAGCCGCACCCGGACAAGGCCTGGCTCTGGGCCTGGGGCGAGGTCGAGCTGGACTCCACGCCGACCAACCCGGCGGACGGCGAGCAGGTGGTCGAGGTCCGGGCCGTCCCGGTCGCCGAGGCGCAGCGGCTGCTGCTCACCGGGCACGACACCTGGTGGGGCGAGCTGATCGGCCTGGCGGTGGAGCTGCGGCGGCGGGCCGGGCGGGGCTGAGGACGCTCCCGGGCCGAGGTCACTCCCGGTCCGGGATATTCCCGTCGGGCCGGAAGAGCACCGGAACGGCCGAACAGCGGAGCGCGATGTCCGTTTTGCGGTGATATGACTCATCCATGGACACCTACGCGTTGGCCACTTCGCTGGCCGTGGACTACCCGGTGCTCAACATCTTCTGGACGATGCTGGAGCTGTTCCTCTGGATCCTCTGGTTCTTCCTACTGTTCAAGATCATCACGGACATCTTCCGCAGCCACGACCTCAGCGGCTGGGGCAAGGCCGGCTGGCTGATCCTGGTGATCGTCCTGCCGCTGATCGGCGTCCTGGTCTATCTGATCGCCCGCGGCCAGAGCATGGGGAAGCGGGACATCGAACAGGCCCAGCAGACCGACGCGGCGGTCCGGGCCTACATCCGGGACGCGGCGGCCGGAACGCCCGGCGAGGGCGGCGGCGGCCGCAGCCACGTCGAGGACCTGGCGAAACTGGCGGACCTGAAGGAGCGGGGCGCCATCTCCGACGAGGAGTACCAGAAGGCCAAGAACAAGCTCCTGGTCTGAGCGGACGGAAGCGGCCGGGGCCGGTGGACGCCGCGCCCGGGTCGAGGGCAACGACGTCGGCTACGGCACCATCGCCGCGGCCGGCCCGCACGCCACCACTCTGCACTGGGTCCGCAA
>NZ_JBEOSP010000097.1:0-8874 GCF_040303105.1 Kitasatospora sp. NPDC096128 | reverse complement strand
CAGACCGCCAACGGCGCCCGACAACTCCCCCACAGAGTCGGCGGTCGGAAAATCATCCAGCCCCCGGAGCGCCCACCCCCGGAACCGCCCCCGGCGTCACCCACCCTCCCGAGAGCCCACCCCCACACCCCAGCCCCGCGCAGCGGAACCCCCGGCGCGCCGCCCCCAGCCCTCCCACCCGGGCGGGATGATGGCGGCGTTTGTGAGTCCGCGGTGAGGAGTGGGTGCGGTGGCTGGTGTGGGCCCGGGGCGGGAGGTTCCCGTGGTGCTGTCGGTGCTGGGGCGGCCGCCGACGGGGCGGCCGCCCGGGGTGTTGGCGGCCTGTGACGGGTCGGACGCTTCGCTGTGGGCGCTGGACCGGGCGATGACGGAGGCGGAGCTGTTCGGGCTGCCGCTGTACGTGCTGGCCGTGGTGAACCCGGCGCCGGCCGGGTACCCGCCGGGGATGGCGGAGCTGGTGCAGGAGAGCGTGGAGACGCTGGTCGAGAGCATGGCGGACGGGCTGCGCCGGGCGGTGGCGACGGTGCTGCGGCAGCGGGTCCGGCCGTACGGGGGCGAGCTGTCGCTGCACGTGGTGCTGGGCAATGTGATCGAGGTGCTGCTGGAGGCGTCGACCCGGCAGCACACGCTGGTGGTCGGGACCAGGGGCAACGGGGGGTTCGCCCGGTTGCTGCTGGGCTCGGTGAGTTCGGCGGCGGTGCACCACGCGGCCTGCCCGGTCCTGGTGGTCCCGGCTCCTGCGGAAGGCTGACCAGCGGTTCCGGCGAGGTTGTCGGGAATGTGCCGAGATGGTTCATCGTTCACCTATCTCGTACACCCGCCACGAGACACCCCTGGAGCCCCCCGAACATGAAGGTCGAGATCTGGTCCGACATCGCCTGCCCCTGGTGCTACATCGGTAAGCGCCGCTTCGAGGAGGCCCTGGCGGACTTCCCCGGCAAGGAGGCGGTCGAGGTCGTCTACCGCCCGTACCAGCTGGTCCCGGACGCACCGGCGACGGCGAGCCCGCACCGCGCCTGGCTGGCCGAGCGCTACGGCCCGCAGTCCGTCGCGATGGACGCGCGGGTGGCCGAGCTGGGCCTGGCCGAGGGCATCACGTACGACTTCGACGCCGCCCTGCACGCCAACACCTTCCTGGGCCACCGCCTGCTGCACCTCGCCGAGGCCGAGTACGGTGCCGAGGCGCAGGGCCGGCTCAAGGAGGCGCTGCTGAAGGCGCACTTCACCGACGGCGTGGACGTCGGCGACCGCGCCGCGCTGGCCGACGTGGCGGTGGCGGCGGGCCTGGACCGCGAGCGGGTGACGGCCTACCTGGCGGGCGACGAGGGCACGGCCGAGGTCCGGGCCCAGCTGGCCGAGGCCCGCGAGCTGGGCATCACCGCCGTGCCGACCTTCGTGTTCGAGGGCAAGTGGGCGGTCCAGGGCGGGCAGGAGGCCGAGACCTTCCGCAAGGTGCTGGAGCAGGTCGCCGCCGAGACCGGTGAGCGCCGTCCGGCGCCGGTGCCGGTCGCCCCGGCCGGCGAGGCCTGCGCGGACGGTTCCTGCGCCATCTGACGACCTCCCGACGCAGAAGGGCCCGGGGCCCGTTCCAGGCATCAGCCGGAACGGGCCCCGGGCCCTTCTGCACATCCCCGTGCACCCGTGCACCCGTGCACCCGTGCACCCGTGCACCCGTGCACCCGTGCACCCGTGCACCCGTGCACCCGTGCACCCGCGCACCCGCGCACCCGCGCACCCGCGCATCCCTGACCGGGCGGTCAGGTGCACCGGAACCGGGCCTGCGCCCAGTCCGCGACGTTCAGCGCCGACCAGATCCCGTTGGCCGGAGTGACCACCAGCCGGATCGACGTCTGCCCGGCCAGCGGCACATGCACCGGCAGCGCGTCGTCCCCGGCCGCGAGGGCCCGGGAGCGCCACAGGGTGCTGCCGTCGCCCGCCTGGACGGTGAAGACCACCCCGCCGGGGCTGAGCGTGGCGTCGTCCACTCCGGCGACCGCGTCGAAGGACGTGCAGCTGCGGTTGAGGTCGATCAGCGTGGTGGCCGGCGCGTGCACGGTGATGGCGTGCCGGTGGTACTCGCCGCCGATCCAGCCGCCGTCGCGCTGCCGGAACCGGTCGCTGCCCCTCTGCCGGATGCTCGGCCCCTCGGGTGGGACCCGGTTGTGCCCGGGCTTGACCACGGGCAGCGAGTCGCCCCAGAAGTCGCTGGGCGCGGGCGGCTTGGGCGGGGTGACGGTCGGCTCCGGTACCGGCGGGAGGGTCGGCGTCGGGACGACGGGCACCTCGGGAGTCGGTAGCGGCGGGACAGTCGGGGTGGGGACGACGGGCGGCTCGGTGGCGGCCGCGGGTGGCTCGGTCCGCGGTGCCCGGGTGGCCACCGGGGCCCGGCTCGGCTTGGCGCTGGGCTTCGGGGCGGGGCTGGGGGCGGCACTCGGGCTGGCCGCGGGCGGTGCCGGGGCGGGCGGCGCCGGCGCCGGGGCGGCACTGCTGGGCGCCGGTGCGGGCGGCGCCGGGACGGGGGCCACCGGGGCGGCGGCCACCGGCGCGGTGGTGGCCGGGGGAGCGGCGACCGGGGGCTTCGGCTCGGGTGAGCCGGCCAGCGCGTACGCGGCCACGGCGGCCGCCGCGACCGCCGCGGCGGCGGCGATCCCGGCCTTGGCGGCGGTGCCGAGGCCCTCGCCGGCCATGGCCCCCGCGCCGCCCCCGCCACCGCCGGAGGCACCCGCGGCACCAGCGGTGCCCGCGGCCCCCGCCGCTGAACCCGCCGACCCCGCCGTGGCCGCCGCCGTCCCCGCCGCGGCCGCGCCGCCGACGGCGGCACCGCCCACGGCCGCGGCGGCGGCGGCGCTGAACCCGCCGACCCCCACCCAGACCAGCACGCCGCCGGGCAGCAGCGCGCGCAGGCCGGTGTTGATCTCGGTGAGCTCCAGGCAGGCGGCCGTGCAGCGGTCGCACTCCTTGAGGTGCCGCCCGACCTCGGCCGAGGCCCGCTTGCGCAGCGAACCGCGGGCGTATGCGCCGAGCCGGTTGGCGTAGGCCTCGCAGCTGCCGGCCTGGCTGCCGGAGACGTGCGCCTGGAGGAAGCCGGCGGCCAGCCGGTCGCGGGCGCGATGGGCCTGGACGGCGGTGGCATTGGCGGTCTTGCCGAGCATCACGGCGACGGTCTTGGGCGATTCCTGTTCGACTTCGGTGTGCCAGAGCACCACCCGGTCGTCCTCGGGCAGTTCGGCGTAGGCCCGCATGACCATGCGCTGGTCGGCCATCGCCATGGCCCAGGCGTCGGCGCCGGGGTCGGCCAGGTCGTAGTCGACCACGGCGGCCGAGGTCTGGGCGAACAGGCCGAAGTCGTCGACGAGTTGTTCGCGCCGTTCGCTGCGGGTCCAGGCGGCGGCGACGTTGCGCACGGCGGTCAGCAGGTAGGCGCGGACGGCGAACTCCGGCCCCTTGCCCGCCTTGAGCGCCTGGAGGGTGCGGGCGAAGACCTCGCCGGCGAGGTCCTCGGCGGTGAAGCTGTCCCGGCAGCAGGTACGGGCGTAGCGGCGTACCGAGTCGACGTGCCGGAGGTAGATCTCCTCGTACGCGGTGTCGTCGCCGGCCCGGACCCGGGCGGTCAACTCGGCGTCGGAGGGCGGGCGCTCGCCGTCGACCGGGTCGGCGGGGGCGGGGACGGTGGGCCGGGCGGGGCGGCCGTCGCCGACGAACGCCTCGGGGGCGACGCCACCGCGGCCCGCCGGGGCCTGGCCGGGCACCCGGCCCTGCGGCAGTGCGGCGGAGGAGGCGGACAGCGTCTCGCGGCCGGGCATCCCGGCCTGGTCGGGGACGTGCCCGGTGCCCGAACCGGCTGTGGAGCCCGGTACTTGGGCGGGGCCGGTGCCGCCGGGGCCCGCGGCGGACCCGTCGGCCGCACTACCGGAGAAGCCCCCGAAGTCGAGGCCGTACCCGTAGTCGTTCTGTTCCTCGGCGCTCACAACGGACCCCAGATTCCACGACAGCCCCCGTAGTGTGGCAGGGCGCGCGGGAGTGCGTAGGCGCACGGTTCCCCGACGTACGGCGCCGACGGCGCGCGAAGGGCGCGCATCGGGACATTGGCTCCAACCACGGGCAAAGGATGGCATAGCGCAGGGACGGGCGGTAGCCGGACCGGCCGGTACCCACTCTTCCGAGGGGTCGTCGCGCCGTGTTCGCCCAGCGTGCGGCGCGGGGTCGCACGGCGCCCGCACCCGGCGCGCGTGCCCTGCCGCGCGCCGGTGTCCCGCCCAACTCCCTTGCCCGTCGGGCGCGTCGACCGTGCCTGTATCGACGCGTCCGGAACCGCCGCCGTCCTCCGGGGCGGGCCGGGCCCGGGTCAGCGTGCCCGCAGACCGTCCAGGAGGAGCTGCAGCAGCCGGTCCGAGGGCCCCGGGGCCGGTTGACCGTCCGTCTGCGGACCGGTCGCCGTGAAGCCGGCCGCCGACGGCGCCGTGACCGAGGGCCGTGCCGCGTGCACCGGCACCGACGCGGTCAGCACCAGCACCACGTCCGACACCGTGACGCCCGGCCGCAGCTCGCCCGCCGCGCCGGCCCGCGCCACCAGGGCGGCCAACAGCTGCAGCAGCAGCCGCGGATCGGCGTCCGCCGCCGAGGGCTCGACCGGTGCCCCGGCCCGCGCCTCCTCGTCGCGCAGGTCGAAGCGGACGGCCGCCGGTGCCTGCGACACCCGCTGATCGGGCACCCGGCCCAGCTCCTCCGCGTACCGGAACGCCTCCGGCGGCAGCAGCCGCCCGGCCCCGGTGCCGACCGCCCGGGCCAGGTACCCGGCGAGCGCCTCCCAGGCGCCGTCGCCGCCGTACAGCGACTCCCGCGCCTGCGCGGTCAGCCAGGCCACCTCCTCGGCCGCGATCCGCTGGACCAGCACCTCCTTGCTCGGGAAGCGCCGGTAGACCGTGCCGACCCCGACCCCGGCCCGGCGGGCGACCTCCTCCATGGGAGCGCCGTAGCCGAATTCGCCGAACACCTCCCGGGCCGCGCGCAGCACGCTCTCCAGGTTCCGCCGGGCGTCGACCCGGAGCCGGGCCCCCGGGACCGGCGCCGTGGTCTGCGGCGGATCCGCCCGGTACGGGACGGCCGCGTACGCCATCCCGCCCTGCGGCAGGTCCACCGGTCCGCGCTGCTCCGGGACCATGCCCTGTCCGGCGTGCGGTACGCCCGCCCGCCCCAATACCTGCTTCTGTTCCATCATCCCAACTCTCCCCCGCAGGCGTCCGAAACCGGACCCTGTCGTCGCCCGCCCCTGCACCCCCCGGTGCAGCCCAGCCCGTCAGAAATGACCAGATGACCCATAGCTCGTGCCGCCCGTCGCGTTCCGGTGACCACGGTCGTGCCGCCGGGCCGCCTCGGCGTCCGGCTCGGCGCGTCGGCACCGTCCGGGGCCTCGTCCGGGAACTACCCTTCCCCGGATGACTCTTCCCCAGTCGGGTTCTCGCGCCAACGCTGGAACTGGCCGTAGTGGCCGCTCCACGGTGCGTCGCCGCCGATTGTCATGGCGGTGGCCGCTCCGGCACACAATCCGACCATAGTTCACGGCTCTTCGCGGCCGAAAGTGCGTCAGAAAGTCGCCAGGCAAGCACAACTGGCCACGTCCGTCACTCCAGTCGCAACCAGCCCCGTACGGACTGTGGACAAGACCACCTCCGCCGGTCCTTCATAGGGGGCGTGAGTGGGGGGACACCCCCGGCCGCGGGGCCGGGACGAGACGTCACACCGGCAGGAGGTGCACCATCAGGATCCTGATCGTCGGCGGCGGCTGCGCCGGGACGGCCACCGCGCTCCACCTCCAGCGGGGCCTGCGCGAGCGGTTGCGGCGCGGCGAGGTGGAGATCACCGTCGTCGAGCCCCGGGCCCACTCCACCTACCACCCGCTGCTGGCCGAGGTCGCGGCCGGCTCGATCGACCCGCGGCACGTGGTCGTCCCGCTGCGCCGGGTCCTGCCGGACTGCCGGGTGATCACCGCCCGGGTCACCCGGATCGAACACGCCGCCCGGCGCGCCCTGGCCGACGCCGCGGGCCCCGGCGAGCCCCCGGCACCGCTCGAACTCCCTTACGACGTCCTGGTGGTGGTCCCCGGATCGGTCGCCCGCACCGCCCCGGTGCCGGGCCTGGCCGAGCACGGGCTCGGCTTCTCCACCGTCGGCGAGGCGGTGCACCTGCGCAACCACGTGCTGGAGCAGCTCGACCTCGCCTCGGCCACCCGCGACCCGGCGCTGCGGCAGTCCGCACTCACCTTCGTCTTCGTGGGCGCCGGCTACGCGGGCGTCGGCGCGCTCGCCGAACTGGAGGACATGGCCCGCACCGCCGTGCGGAACTACCACAACGTCCGTGCCGAGGACCTGCGCTGGGTGCTGGTCGAGGCCGGCGACCGGATCCTCGCCGAGGAGTCGCCGGACCTCGCCGAGCACACCCTCGGCCAACTGCGCGAACGCGGCGTCGACATCCGGCTGCGCACCACCCTGGAGTCCGCCGCCGGCGGGGTCGCCGCGCTCTCCGACGGCAGCCGCTTCAGCGCCCGCACCCTGGTCTGGACGGCGGGCGTCCGACCCTCGCCGCTGCTGCGCGACACCGACCTGCCGCTGGACACCGAGGGCCGGGTCCGCTGCCTGGCCACCCTGCAGGCCGTCGGCCCGGACGGACGGGCCCTGCCCGGGGTGTGGGCGGCCGGCGACTGCGCCGCGGTGCCGGATCCGAACGCGGACGGCGCCCCGTGCGCGCCCAACGCCCAGCACGCCTTCGCCCAGGCCGAGCTGCTCGCCCGCAACATCGCGGTGGCGCTGGCCGGCGGGCCGCACGCGCCGGGGCTCGTCGGCTACCGGCCCGGTCCGGCCGTCTGCTCCACCTCGCTGGGCCCGCACCGGGCCGTCGCCCACACCCGGCGCGGCGGCCGGCTCACCGGACGGCGGGCGTGGTGGCTGCACCGGGCCCGGCACCTGCGGCGGCTGCCGAGCGCGGAGCGGCGGGTGCGGGTGCTGATGGACTGGGTGCTCGGCGGGGTGTTCTCCCGCGAGGCGGTCTCGCTGGGGGCGATGGAACACCCGCGTTCGGCCTTCGAGGACGGTTTCGATTCCGGGCCCGGGCGGCCGTCCGGATCCGGGCCGGAAGCTCCCCGATGAACGACCCGCCCGTCCGGGCTCCACGGCCGATCCGACGGCCACGCCGGGCGCGCGACTTCCGGAACCGGGCCTCCGCCTGACAGGATCAGCCCGAACTGGTCATTACCCCATGTGTTGCTGTGCACACAAAAAGTGATGATATGCCTGGAAAACGAGGAAGCGGCCGTCGTTTGAACCTCATGCGCTGGAGCGCCCGGCTCACCGGAGTCCCCTGGCGTGCCGCCCCACCCAACGGGGCCGGCACCGACGAGGGCATGCCCTCCACCGACGGCGTCGTCGTGCCCAGCCCCAGGGACCCCACCAGCCCCTCCGCCACCGCCGAGCTCCTCGACCCCCACAGACCCCAGAACCTGCGCGAGGTGCTCAACCGCATCCCCGCCCCGGTCGCGGTCACCTACGGCCCGCTCCACCAGCTCGGCTACGCCAACCGCGCCTACCGCGAACTCTTCGGCGAACGCCCCACCGGCCTGCCGGCGGGCGAGGCCCTCCCCGAACTCGGCACCATGGGCGTCCTGCCCCTGATGGACCAGGTCATCCGCGGCGGCCGCCCCCGCAGCGTCAAGGCCCGCTGCATCCTCGGCCTCACCGGCAACCGCTACTACAACGTCTCCTGCGTCCCGCTCGGCCCGGGCGACACCGGTGACACCCCCGCCGAGGGCCCGCCCACGGGCGTCCTGATCTTCGCCGCCGAAGTCACCGACCAGGTGCTCGCCGCCGCCCGCCTGCGCGAAGCCGAACGCCGCCAGCGCGAGGCCGCCGTCACCCTCCAGCGCAGCCTCCTCCCGCAGAAGCTCGACCAGCCCGCCGACCTGCGGGTCGCCGCCACCTACCAGCCGGGCGGAGCCGAGGCCGCAGTCGGCGGCGACTGGTACGACGTCATCGCCATCGACGGCGGCCGCACCGCACTCGTCATCGGCGACGTCATGGGGCGCGGCCTGCGGGCCGCCGCCGTGATGGGCCAGCTGCGCACCGCCGTACGCGCCTACGCCCGCCTCGACCTGCCCCCGCACGAGGTGATGCGCCTGCTCGACGGCCTCGCCATGGAGATCGACGCCAACCAGATCGCCACCTGCACCTACGCCGTCTGGGACCCGCAGCGCCGCACCCTCTCCTACGCCTCGGCCGGCCACCTCCCGATGCTGCTGCGCTGCCCCGACGGCACCATCCTGCGCAGCGAGGAACAGAACGGCCCCCCGCTCGGCACCGGCGACGGCCTGCACGTCTCCCACACCCTGCGCCTGCTCCCCGGCACCACCGGCGTCCTCTATACGGACGGACTGGTCGAGCGCCGCGACGAGGACATCGACCAGGGACTCGACCTGTTGGCCCGCACCCTCACCGGGGCGATCGGCGCGCCCGAGGTGATCTGCGCCCGGCTGCTCCGGGCGATGGGCGTGACCTCGGAGCACGACGACGACGTCGCCGTCCTGGCCTTCCAGCTGCCGGCCGACGAGGGAGCCGACGAGGGAGCCGACGCAGGCGTCGACGCGGGCGTCGACCAGGGCCCGGACGGAGGCACCGAGAATTCGCTTGCCGTGCTTGACTCGGCCACTCCAGAGGTCTAGTGTTCTTCGAGCTGCCTGTCATGGAGCACCGGACACGCGTCTGCGCGGACGGTCCCGCGGTAGCCAATCCCTTGAAACACCACTTCCGGTCCGTACCGGTCGTTTCGCTTTTTCGCGGCTCGGCTCGGTGCTTATTCGGCGTGCGCTTTTTATCGGATTGCGGCTGG
>NZ_JBEOSP010000096.1:0-9293 GCF_040303105.1 Kitasatospora sp. NPDC096128 | reverse complement strand
CCGCGAGATCTACCAGGTCCTGACCGCACCCAGCACTACATCCATCACCGCCGAGCAGCTCACCACCGCTGCTTGACATCCATAAGAGCATCCCGCCATCAGCGCTCCGGCGGCCAGGTCCGGTCTGAGGAGCCCGTCGCCGCCGCCGGCGGCCGACGCCCCGGCGACCGTTCGCGTCCGCCTGATTTCCGCAAAGCCGCCCCGGGCCGACGGGTGCTCTGGCATGCTCGCCCGAACGGCGGCAGGCTCCGGGTGACCGGAGCCTCACTCGGAGTCAGGGATGGGCAGTGCAGTACACGATCAGCGCGACCGCGTTCCTCGCGATCTTCATCGTCGTCCGGCTCCGCCGACGCACCGAGGCCCGGCGCCGCACCGATGAGGCGTTCACCGTCTTCACCGCGGTCGTGTTCGGCGTCCTGATCGCCGCCACGTCCTGGGGCCACGCCATCCTCCAACTCGTCGGCATCGCCGTCGAGGCCACCCACTGACCCGGGCGCTGCCGCCGGTGGGCCGTCCTGGTGTCCCCCGGCCGGTACGGCTGTCCTCCTGAGCGGTGCGGTGAACTGCTCCGGTGGCTCCGTACCTGATCCAGGACACCGCGCGCAGCCACGGCCGGGTGCGTCGCGGCCGCGGCCTGTGTGATCCACGGCGTATTGCCCGGGTGGACCGGCCCCGGTCGACCGGCGACCCGACCGAGTTCGCGGCGGGCGCCCCCGCGTCAGGCGGGGACGTCGGCGATGACGGCGTCGGTCAGCGGGGCGAGCAGCTTCGAGAGCTGGTCGAGGTCCGAGCTCCGGCCGTCGGACCACTGGGCCGAGCCGACGAGCATGCTGTGGCCGTAGGCCGAGAAGCGCTGAACGAAGGCGCTGTCGAGGGGCAGGGTGCGCAGGCCGGAGTCCTTGGGCGGGAGGTGGATGGCGACCTGGCGGGATTCGGGGTGGCTGCCCAGGACGGTCATCACGTGCGCGAGGTCGCCCTGGTCCTTCAGGGTGAGCAGCCCCAGGTTGTACTGGTTGCCGTCGGCGTCCTTGTACAGCGCCAGCTCGACGCCGAGGCAGCCCTGGCTCTGGGTGATCAATCCGGCGAGGGTCGCGGCCACGGTGTCCGTGCCGGTGCAGCTCGCCCGCGCCTCGGCGGACAGCCGTGTGTAGCCCTGCACACGTGCCGGGAACACGGACAGCGGGACCGCCTCGGTCGGGGCGCCGGCCTGCGCCGTCATGTCGTTCGAGGCGGGGGCGGACGGGGGAGGCGCCGTCGCACCTGTGGCCGCCGGCACGGCCGTCACCGCCGACGCGGGCGCGGCTGCCGGTTCCTGGCCCCCGGGCCGCAGCAGGTACGCTGCGGCGCCCGCGGCCACCAGCAGGGCGGCGGCCGCCGGAAGCAGTAGCCGACGCCGCGAACTCTGCTCGGCGGGTTGCCGGTCCGGTCCGTCGGGGCCCGGCTTCGGGGCCGAGGTGTTCTTCTCAAATTCCTTGACGAACTCTTCCCAGAGTTCGTCACCGGATTCACGCTTGGTCACAGCCTCAAGACCTTAGTGATCGCCACTGACACCGGGAAGACCGACCCCCCTCCGAAAGCCCGCCGGAGCCTCCGCCATCGGCCGCCGTACAGGGGAGTTGAGCCACTGCCAGGCCCGCCCGCCGGGATCGGACGATCGGCCATCGGGACATTCCGGAAAGGACAACTGGGTCGTCGACTGTCGAATTGCCGTGATTCCTCTGCTTCGTGGACGGAGGTCCACGGTTCTACGTCCGGTGCGGACCGGGGCGCTGATCCCTCGGGCGGGTGGCGAGGGAGAACCTGACCCTGGGGCGGGCCTGGGCGCCCGTGCGGTGGTAGAAGCGGATGGCGTCGGTGTTCCAGTCGGGCGTCTGCCACTGCACCTCGGCGGCGCCCAGGGCGGCCGCCGCGTCCGTCACGGCGTCGAGCAGGGCGCGTCCCCAGCCGCCGCCCCGGTGGGCTTCGGTGACGAAGAGGCAGTCCAGGTGGACGTAGTCGGTGGCCTGCCAGGTGGAGAACTCGCGGGAGTAGCAGGCGTAGCCGGTCAGTTCGCCGTCGTGGTCGACCACGAGGCACCAGGCCTTGGGATGCGCGGAGAACAGCGCGGGCTCCAGGCGGGCGGCGAGGTCGGCGGGTACGGCTTCGGCTCCGGCGCGCTCGTAGGCGGCGTGGTCGGCGCACAGGCGGGCGAGCGCCGGGAGGTCGGCGGCGGTGGCCGGGCGGATCGTGCCGCCCGGCCGTGCGGTGGTGGTCAGCACGCGCAGGAGATGCCCGAGCGCGGGGCGGTCAGGTCGTCGATGGGGCGGCTCTCGGTGCCGGTGGCGGTGTCGTAGGCGAAGCCCTCGCGGACCCAGTACTCGAAGCCGCCGAGCATCTCCTTGACCGGGTAGCCGAGGCGGGCGAAGGCCAGGGCCGCGCGGGTGGCGCCGTTGCAGCCGGGGCCCCAGCAGTAGGTGACCACGGTCTGGGTGGCCGGGTCGATCAACCGCGGTGCGAGCTCGGCGATCCGCGCGGTGGGGAGGTGGATGGCGCCGGGGATGTGGCCCTGGTTCCAGGCGACCTCGCTGCGGGTGTCGACCACCACCACACCGGGGGCGCCGGAGATCAGGTCGGCGCGGACGTCGGAGACGTCCGCCTCGAAGGCGAGGCGGGCGGCGTAGTGGGCGGCGGCCTCGGCCGGGGAGGCGGCGGGGACGTTCAGGACGGCGCTGGCGGACATCGGAGGACCTCTGTTCCTGCTGGTCGGGCGGGTTCGGTGCGCCGTTCCGGGTTTCCCCGTTCGGCGGTGACTCCATTCTTCGGCCCCCGGGCCCGCCCCCACGAGTGGCGTGAACGCCTGAGGTCGCCAAGATCCCGCCAAGCGCTGTCGGCCCGCCGGGAGAAGATGACGGCATGACGATCACACCCCGGCTGGTGGCCACGTACCCGGTCCCGGACCGGGACGGCACCCGGACCCTGCTCGACCCCACCGGCCCCGTACTCCGGCTGCACGTCCGCAGCGCCGAATCGCTGCGCATCCACGATCTGGGCGTACAGGCCGAGCTCGCGGCCGAGTTCCCGGCCCCGTCCCCCGAGCCGTGGTCGCGCAGCTGGCCGGCCCCCGACCTCTCCTTCGCCGTCTTCGGCACTCCGACCGGCTACGTCGCGGTCGCCCCGGACGGCCGGACGCTGTGGCGGCAGCCGTACGGCAGCTGGGAGGTGGACCGCTGGGGGTACGTGGCGTTCACACCGGCCGGAGCCGGCCGCCCGCCCCGGACCTGGCTGCGACTGCCCTCCGGACTGCCCGACAGCACTCTGCTGCTCACCCTGGACGCCGAGGGCGCGGTGCTCGCCCGGAGCGTGCTCCCCTGCGGCGGCTACGAACGCTTCGTCAGCCTGCTGCTGGACGAGCACGGCGAGGTCACCGGGGTGACCGTGTCCGGCGGCCGCGAGGCGGACACCCGCTTCCGGGCGCGCTGGGAGTCCGGCGCCCTCGTCCTGGGCGGGCGGCTGCCGCAGGACGGGGAGGCCGGCCGGCTCCCGGCCGAGCGCGAGTACCTGGGCTCGGACTCCCGGAACACCCGTTGCATGAGCGTCGACCGGAGGGGGCGGGACGTCAGCTGGCACGACCTGCCCTCGTACCGGGTCACCGCCACCCTGCGGCTGAGCGACTTCCCGGCCCCCGGCACCGGCGACTGCTCGGTGCACAACGCCCCGTCCATCTCCTCCTGGAGCGGCTTCGTGGACGACGGCACCGCGATGGTGACGCTCCACAACACCTACGACGAGGCCGCGGTGTACGTCTTCGGCGAGGAGCGCTGGCGGGAGCACAGCCACTGGCTCGCCGACCCCGCCACCGGCGAACTGTACGGCCGCGTCGAGTACCCGATGGCCGAGGTCGACACCGTGGTGCCGGTCGGCGACGGCACCTGGATCACCAGGGAGTGGGACGCCTACTACCGCTGGCGGCGGTGAACCGGTCGGCGTACGGAGTCGGTCCACCACCGCCCCGTCGCGGCGGGCCCGTGCTCCTACAGCCCGGTCAGGACGGCGAGCAGCCGGTCGATCTCCGCGGGGGAGTTGTAGGCGTGCAGGCTGACCCGGACCGAGGAGTCGGTCTCGCCGGCGCGGCCCTGGCAGTGGCCGTCGGCGCGGACCATCAGTCCGTGGCTGGCGAGGATGAAGCCGAGGTCGTTGGAGGGGATCCCGCGGTGCCGGAAGGTGACGATGCCCTCGCGCCGCTGCACCGGCGAGTCGGCGGCCAGGCTCTGCTGGCAGCCGAGGATGCGGTAGGCGTCGTGGCCGCGCAGGCCGTCGGTGAGGCGGGCGGCCAGGGCGCCGGTCCAGCGCTGGATGCGGTCGGTTCCGGCGGCGTCGAGCCAGTCCAGGGCGGCCTCCAGGCTGGCGATCCCGCAGGTGTTGGGGGTGCCGCTCCAGCCGCCGGGGCGGAACTCCGGGCCGCGGGTGTTGCGGGCCCAGACCGCGCCTGTGCCGGGCAGGGCGAGCGCCTTGTGGCCGGAGAAGACCACGAAGTCGACGTCGAGGCGGCCGACGTCCACCGGCAGGTGGCCGACGCTCTGCGCCGCGTCCAGGCAGATCGGGACGTCGGGGCCGACGGCGGCCCGGATCCGGTGGACGTTCATGTCGCCGCCGTACACGTGGTGGACGTGGGTGGCGGCCACGAACGCGGTCCGCTCGGTGACGAGTCCGGGCAGTGCCCGGTGGTCGTAGTCCTGCGAGGCGTGGTCATAGGGGAGTTCGCGCACCCGGATGCGCACCCCGCGCTCGGCGAGCGACTGCTGGGCCTCCAGCCAGGGCAGGGCGTTCGCCTGGTGGTCGGCGAACGGCACGATGATCTCGTCGCCGTCGCGCAGGTGCCGGGGCAGCCAGTCCCGGGCCACCGTGCGCAGGCCCTCGGTGGTGCCGCTGGTGAAGTGGACGCCGGAGGGGAGCCCGGGCGCCTTGTCGCCGAGGAAGGCGGCGACCCGGGTGCGGGCGCGTTCGACCAGTGCGGTGGTGGCGTTGGCCCAGGTGTAGGTGCCGCGCCCGGCGTTGGCGTTGGCGGTGGTCAGGTAGCGGTGGACGGTGTCGAGCACCGCCCGCGGCTTCTGCGCGGTGGCCGCGCTGTCCAGGTAGGCCTGCTCGGGGGCGCCGGTGATGATCGGGAACTGCTCCCGCAACTCCCGGTGCCAGCCGTCCAGTTCGGCGATTTCGTCGAGTGTGCGCATGGCGGCCCCGTTCAGTCCCGGACCAGCGGCGCGCCCGCGTCGCGCCAGCCGATGATGCCGCCCGCCAGGCTGCGGACGTCCTGGTGCCCCATCCGGGTGAGCAGCGCCGCGTACCGCACCGACTTCTCGCCGACCGGACAGGCCAGCAGGACGGGCTGCCGGGTGCCGAACGGCAGTCCGCCGTGCAGGAGTTCGTCGAACAGCTCGTCGACGATGTTGATCGAGCCCTCGATGTGCAGCGCGGCGTAGGCGAAGGGGCCGCGCAGGTCGACCACCAGCGGGCGGTCCTCGGCGATCCACTTGCGGGCGGCGTCCACGTCGACGGCCCGGACGGCGGCGAGTTCGGCCTCGGTCAGGGTGCTCACCGAGTTCGGCCGCGCGGGCCGGTCGAACAGCTCAGGACGGCGGTCGCGGAGGTAGCCGAGGTAGCTCTCGACCCGGTCGCAGACGATGAAGACGGCCGTCCGGCGCTCCTCGGCGTCCGCCGACTCGGCGTCCAGCGCCCGCAGGTGGCGCAGCGCGCCGTAGTAGGCGCCGCCGCCGGTGGGCCCGGCCAGCAGGCCGCAGCGGCGCACCAGGGTCAGCATGCCGTCGATGGCCTGGTCGGAGGTCACCGACTCGATGGTGTCGTAGGTGCCGGGGTCGAACAGGCCGACCTCGTGCACTTCGTCGATGGTGCGGATGCCGGGGATGAAGTCGGACTTGTGGGCGACCAGTCCGACCACCTGGACCGCCGGGTTGTGGGCGCGCAGCACGGTCGCCACGCCGGTGGAGGACCCGGCCGTGCCGACGCAGGCGATGAAGACGTCCGGGGCGCGGCCGTCGAGGTCGCGGACGATCTCCGGCCCGGTGCCGGTGAGGTGGGCGTCGAGGTTGAGCGGGCTGAAGTACTGGTCGGTGTGGAGGTAGCCGGACTCCGCCTCGGAGAGCATCCGGTGGATGCGGGTGAGCGGGTCGTCGGTGTCGGTGGGGTCGAGGCACTCGGCCCGGCCGGGCAGTTCCTCGATCTCCGCGCCGAGCAGCAGCAGGAGGTCCTTGATCTCCGGGACCTTCATCCGGTTGGTGACGCTCTTGAACGGCAGTCCGTGCATCCCGGCGATCAGCGCGAGCGCCTTGGCGGTGTTGCCGCTGGACAGTTCCACGACGGTGTCGCCGCGTTCGACGGCGGCCGGGAGCGCCGCACGGGTCATGTTCCAGGCGGCGCGGTCCTTGACCGAGCCGAAGGGGTTGAGCAGTTCCAGCTTGGCGTACAGGTCGATGTTGCGCAGGCCGGTCACCGCCGGGTCGATCCGGACCAGCGGGGTGTCGCCGATCGCGTCGGTGATGCTGTCGTACCTCATTCGCGTCCGTCCCCCTGCTGTGTCGTGGCCCCTGTGGTGTCGAGGGGCCAGTACTGCTCGTCGAGGCGCCAGTGCCAGGCGCCGTCCTGCCGGTAGGCGGCGACCTTGCGCGCGACGGGCTGCAGGATGGGCCCGCCGGCGTTGAAGTCCATCAGGTAGCCCGCGGTGTTCGCGAAGGCCAGCAGGTCGCCGGGGGCGGGGAGCCGGGGCAGGTGGACCAGCCGGCGGGTGATCAGGTCCGCCTCCAGGCAGAGGTTGCCGAGCAGGTGGACGCCCACCGGCTGGTCCGGCGCCGCGGGGGCGGCGGACCGGGGGATCAGCACCGGGTCCATCAGCACCCCGTGGTCCTCCAGGGCGGCGTCCCGGGCGTTCATCTCCAGTCGCACCATCCGCTCGCCCGCCGGCCCCCGCCGCACCTCCAGGACGCGGGCGAGGGTGGCCCCGCACTGGTCGACCAGGGCCCGGCCGGGCTCGACGGCCAGGTCGTACATGTTCTCCAGCAGCAGAGTGGCGAGCGGCCGGCCGAGGGTGGGCGCCCGCTGGGAGAGCAGCTCGTCCAGGTACGCCTCGGCGGCGATCGCGCGGTGCGCCGGGTACAGGCCCAGTGCGCCGCGCAGGGTGCCGGACTCGTTGCGCAGCCCGTAGCCGTGCCCCTGCCAGGTGAGCGCGGGGCGCCGGCCCAGCACGGCTTCGGTCAGTGCGGTGGTGTAACGCTCCCACTGGGCCGCGTCGGCCAGGTAGTTGACGCCGAAGCCGCCGCCGATGTCGATGGTGCGGGGGTGCAGGCCGCGGCGGTGGCAGTCGTCCATGACCCGGATGCAGGCCTCCAGGGCGACGGCCTTCTCCGCCACGCCGGTGGTGTCCAAGTGGTAGGCGACGCCGGTGAGTTCGACGGCGTCGCGGTGGCGTTCGAGGGCGTCGAGGAGGTCGTCGAGCTCGCCGACCGGGGAGCCGAAGCGGCTCGGCCGGGTGAGGACGGTGACGCCCGGCGAGCGGAAGCCGGAGAGCCGCGGCATGACGGGCACCCGGGGGAGGGCGTGCTTGCGCACCAGGTCGGCCAGGTCGTCGAGTTCGGTCCGGGAGTCCAGGTGGACGGTGGCGCCGGTGCGGGCGGCCAGCCAGAGGAACTCGCGGCTCTTGGGGCCGGTGGCCATGATCCGCTCGGGGGTGAGGCCGGCGCCGAGGGCGTGCTGGAGTTCGCCGAGGGAGGCGGCGTCCAGCCCGGCGGCCGTTCCGGCGACCGTTCCGGCGTCCGGCGCGGTGTCCGGCCCGGCGTCGGCGGCGAGCCGTCGGACGAGGGCGCTGGAGCGGTTGGCCTTGTGGGCGTAGTAGATCCGCCCGGTGAGGTGGTGCTTGCGGTAGACGGCCCGGAAGCGGGCCAGGTTGTCGGCGATCTGGTCGGGCAGCAGCAGGTTGAGCGGTGACCCGAGCGCGTCGACCAGGGTGTGCAGGAAGTCGGTTGTCTCCAGGAGGGATCGGAGCCGGGGCTCCAGCCGTGGTTCCAGGTACAGCGGTGAGGGCCGCATGGCGTTCTGCTTCCCGTCGGAGGTCCGGGCGTTGGGGCACGCGGCCGTCGACGGGCTGCCCCGGCCGGTCGACGACCGAGGGAAACGGTAACTGTTTTCACTTTGAATCAACAGCACTTTCTGTCACGCCATCGCAAAGTCTGTGCCAATGCGAAAGGAATCAATCCGCTTGTGACAAAAGGGAGTTGGATCTCGGACGGCGGTCCGGCTCAGCGCAGGGCCACCAGGACGGAGCTGGCGCCGTACTGCCACACCGATCCGGCCTGGCGGAAGCCCGCCACCCGCAGCAGCTCGGCGTGCTGGGCGGCGGACAGGCCGTTGTCGCCGCCCTCGCTGGGCGGCAGTTGGCGCTCGCGCGCGGCCAGCAGCTCGGCGAACTCGGGGATCCCGCGGGCGGCCTCCCACCACTGCGACCAGTCCTCGGCGGTGCCCACGCCCCGGCGCTGGGAGCGGCGCCGGCCGATCGCCAGCGCGAGCTCCGCGAGGGACGGCTCCTCGGGGACGAGGTGGTCGCCGTTGACCAGGACGCCGCCGGGCCGCAGCGCCCGGGCGAGGTCGCGGTAGATGCCGAGCAGCGCCTCCGGCGGCGGGTAGTGCAGCGCGGTGGAGGAGAGCACGGCGTCCAGCGGGCGGTCGAGTCCGAGGTCCTCGAGCCAGCCCGGGCGGCCGATCAGGGTCTCCACCCAGCGGGTCACCCGGGGGTGTCCGGCCCGGCCGAGCGCGAGCAGCAGCGGGTCGATGTCGACGGCGATGACCTCGGCGTGCGGCAGCCGCTCCGCGACCCGGGCGGACAGCGACCCGGGACCGCTGCCGAGGTCCGCGATCAGCGGTCTCCCGCGGTGGCCGACGACCTGTTCCACCACGTCGACGATCACGGTGAACCGCTCCTCGCGCTCCACCGCGTAGCGCTCCTGCTGGCGCTCCCAGCGCTCCACCCAGGCCCCGGCCAGGGTCGCGTCCACCGGCATTCCGACTCCCGCTGTGTCCGTGCGCATGCGCGTTCCCCGTTCGCTGCCAATGTGTGTCATGTCCATATGGATTGGCAACGGAAACCGGCCGGTGTGATCCGCTGCCTGCGCCGTAATGATATCCGTTTTCATCTATGCCGAGCGCGGCAGTCGGCGCGGAGCGTGTGGAGCGCGCGGGCGGCTCGCTGAACCGCGGGCTGGTGCCGTCCACCAGGCCGCGCTGCCCGTCACCGATCCGGCGCACCACCGTCT
>NZ_JBEOSP010000095.1:0-10714 GCF_040303105.1 Kitasatospora sp. NPDC096128 | reverse complement strand
GGGGCGCGGACCAGGCGTCTTCAGGTCTCGCACGCGTTCCATTCGCCGTTGATGGAGCCGATGCTGGAGGAGTTCGCCCGCGTCGTCGGCGCGGTCGGGTACGGGACGCCGAAGCTGGCGATGGTCTCCGCCCTCACCGGGCAGCCGGTCACCGACGAGGTCACCGACCCCGCCTACTGGGTGAGGCATGTCCGTGAGGCCGTCCGCTTCTCCGATGCGGCGAATGCCTTGCGTGCGGCCGGTGTGCGGACGTTCATCGAGATCGGCCCTGACGGTGTCCTCGCCGGTATGGGTCCGCAGACCCGTACCGGCACCGGCACCGATGCCGACGCGTCCGATGAGGTCTGGCTGCCGTTGCTGCGGCGTGGCCGGGACGAGCCCCGGGCTCTGCTGACCGCGCTCGCCAAGGCGTATGTGCGCGGGGTGCCGGTCGACTGGGCCGCGCTGTACGCGGGCACCGGCGCCCGGCGGGTGGACCTGCCGACGTATGCCTTCCAGCGGCAGCGCTACTGGCTGAGCGTCACCGCCGGCAGTCGTGCCGAGGACCTCGGCCTGGAGACCCCGGGGCACCCGTTGCTGGGCGCGGCCGTCGAACTGCCGGCCACCGGTGGTGTGGTGCTGACCGGTCGGTTGTCGCTGTCCGCACAGCCGTGGCTGGCCGATCACGTGGTCGCCGGGCAGGTGGTGGTTCCGGGCGCGGCGCTGGTCGAGATGGCGGTGCGGGCCGGTGACGAGGCGGGTTGCGGCCGGGTCGAGGAACTGGTCATCGAGTCGCCGCTGGTGCTCCCGGCGCAGGGTGGCCTGCGGGTGCAGGTGACGGTGGACGAGGCGGACGAGTCCGGGCGCCGGGCGGTGGCCGTCTACGGCCAGGTCGAGGCGGCAGTGTCCGAGGGGCAGTGGACCCGGCATGCGAGTGGTTCGCTGACCGCTGCCGATGCCGCCCCCGACACCGTTCCGACCGAGTGGCCCCCGGCCGGTGCGACCGCCGTCGACCTGGACGGGTTCTATCCGGCGCTGGCGGCCGGCGGCCTGGCCTACGGTCCCGCGTTCCAAGGGATCCGTGCGGCCTGGCGGCGTGGTGAGGAGTTGTTCGCCGAGGTCGCGCTGCCGGAGGGTGTGAGCGCGGCCGGGTTCGGCCTGCACCCCGCCCTGCTGGACGCGGCCCTGCACGTGATCGTGGGCACGGGCGAACGGCGCGACCGGCTTGAGGTTCCGTTCTCCTGGGAGAGCGTGGACCTGCACGCCACGGGTGCCACCGAAGCCCGGGTCCGGGTCACTCCGGAGCGGACGGGCGACGGTGTGGGGCTGGTCCTGGCCGATGCCGAGGGCGGGCTGATCGCTTCCGTCGGCTCGCTCGTCCTGCGGCCGTTCGAGGCTGCTGCGGCGTCGGCCCGTGACGACCTGTTCGGGGTGGAGTGGGTTCCGGCTCCGGTGGTGAACTCCGTTGACTCGGGCGAGCGTTGGGCCGTGCTCGGGGAGGAGCTGCCGGGCGTCGAGGCGCACGCCGGCCTGGGGCAGTTGCTGGAGGCCGTGGCCGCCGGTGGGGCTGCTCCCGAGGTCGTGGTGGTGCGGGTGGTGCCCGAGTCGGGCGCCGGGGATGTTCCGGGTGTGGCGCGTGCTGTCGCGGTCGGTGTGCTGGGGCTGGTGCGGGAGTGGTTGGCCGCGGACGCGTTGTCCGGGTCGCGGCTGGTGGTGGTGACCGAGCGGGCGGTGGACGCCGGGTCCGAGGCGGCGACCGGGGTCGAGGCCTCGGCGGTGTGGGGCCTGGTCCGGGTGGCGCAGGCGGAGAATCCGGGCCGGCTGGTGCTGGCCGACGTGGACGACGTCGCCGCGGCCGAGGTCGTGGAGTGGTTGCGGGCGGGTGTCGGTTCCGGTGAGTCGCAGTTCGCGGTGCGGGCCGGTCTGGTGCGGGTGCCGCGCCTGGCGCGCGTCGCGGACGGGCTGCCGGTTCCGGCGGAGCGGGTGTGGAGTCTGGACTTCCGGGAGCGCGGCACGCTGGAGAACCTCACCTTGTCGGGCGCCGACGGGGTGGAACCGCTGGGTGCCGGCCAGGTGCGGGTCGCGCTGCGCGCGGCGGGCGTCAACTTCCGCGACGTGCTGAACGTGCTTGGCATGTACCCGGGCGACGCGGGCCGGCTGGGCCTGGAGGGCGCCGGTGTCGTGCTGGAGGTCGGCCCGGGCGTGACCGGGTTCCGGCCGGGCGACGAGGTGATGGGCCTGTTCACGGGCGCGTTCACCACGGAGGCCGTGGCGGACCAGCGGCTGCTGGCGCCGGTGCCGTCCGGCTGGACGATGGCGGAGGCGGCCGGTGCACCGCTGGTGTTCCTGACCGCGTGGTACGCGCTGGTCGAGCTGACCGGGCTGCGGCGGGACGAGCGGGTGCTGGTCCACGCCGCCGCCGGCGGCGTGGGCATCGCCGCGGTGCAGCTGGCCCGGCACCTCGGCGCGGAGGTGTTCGCGACCGCCTCGCCGGCCAAGTGGGCGGCGGTGCGCGGACTCGGTGTCGAGGCGTCGCACGTCTCCTCCTCCCGCACCACGGACTTCGAGGCGGCCTTCCGTGCCGAGTCCGGTGGCCACGGAGTGGACGTGGTGCTGGACTCCCTGGCCGGGGAGTTCGTGGACGCCTCGCTGCGGCTGACCGCCGCCGGCGGCCGTTTCGTCGAGATGGGCAAGACCGATGTCCGCGACCCGGAGCAGGTGCGGCACGACCACGGGATCACCTACCGGGCGTTCGACCTGCTGGAACTGGACCCGGACCTGCTCGGCCGGATGCTGCGCGAGCTGACCGGCCTGTTCGCGGCCGGTGCGCTGCGCCCGCTGCCGGTGGCGTGCTGGGACGTCCGCCGTGCGGTGGACGCGTTCCGGTTCCTGAGCCAGGCACGCCACATCGGCAAGGTCGTCCTGACCCTGCCCGCGCGGGCCGACCGCGCCGGCACCGTGCTGCTGACGGGCGCGTCGGGGGCGCTGGGCGGCCTGGTCGCCCGGCACCTGGCGGCGGCCGGGCGGGTGGAGCGGCTGCTGCTGGTCTCGCGTCGTGGCATCGACGCTGCCGGGATGCCGGAGCTGGTGGCCGAGCTGAAGGGCCTGGGTGTCGGGGTCACGGTGGCGGCGTGCGATGTCGCCGACCGTGCCGAGCTGGCCCGTGTGCTGGAGGGCATGCCGCTGACGGGCGTCGTCCACGCTGCCGGGATCGTGGACGACGGGCTGGTCACCGCGCTCTCGCCGGAGCGGCTGGAAGCCGTGATGCGGCCGAAGGCCGACGCCGCGTGGAACCTGCACGAGCTCACCCGGCACCTGGACCTGGACACCTTCGTCCTGTTCTCCTCGATCGCGGGCGTCTGGGGCAACCCGGGCCAGGCCAACTACGCGGCCGGCAACACCTTCCTGGACGCCCTGGCCGCCCACCGCCGTCACCTCGGCCTGCCCGCGACCTCCCTGGTGTGGGGGCCGTGGGAGCACGGCATGACCGCGAAGCTGGACCGGGCCGACTGGCAGCGCATGTCCCGCCAGGGCCTGCGGCCGCTGCCCGGAACCGACGGCCTCGCCATGCTGGACACCGCGGGCCGGGCCGCCGCCCCCCTGGTGGTGACGGCCAAGCTGGACCTCGTCGCCCTGCGGCGCACCGGAGAGGTCCTGCCACTGCTGTCCGGCCTGGTCCGCGCCGGGCAGCCGGGCTCGCCCACCCGGCGCACGGCAGGCGCTCCGGCGGCCGAGGGCCGCAACACGCTGGCCACCCGACTGCTGGGGCTCGGCCCCGCCGAGCGGACGGAGGCCGTCCTCGACCTGGTCGCGGCCCAGGCCGCCCTGGTGCTCGGCATGAGCGGACCCGAGGGCATCGAGGCCGCCCGGGCGTTCCGCGACACCGGCTTCGACTCGCTCACCTCCGTCGAACTGCGCAACCGGCTGAACGCGGCGACCGGCCTCCGGCTCCCCGCCACCGCCGTCTTCGACTACCCGACGCCGGCCGCCCTGGCCCGATTCGTCCTCGGCGAGCTGATCGGCGGGCTGACCGGCGAGGCCGGGGCCGCACCGGCACAGACCGCGCTCCCACTGACGGCGGGCGGCCCCGCCGCCGACGATGACCGCGTGGTCATCGTCGGCATGGGGTGCCGGTTCCCGGGCGGGGTGTCCTCGCCGGAGGACTTCTGGGAGCTGGTCGCGGCCCGCAGGGACGCGGTCGGACCCTTCCCGACGGACCGGGGCTGGCCCGAGGACGTCCACGACCCGGACCCGGAGGCGGTCGGCAAGAGCCTGTCCGACAAGGGTGGATTCCTGTACGACGCCGGTGAGTTCGACGCGGGCTTCTTCGGGATCAGTCCGCGTGAGGCCGTGGCGATGGACCCGCAGCAGCGGCTGCTGCTGGAAACCTCCTGGGAGGCGCTGGAGGACGCGGGGATCGACCCGACCGGGCTGCGCGGCAGCGCGACGGGCGTCTTCGCGGGGCTGATCTACCACGACTACCTGCCATTCGGCGCGGTGTCCGAGCACGTCGAGGGCTACGTCGGCACCGGCGGATCGGGCGGTGTGGCGTCCGGTCGGGTGGCGTACGCGCTGGGGCTGGAGGGTCCGGCGGTGACGGTGGACACGGCGTGCTCGTCGTCGCTGGTGGCGCTGCACCTGGCGTGCCAGTCGCTGCGCTCGGGTGAGAGCTCGCTGGCGCTGGCGGGCGGCGTGAACGTGATGGCGACGCCGGGCACGTTCATCGACTTCACCAAGCAGGGCGGGCTCGCGGCGGACGGTCGCTGCAAGGCGTACGCGGAGTCCGCGGACGGGACGGGCTGGGGCGAGGGTGTCGGCGTCCTGGTCCTGGAGCGGCTCTCGGACGCGCGGCGGCTCGGGCACCAGGTGCTCGCGGTGGTCGCGGGGACCGCGGTCAACCAGGACGGTGCGTCCAACGGTCTGACGGCGCCGAACGGCCCGTCGCAGCAGCGGGTGATCCGGTCGGCTCTGGCGAGTGCCGGGGTGGGTGCGGACGGCGTCGACGTGGTCGAGGGCCACGGCACGGGTACCCGGCTGGGTGATCCGATCGAGGCGCAGGCTCTGCTGGCGACCTACGGCCAGGGGCGGTCGGCTGACCGGCCGTTGCTGTTGGGGTCGGTGAAGTCGAACATCGGGCATGCGCAGGCTGCTGCGGGTGTCGCGGGTGTCATCAAGATGGTGACCGCGATGCAGCGCGGTGTCGTTCCGGCGACGTTGCATGTGGATGCGCCGTCCTCGCATGTGGACTGGGAGGGCGGGGCTGTCCGGCTGGTGACGGAGGCGCAGCCGTGGCCGGTGACAGGTGATCGTCCGCGTCGTGCGGGTGTGTCGTCGTTCGGGTTCTCCGGCACGAATGCGCATGTGATCATCGAGCAGGCTCCGGAAGAGGATGTTCCTGCCTCTGGTGGTGCGGGTGTGGTTCTGCCGGTGGTGCCGTGGGTGGTGTCGGGTCGTTCGGTGGCGGGTCTTGCGGGGCAGGCCGGGCGGTTGGCGGAGGCTTTCCGTGAGGGTGCTGACGCTGTCGATGTGGGCTTGTCGTTGGCGGTGTCGCGTGCGGCGTTGGAGCAGCGGGCGGTGGTGCTCGGGTCCGATGTCGATGAACTGGTCGCGGGTCTGGGGGCGTTGGCCGGGGGTCGTGAGGTTCCGGGTGTGGTGTCCGGGGCTGTGGGTGGTGTGGGTCGGGTCGGGTTCGTGTTCACGGGCCAGGGCGCGCAGCGCCTCGGGATGGGTCAGGGGTTGTATGGGGCGTTCCCGGTGTTCGCCGAGGCCTTCGATGAGGTGTGTGCGGGGTTTGCCGGGCATGTGGACGGTTCGCTGGCTGCGGTGATCCGTGGTGAGGCGGACGCCGCGGGCCTGATCGATGGGACGGGGTGGGCGCAGCCCGCGTTGTTCGCGGTCGAGGTCGCGTTGTTCCGACTCCTCGATTCGTGGGGTGTGCGGCCGCAGGTGGTGGCCGGTCATTCGATCGGTGAGTTGGCGGCTGCGCATGTGGCGGGTGTGTGGTCGTTGGCGGATGCGTGTGCGGTGGTGGCCGCGCGTGGGCGGTTGATGCAGGCGTTGCCGGCGGGTGGTGCGATGGTGGCGGTCGAGGCCGGTGAGGAGCAGGTCCTCGGGGTGATCGCCGGCCGTGCGGGTGTCGGTGTCGCGGCGGTGAACGGTCCGCGTGCCGTGGTGGTTTCCGGTGTCGAGGGTGAAGTCCTGGCGGTGGCTGAGGAGTTGGCGCGGGGTGGGGCGCGGACCAGGCGTCTTCAGGTCTCGCACGCGTTCCATTCGCCGTTGATGGAGCCGATGCTGGAGGAGTTCGCCCGCGTCGTCGGCGCGGTGGACTATCGGCAGCCCCGGATCACTGTTGTGTCGGCGTTGACCGGCGGCGTGGTGACGGACGAGGTCACCGATCCGGCGTACTGGGTGAGGCATGTCCGTGAGGCCGTCCGCTTCGGTGACGCGGCGAACGCCTTGCGTGCGGCCGGTGTGCGGACGTTCATCGAGATCGGCCCCGACGGTGTCCTCGCCGGCATGGGCCCCCAGACCCGCACCGGCACCGACGGCGGCACCGACGGTGAGGTGGCGGATGAGGTCTGGCTGCCGTTGCTGCGGCGTGGCCGGGACGAGCCCCGGGCCCTGCTGACGGCGCTCGCGAAGGCGTATGTGCGTGGCGTGTCGGTCGACTGGGCCGCGCTGTACGCGGGTACCGGTGCCCGGCGGGTCGACCTGCCGACGTATGCCTTCCAGCGGCAGCGCTACTGGCTGCCTGCCGGATCCCTCGGAGTGAATGCGGCCGGGTTGGGTCAGTCTTCGGCACGTCACCCGTTGCTGGGCGCGGCCGTCGAGCTGCCGGCCACCAGTGGCGTGGTGCTGACCGGTCGGTTGTCGCTGTCCGCACAGCCGTGGCTGGCTGATCATGTGGTCGCGGGGCAGGTGGTGGTTCCGGGTGCCGCGCTGGTCGAGATGGCGGTGCGGGCCGGTGACGAGGCCGGTTGCGGCCGGGTCGAGGAACTGCTGATCGAGGCGCCGCTGGTGCTCCCGGCCCGCGGTGGCGTGCGGGTGCAGGTGACGGTGGACGAGGCGGACGAGTCCGGGCGCCGGGTGGTGGCCGTCTACGGCCAGGCCGAGGATGCCGCGTCCGAGGGGGAGTGGACCCGGCACGCGAGTGGTTCGCTGACCGCTGCCGATGCCGATCCCGACGCCGTTCTGGCCGAGTGGCCCCCGGCCGGTGCGACCGCCGTCGACCTGGACGGGTTCTATCCGGCACTCGCCGGGCGTGGTCTTGTCTACGGTCCCGCGTTCCAGGGAGTACGTGCGGCCTGGCGGCGTGGCGAGGAGTTGTTCGCCGAGGTCGCGCTGCCGGAGGGTGTGAGCGCGGCCGGGTTCGGCCTGCACCCCGCCCTGCTGGACGCGGCCCTGCACGTGATCGTGGGGGCGGACGGGCGTCAGGAGACCCCTGAGATCCCGTTCGCCTGGGGCGATGTGGTCGTCCATGCGGCGGATGCGGTGGTCGCACGGGTGGCGGTGACGCCGTCGGCCTCGGGCGAGGGCGTGTCGGTGACCTTGGCCGATGTCACCGGCGGGCTGATCGCTTCCGTCGGCTCGCTCGTCCTGCGGCCGTTCAAGGCCGCCGCGGCGTCGGCTCGCGACGACCTGTTCGGGGTGGAGTGGGTTCCGGTCCAGGCGGTGAACTCCGATGAATCGGCCGATTGTTGGGCCGTGCTCGGGGAGGAGCTGCCGGGGACTGAGGCGTACTCGGATCTGGCGGCGCTGTCGGTGGCCGTCGAGGAGGGTGGGGCTGTTCCCGAGGTCGTGGTGGTGCGGGTGGTGCCCGGGTCGGGTGCCGGGGATGTTCCGGGTGTGGCGCGTGCTGTCGCGGTCGGTGTGCTGGGGCTGGTGCGGGAGTGGTTGGCCGCGGACGCGTTGTCCGGGTCGCGGCTGGTGGTGGTGACCGAGCGGGCGGTGGACGCCGGGTCCGAGGCGGCGACCGGGGTCGAGGCCTCGGCGGTGTGGGGTCTGGTCCGGGTGGCGCAGGCGGAGAACCCGGGCCGGCTGGTGCTGGCCGATGTCGATGATCTCGCTGCCGTCGAGGTCGTGGAGTGGTTGCGGGCGGGTGTCGGTTCCGGTGAGTCGCAGTTCGCGGTGAGGGCCGGTCTGGTGCGGGTGCCGCGTCTGGTGCGGGTGCCAGCGGCGCCCGAGGCCCCGGTGGGTGTCGGGGAGCGCGCGGGCACTGTGCTGCTGACGGGCGCGTCGGGGGCGCTGGGCGGTCTGGTCGCCCGGCACCTGGCGGTGACCGGGCGGGTGGAGCGGCTGCTGCTGGTCTCGCGTCGTGGCATCGACGCTGCCGGGATGCCTGAACTGGTTTCCGAGCTGAAGGGCCTGGGTGTCGGGGTCACGGTGGCGGCGTGCGATGTCGTCGACCGTGCCGAGCTGGCCGGTGTGCTGGAGGGCGTGCCGCTGACGGGCGTCGTCCACGCTGCCGGGGTCGTGGACGACGGGCTGGTCACGGCACTCTCGCCGGAGCGGTTGGAAGCCGTGATGCGGCCGAAGGCCGATGCGGCGTGGAACCTGCACGAGCTCACCCGGCACCTGGACCTGGACACCTTCGTCCTGTTCTCCTCGATCGCGGGCGTGATCGGCAACGCCGGCCAGGCCAACTACGCGGCGGGCAACACCTTCCTGGACGCCCTGGCCGCCCACCGTCGTCATCTCGGCCTGCCCGCAGTGTCGTTGGCGTGGGGGCCGTGGGAGAGCGGGATGGCCGACGGCCTCGGCGATGCCGACTGGCGGCGGCTCTCCCGGCTGGGTCTGAAGCCGGTGGCCACGTCGGACGGGCTCGCGATGCTGGACGCCGCCGTCCACGCTGCCGCCCCCCTGGTGGTGACGGCCACGGTGGACCTTGCCGCCCTGCAACGGTCCGGTGAGGCCCCGCCGTTGCTGTCCGGCCTGGTCCGTACGACGCGGGCGGGCTCGCGCGCCCGCCGGACGGCGGGTCGGCCCGCCGCCGACGGCCGGAACGTGCTGGCGGCACGGCTGGCGGCGCTGGGTGCGACGGAACGACTCGACACTGTCAGGGAGTTGGTCCTGTCGCAGGCCGCCCTGGTGCTGGGCATGACCGGCCCCGAGGCCGTCGACCCCGGCCGCTCCTTCCGTGACGTCGGTTTCGACTCGCTCACCGCCGTCGAACTCCGGAGCCGACTGAGCAGCGTCACCGGTCTGCGCCTGCCGGCGACGGTGGTGTTCGACTATCCGACGCCGGTCGCCCTGGCCGACTACGTGCTGGCCGAGCTGGTCGGTGAGGAGCCTGCCGCGTCGGCCGGGCCCGTGGCCCGGACCGTTCCGGCCGATGAGGACCGCCTGGTGATCGTCGGGATGGCGTGCCGGTTCCCGGGCGGGGTGTCGTCGCCGGAGGAGCTCTGGCAGCTGGTGGCGGAGGGCAGGGACGCGATCGGCGTCTTCCCGACGGACCGGGGCTGGCCCGAGGACGTGGTGGATCCGGATCCGGAGGCGGTCGGCAAGAGCGTCTCGGGTGAGGGTGGATTCCTTTACGACGCGGGGGAGTTCGACGCGGAGTTCTTCGGGATCAGTCCGCGTGAGGCCGTGGCGATGGATCCGCAGCAGCGGTTGCTGCTGGAGACCTCGTGGGAGGCGTTGGAGGGCGCGGGGATCGATCCGACCGGGCTGCGGGGCAGCGCGACGGGCGTGTTCGCGGGGCTCTTCTACCACGACTACCTGCCCTCGCATTTCGTGCCGGAGGAGGTCGAGGGCTACCTCGGCACGGGTGGCACGGGGTCGGTGGCCTCGGGTCGGGTGGCGTACGCGTTGGGGTTGGAGGGTCCGGCGGTGACGGTGGACACGGCGTGTTCGTCGTCGCTGGTGGCGCTGCACCTGGCGTGCCAGTCGCTGCGTTCGGGTGAGAGCTCGCTGGCGTTGGCGGGTGGCGTGACGGTGATGTCGACGCCGGGCACGTTCATCGACTTCACCAAGCAGGGCGGCCTGGCGGCGGATGGTCGCTGCAAGGCGTATGGGGAGTCCGCGGACGGGACGGGCTGGGGCGAGGGTGTCGGCGTCCTGGTCCTGGAGCGCATGTCCGACGCGCTGCGCAACGGGCACAAGGTGCTCGCGGTGCTGCGCGGTTCGGCGGTGAACCAGGACGGTGCGTCCAACGGTCTGACGGCGCCGAACGGCCCGTCGCAGCAGCGGGTGATCCGTGCTGCCCTGGCCAACTCGGGCCTGTCCGCGGGTGATGTGGACGTGGTCGAGGGCCACGGCACGGGTACCCGGTTGGGTGACCCGATCGAGGCGCAGGCGCTGCTGGCGACCTACGGCCAGGGGCGGCCGGCCGATCGGCCGTTGCTGCTGGGTTCGCTGAAGTCGAACATCGGGCACGCGCAGGCCGCTGCCGGTGTCGGCGGTGTCATCAAGATGGTGACCGCGATGCGGCACGGCACTGTGCCGGCGACGCTGCACGCGGACGAACCCTCGTCGCGCATCGACTGGGAGTCGGGCGCGGTGCGTCTGGTGACGGAGGCGCAGCCGTGGCCGGTGACAGGTGATCGTCCGCGTCGTGCGGGTGTGTCGTCGTTCGGGTTCTCCGGCACGAATGCGCATGTGATCATCGAGCAGGCTCCGGAAGAGGATGTTCCTGCCTCCGGTGGTGCGGGTGTGGTTCTGCCGGTGGTGCCGTGGGTGGTGTCGGGTCGTTCGGTGGCGGGTCTTGCGGGGCAGGCCGGGCGGCTGGCGGAGGCTT
>NZ_JBEOSP010000094.1:0-11016 GCF_040303105.1 Kitasatospora sp. NPDC096128 | reverse complement strand
CTGAACATCATCGAGCCGTACGAGGACCCGGACACGTTCGACGCGTAGACCAGGTGCTTGCCGTTGTAGACGACGTCGGTGAAGTCCTTCACCGAAGCCCACCCGTTGCCCGGCTTCGCCAGCGAACCCGTCGAGGACCAACGGTAGCTCGACGGCAGGGCGCAGCTACCGCCACCGTTGCCGCCGCCCGGCGGGGTCGGTGCGGAGGACAGGCCGGTCCAGTTCTGGTTGGCGCCGCCGTTGCACGGCCAGATCTCCACCGCAGTGCCGTTGGCGGTGCCGGCGCCCGTGACGTCCAGGCACAGCCCGGACTCCGTGCCGACCACCGTGCCGTCGGAATTGACCTGCCACTGCTGGTTGGCGCCGCCGCTGCAGCTCCAGATCTGTACCCGGGTGCCGGCCGCGGTGGCGTGGCCCGGCACGTCCAGGCACTTGTCCCCGTAGACCGTCAGCTGGTTGCCGGGTGTCGACGTCCACTGCTGGTTGGCGCCGTTGGAGCAGTCGTAGATCTGGAGGGAGGCGCCGTCGCTCCGGGCGGCGTTCTGCACGTCGAGGCACCGGCCGGAACCCGCACCGCGCAGGGCGCCGCTGGTGGCGGCCTGGGCCGTGGTGGTGGCGCCGAGCATGGCCGCGAGGGCTGCCACGGTCGCGAGCAGGGCGGTGAGCACCGTGGGCAACTGCCCGCGGCTGGACGTTCGTTGACGCATGGGGAACTCCTTCAGGACCGGGTGGAGTCGTCGGATGGCATTGTGAGCGCTCACACGAGGCGCCCGCCGGGGTGCCTCGTGCCCCGCGGCTCAGCTCAACCGAAGTTCCAGTGCTGGTTGGCGCCACCGTTGGAGTCCCAGACCTGGACGGGAGTGCCGTTGCCGGTCTGGCCGCCGGGGATCTCCAGGGCCTTGCCGCTGGCGACATTGGTCAGGGTGTAGGAGCCGTCGCCGTTCCGGGCGGCCCGCCAGTGCTGGTTGGCGGCGCCGCCGGCGTCCCAGACCTGCGTCCGCGTCCCGTTGCCCAGCTGGTTGTTCGGCTCGTCCAGGGCCTTGCCGCTGGCGACGTTGGTCAGGGTGTAGGAGCCGTCGTCGTTCTGATCGGCCCGCCACTGCTGGTTGGCGCCGCCGCCGCCGTCCCAGACCTGGAGCTGGGTGCCGTTGCCGTTCTGCCCCGAGGGCTCGTCGAGGACCCGGCCGGCCGCCGTGTCGGTGAGGGTGTAGACGGCGCCGGAGGTGATGCCCCCACTCGGTGTGCCGCCGCCCCCACCGCCCCCGCCGGAGGAGGCGCGAACGGTGATGTTGGAGCTGCCACTGCTCTGGTAGCCCTCGGTGGCCAGGATCTCGTAGTTCATGGTGCCGAGGTTCATGCCGGACCTGGACCACGCGTCGAAGTGGTTCCCGACGGTGATGGTTCCACCGGTGCGCCCGCCCCGGCGGACGCTCCAGTACTGGTTGAAGGTCCTGATGCCCTCGATCGAGGGGGCGTTGTACCGCGTCGTCTCGTAGATGTCGTAGGTGCCGCCGTCGCTGGTTACGGTGCCCTTGTACGAGCCGGTGGGCCGGTAGGAGCCGTAGTTGTCGACGATGTAGTACTCGACGAGCGGGTTGGTGCTCCAGCCGTAGAGCGACAGGTAGGCGTTGCCGTTGGTGCTCCAGGTGCCCGAGTAGGTCACCGGGTTGCGCGAGCCGGTGCTCCAGCCCTTGCCGGCGACGAAGTTGCCGGCGTTGGACCAGGAGGTGCCGTAGTTGCCGCCGCCGTTCAGTGACATCGAGACCGCGCCGCTGCCCTCGGTCCAGAACGAGTAGAAGTAGCCGCCGTCGGTGCCGGTCTGATTGGTGGTCACGGTCGCGGCGTCGGCGGTGCCGGGCAAGACCAGGACGATTGCGAGGGCCGGTGCGAGGACGTGCGCCTTGCCGACGAGCCACCGGAGGCGGCCGGCCTTGCGGCTCTTGGGGTGGGAGGAGTTCACGGGGGGTGGTCCGTCCTGCCGATGGGTGGGTGGGGGTGCGACCCTGCGCCACCGGGGACCGCGAGCGGGCGGGTGGGCCGAACGACGCCGGATGGCGGCGCAGGGGCGCGGTGCTCCGCCAACGTTGCTCCGTCCGGAGTGAGTTGACGTCAGGTGGCCCGGATCCGGATCCGGGCCACGGTCGTTCGCACGTGTCGACGGCGACAGTGTTGGCCTGGACTCGACAAGGTGTCAACTCTTGCGGCAGATACAGCGAAAGTGTCGGCTGCGGCCCGGTCTCACCTCTTCCCGGAAAAGCACTGGTCAGGTGCTCGACGGCCGATGCAGTCGGCGGGGTCCCGCCGATCCCTCGCAGGGAAGGCTGTAAATTTCACGAGCGGGTCTTTCGAAAGTTTCGCGATCGAGTGCGGCGGCTTCAGCCGGACGCCCGGACGACCAGCCGGGTCGGCAGCACCACCGACTCGCCGTGCGCCGGGTGGCGCAGCAGCAACTCCAGGGCGCGGGAGCCGAGTTCCTCCACCGGCTGGCGGACGGTGGTCAGGCCCGGGCGGCAGCGCGCCGCGACGGGCGCGTCGTCGAAGCCGATCAGCGCCACGTCCTCGGGCACCCGCAGGCCGTGCCGCCGCAAGGTTCGGAGGGCTCCCGCCGCCATCTGGTCGGAGGCGGCGAACACCGCGTTCAGCTCGGGGCGTTGGTCCAGCAGCCACTGCATCGCGTGTTCGCCGGAGGCGCTGCTGAAGTCGCCGTACGCCACGGCGGGCCGTGCTGCGGCGAGCGCGGCCACGGCCTGGTGGTAGCCGGCCAGCCGGTCCGCGCCGGCGGCGGTGTCCGGCGGTCCGGCGATGGTGGCCACCGAGCGGCGCCCGGACGCGCACAGCCGGCGCACCGCCTCCTTGGCGCCGGCGAGGTTGTCCGCGTCCACGAACGCCACCGTGCCCGGCTCCGGCGGCCGGCCCAGCGACACCACCGGGACCCTGGCCGCGTGCAGCAACCGGATGAGCGCGGTGTCGCCCCACGGGCCGACCAGCAGCACCCCGTCGACGTGGCCGCCGCACAGGTAGCGCACCAGCGGTGGCCGCCGGGAGCGTCTGGGCACCGTGAAGACGGCCAACTCCCTTTCCGCGCCGGGCAGGGAGCGCCGTAGTCCGGCCAGCAGCCGGACCGGGAAGGTGTCCGCGTGGTACTGCAGTGGATCGGCGAAGACCACGACGGCCACCACGCCGGTCCCGCGGGTGCTGGGCGCCCGGCGGCGGACGTACGACAGCTCGCGCGCTGCCCGTTCCACCCGGGCCGCCACCTCGGCGGAGACCCGGGCGGAACGATTCAGCACCCGCGAGGCGGAGGCGATGGAGACACCGGCCCGACGGGCGACCTCGGCCAAGGTCGGAGCGGGGTCGGCGCCGGGGAAGGGCTGGGACATGGGGGCCGTCCTGGATCGACGCTCGATACGGGAACTGCACCCCGAACTCAGAATGCGCCGCGAACTCCTCGCGCGCCGCTCCACCCACCGCTGCCAGCTTCGTCGGTCGCGGGACCGGCGTCAAGGGATCCGACGCGTTCACAAACCCAGGTCAGGCAGCGTGCCCCGGCGGATCACCTCCGCGTACCAGCGGGCGCTGTCCTTGGCGATCCGGTCCTGGGTCTCGTAGTCCACGTAGTACAGGCCGAACCGCTTGCCGTAGCCGTACGCCCACTCGAAGTTGTCCATCAGCGACCAGAGGAAGTAGCCCCGCACGTCCACCCCGGCGGCGATCGCCCGCCGGACGGCGTCGAGGTGTCCGCGGAGGTAGTCGATGCGCTGCGGGTCGTGCACCGCACCCTCCGGTGTCACCCGGTCGTCGAAGGCGGCACCGTTCTCGGTGACCATCAGCGGCAGTCCGGGGTGTTCGCGGTGGAGACGCAGCAGCAGGTCGGTCAGGCCGGTCGGGTCGATCGGCCAGCCCATGGCGGTGCGCTCGCCGGGCGCGCGGTGGAAGAGCACGTCGGCGCAGCCGGGGAAGGGGGACTGGGCGCCGTCGCCGTGGCCCGCGTCGCGCGCGGCCGCGGCGCCCGGGGCCGATCCCGCCGGCAGAGCCGAAGTCACCGTGGGGTTGTAGTAGTTGACGCCCAGCAGGTCGATCGGCCGGGCGATGGTGTCGAGGTCGCCGTCGTGGATCAGCGCCGACCAGTCGACCAGGCGCGCCGTGTCGACGAGCAGGTCGACGGGGTAGGCGCCGTTCAGCATCGGCCCGGTGAAGACCCGGTTGCCCACGGCGTCGATCCGGCGGGCGGCCTCGCGGTCCGCGGCGGACTCGGTGAGCGGCCGCACCGCGTGGAGGTTGAGCGACACGGCGATCCGCGCCTCCCGGGGCAGGGTCGCGCGCAGCGCCTCGACCGCGCGGCCGTGGCCGAGGTTGAGGTGGTGGGCCGCGCGCAGGGCGGCCGTCCAGTCGGCCCGGCCGGGGGCGTGCACCCCGGAGCCGTAGCCGAGGAAGGCCGAGCACCAGGGTTCGTTGAGGGTGGTCCAGATGCCCACCCGGTCGCCGAGCGCGTCGGCCACCAGCGCGGCGTAGTCCGCGAACCGCTCCGCGGTGTTGCGGTTCGGCCAGCCCCCGATGTCCTCCAAGTCCTGGGGGAGGTCCCAGTGGTAGAGGGTGACCGCGGGCTCGATGCCGTGCTCCAGCAGCTCGTCCACCAGCCGCCGGTAGAAGTCCAGGCCCCGTTCGACGGCCGGCCCGCGTCCGGTCGGCTGCACCCGGGGCCAGGACACCGAGAACCGGTAGGCGCCCAGGCCCAGTTCGCTCATCAGCCGGACGTCCTGGCGGTAGCGGTGGTAGTGCTCGGTGGCGCGGTCGCCGGTGTCGCCGCCGGCCGTCCGCCCCGGGGTACGGCTGAAGGTGTCCCAGATCGAGGGGGTGCGGCCGTCCACGTCGACGGCCCCCTCGATCTGGTACGCGGCCGTCGCGGCTCCCCAGAGGAAGCCGGCGGGGAAGGCCGGGGCGGCGGGGGCGGCCGGGGCGGGCCTGGTCCGTGGGGCAGTCATGGCTGGCTGTCTCCTGTTCCGATGAGGAGGATTGACGAATCGTCGGTTATCGTCGGCTTCCGATCGATCTGATGGATCGTCAGTTCTTGACGGCGCCGGCGGTGATCCCGCCGACGACCTGCCTGCCCAGCAGGGCGAACACCAGCAGCAGCGGTGCCGTCCCGAGTAGCGAGCCGGTGAGGATGACGGCCTGGTCGGAGTCGTACGAGCCGCCGCCGAGGCCGGCCAGCGCCACCTGGACGGTGGGATTGCTCTGGCTCAGCGCGATCATCGGCCAGAAGAAGTCGTTCCAGGACTGCACGAAGACCAGCATGCCGAGCACGGCCATTCCGGGCCGGGCGATCGGCAGCACCACGCTCCACAGGATCCGCAGGCTGCCGGCGCCGTCCATCCGGGCCGCCTCGACCAGGTCGATCGGCAGCGCCTCGGCCAGGAACTGCCGCATGAAGAACACCCCGAACGCGGCGACGAGATTGGGCAGGATCACCGACTGGAGCTGGTCGGTCCAGTGCAGTTTCGCCATGATCTGGTACAGCGGGATCACGCTCAGCTGGGCGGGGACGGCCATGGTCGCCACCACCAGGCTCAGCAGGAGGTTGCGGCCCCGGAACGGCAGCTTGGCGAAGGCGAAGCCCGCCAGGGTCGCGAACAGCACCGTGCTGGCCGTGACGCAGGCGGACACCACCGTCGAGTTGAGCAGCGCCCGGCCCATGTGGACCTCGTTCCAGGCGATGTCGAGGTTGTGCCACAGGCTCCCGCCGGGCAGCAGCGGCGGCGGGGTCCGGGCGATCCGGCTGCCGGAGGTCGAGGCGCCGACCAGGGTCCAGTACAGCGGGAAGAGGGACAGCGCGGCGACGACGATCAGCACCGCGTAGGTGAACGGTCCGGCCCCGGTGAGGCCCCGCGCTCCCGCGCGTCGTCCCGATTTGACGGCCATCGGTGCTCAACCCCCGTTCCGGGCGCGGCGGATGCGGACCAGGGCGAGGTTGAGCGCGCCGATGGCCAGCAGGATCAGCAGCATCGTCCAGGCCACGGCGGCGGCCCGGCCGAGGTGGAAGGCGTACCAGCCCTGGTCGTACAGGTACAGCCCCAGGGTCTGGTACTGGTGGGCCGAGCCGCCGCTGTGGCCGGTCGCACCGCCGCCGAACAGCAGGGGCTCGCCGAAGAGTTGGGTGGCCCCGATGCTGGAGACCACGAGGGTGAACAGGATGGTGGGCCGGATGGACGGCACCGTGACGTGCCGGAACTGCTGCCACCGGTTGGCGCCGTCGAGCGCCGCCGCCTCGTACAGGTCGTGCGGGACGGCCTGCATGGCGGCGAGGTAGATCAGGGCGTTGTAGCCGGTCCAGCGCCAGGTGACGATCGTGGAGACGGCGATCTGGGAGCTCCAGGTGCCGCCCTCCCAGTCGACGTGACCCAGGCCCAGCCCGCCCAGCAGCCAGTTGATCATGCCGTAGTCGCGGCCGAACAGCAGGGTGAACACCAGGGTGGCTGCGGCGATCGAGGTGGCGTAGGGCGCCAGCATCGCGATCCGGAAGAAACCCCGGCCGCGCAGGCGGTAGTTGAGCAGGTGCGCCAGCCCGAGGGCCATCAGCAGCTGGGGCACGGTGGACAGCAGGCCGATGGTGACGGTGTTGCGCAGGGCGTTGCGGAACAGGTCGTCGTGGAACAGCCGGGTGTAGTTGTCGAAGCCGCGCCACTGCATCTGGTCGGAGGTCTGGAGGTCCACGCTGTGCAGCGACACCCAGCCGGTGTAGATCAGCGGGAACAGGCCGAACGCCACGAAGCAGACGAAGAACGGCGCGACGTACAGGTACGGCGAGGCCTTGAGGTCCCAGCGGTAGAGACGGGTGCGCCACGGGCGGGGCGGCGGGGCAGCGGTGCGGGGCGGGCCGGGGGCGGTGCCCGGGACGGCCTCGTCGAGCATGATGGCGGTGTCCTCTCCGGAGAACGGGCCCGTCCCGGCCGGTCGGCTGGGACGGGCGGACGTGGGGCGGGCCCTGGGCGGGGCCCGGGCCGGGCCTGGACGGGGCCTGGGCCGGGCCTGGACGGGGCCTGGGCCGGCCCCGGTCGGTCGCTAGTCGCTGACCTTGTCGTCGATCTCCTTGACCGCGTTGCTCCACGCCTTGGCGGGGTCGCTCTGGTGCTGCTCGATGCTGAGCAGGGCGCCGTTGGTGAGGGTGTCCTTGACCAGGCCGTCCCACTCGCCGATCACGGTCGGCTGGATGGACTGCGCGGTGGCGGCGTAGACCTGGCCGGTGGGGGTGTCGCCGAAGAAGTCGAGCTTGGCGTTCTGCACTTCCGGCTGGGCCAGTGCCTTGACGTTGGAGGGCAGGTTGCCGACCTTGGTGAAGACCTTGGCCTGCTGCTCGGGCGCCGTGAGCCAGGCGGCGAGCGCCACGGCCTCCTTCTGGTGCTTGCCGGCCTTCGGTACGGAGAGGAAGGAACCGCCCCAGTTGCCGGCGGCCGGGGCGGTGGCGATGTCCCACTTGCCCTTGTTGGCGGGCCCGGACTTGTCGGAGACGATGGCCGTCATCCAGGACGGGCAGGCCACCGTGGCGAACTTGGAGTTGGCGAAGGCCTGGAACCAGGGGGTGTCGAACTGCTTGAGGCCGGCGCTGATCCCGGCCTCGATCGCGCCGGTCGACAGGGTCCAGGCGGTCTTGACGGTGGGGTTGTCCTTGTAGTTCAGCTTCCCGCTGCTGTCGACGTACTGCGTGGTGCTGGAGGACACCACGGCGTTGAACAGGCCGCCGGCGGAGTCGGTGAAGAAGGTGCCGGCGGGGGCCTTGGCCTGGTACTGCTTTCCGGCCTCGACGAACTTGGCCCAGTCGCCCTGCCAGAGCTTGGCCACCTGTTCGCGGTCGGTGGGCAGCCCGGCCTGCTGGAAGAGGTCCTTGCGGTAGCAGATCGCCATCGGGCCGATGTCGGTGCCGAGCCCGATGGTGCGGCCGTCCGTGGTGGTGGCCTGCTGCGACTTCCACGGCAGGAAGGCGCCCTTGTCGACCCCGTCGGCCTTGCCGAGGTCGACGAACTTCGCCGACTGCTTCTTGACGACCTGGGCGATCCGGCCGACCTCGACCGCCTGGATGTCGTCCAGACCGCTGCCGGAGGCGAGGTGGGTCTGCAGGGAGGGGTAGTAGTCGGCCTCCTGCTGGACGGTGTGCTCCACGATCGTGATGTCGGGGTGCTCTTTCATGTACGCGTCGAACAGGCCGGCCTCCTTGTAGCCGAAGGTGCCGTAGTCGCCGACGGTCAGGGTGATCCTGCCGCCGGGGGCCGCGCCGGTGGCGGAGCCGGAGCTGTCGCAGCCGGCGACCAGCAGGGCGCACAAGGCTGCGGTCGCGGCGATCGACAGTGGTCCGCGTGTCGTGCGCGTGCTGCGGGTGCTGGGTGCGGTGCGGGCGCTGCGTGCGGGGAGGGTGGCGGTGGCTCTGCCGCCGTGGGTGGTGCCGGGGTTCCGCATGGCCGAATCTCCTTGTCCAGGCTGGTCCGTGGCTGCGGCGCGCGACTGGCGGCCGAGGGTGCTCGGAAACTGGGTGGAGCACGAGTGGGAGCGCTCCCACTACGATGTGGGAAGATTGCTTCGCCGCGCAAGGCGTGTCAAGGTCGTGCAACGGCTCCGTTACCGGACCGTGTCGTCCGGCCGTCCTGGCCGCGGTTGCCGTGTCCGCCGCCGTCCACCGTCCGCCCGGGAGATCGATCATGAACCGAGCCGCGCAGCAGCAGCCCGCTGCCCGCCCCACCCTGGAGGCGGTGGCGGCGCGGGCCGGGGTGGGCCGGGGCACGGTGTCCCGAGTCGTCAACGGCTCGCCCAAGGTGAGCGCCAAGGCCCGCGCGGCGGTCGAGCAGGCCATCGAGGAGCTCGGCTACGTCCCCAATCAGGCGGCCCGCTCCCTGGTCACCTCCCGGACCGACGCGATCGCGCTGGTCATCCCGGAGAACGTCGCGAAACTCAGCTCGGAACCCTACTTCTCCGACATCATCACCGGTGTCTCGGCCGAACTCGCCCATTCCGACCTGCAGTTGCTGCTGGTGCTGGTGCGGGACGAACGCGAGCGGGAGCGGCTGACCCGCTACCTCACCGCCCGCCGGGTGGACGGCGTGCTGCTGGTCTCGGTGCACCAGGACGATCCGCTCCCCGAGCTGCTGGAACGGCTCGAACTGCCCGCCGTGCTCGGCGGCCGCCGCTCGGCGCAGGAGCCGCTGAGCTACGTGCACGCCGACAACGCGGGCGGCGCGCGCGTGGCCGTCCGGCACCTGTTGGCGAGGGGGCGGACGGCCGTCGCGACCATCACCGGGCCGCTCGACATGGAGGGCGCCGCGGCGCGTCTGGCCGGGTACCGCCAGGCGCTCGCCGAGGCCGGGATGCCGGCCGACGAAGGACTCGTCGTCCACGGGGACTTCACCGAGCGCGGCGGGCGTGAGGGCATGCGGGAACTGCTCGCCCGCCGGCCCGGCCTGGACGCGGTGTTCTGCGCCTCGGACCTGACGGCGGCGGGCGCGCTGCAGGCGCTGCGGGAGGTGGGCCGACGGGTGCCCCAGGACGTCGCGGTGATCGGCTTCGACGACTCCGTGGTGGCCCGGCACACCGAGCCGCCGCTCACCAGCGTGCGCCAACCGACCGAGGAGATGGGGAGGTTGATGGTCCAGCTGCTGCTCGAGGAGATCGCCCGGCCGGGCCGGTTCCGGCGGCAGACGGTGCTGCCGACGGAACTGGTGGTGCGGGAGTCGGCCTGATCCCCGCCTGGACCCCGCCAGAAGCCCGGCCGACCCCGCTCGGACCCCGGCCTGACCAGCGTCCGAGCGGGGTCCGAGTGCAGTCCGGCCGGGCTCTTCGAGGCCGGCCCGGCCCGGAGGTCCTATCCGGCGGCCAGGTGGGCGCGGTAGCCCGCGCCGAAGCCCGTCGGAGTGCCGTCGTAGGAGCTGATCAGCGCGGGGCCGCTGCCGCAGTCCCAGGTGTTCCAGGCCCAGGCGAGGTAGGAGACGCCGTGCTGGTCCAGCCAGGGCAGCAGGGTGTCCAGGTAGCCGTGCGCGCAGTCGCTCTCGCCCAGTTCCCCGGTCACCACGGGGACGCGGGTCGCCAGCGGCCCGAGCTGGGCGTCCCAGCAGGAACTGGTGCTGCAGGCGTTGAAGTTGTACGAGTGCCATGAGGCGGCCAGGTTGTGCAGCGGATCGGCCGGCTGGTACGCGGCCCACTGGGTGAGGTCGTTGGCGTACTCCAGGCCGCCCAGCAGCAGGACGTTGTCCGCGCCGGTCGAGCGCACCGCGTCGACCATCGCCTGCATGCCGGCGACCTGGAAGCCGATGCCGGGGCAGCTCCCGCCGTCCCGCCAGCAGGCCCAGCCGCCGGCCTCGCTCCCGGTGGCGCGGGACGGGTACGGCTCGTTGAACAGGTCGAAGACGGTGGCGTCGTCGCCCTTGAAGGTCTGCGCCACCGAGGTCCAGAACGGGAGCGCCCCGGCGGCGTCCGGCATGGGCTTCTGGCAGGTGGCGTTGGCGTCGGAGCAGCCGGCGGACGGTCCGGTGTACGCCCCGTCGGTCCAGTGCAGGTCCAGGACGGCCACCAGGCCGTTGCGGTGCAGCAGGTCGACGTAGCCGCGCACCGCGCTGATGTAGGCCGCACCGGCGTAGCCGGGGTCGACGTTGGAGTGGCCCAGCCAGCAGTCCTCGTTGAGCGGGACGCGGACGGCGTTGATCCGCCAGGCCTTCATCGCGGTGACGGAGGTCTGGTCGACCGGGCCGTCGAAGAGGCCGTGGCCCTGGACGCACATGAACTCGGCCCCGGAGCGGTTCACCCCGTGCAGGGTGATCGGGGTGCCGTCGGCCTTCGCCAGCGTGCTGCCCGAGACGTGCACGGCGGGTGCGGGCCCGCTCGGCGGCGGGGTGGGCGGCGTGGGCGGTGGACTGGTGGGGGGCGACGGGCTCGACTGCGGCCCGCAGGGGGTGCCGTTGACGGTGAAGGCGGTGGGGGCGGTGTTGGGGGCGCTGTAGGAGAAGTTGGCGCTGGTGGTGTAGGTGGCGCCGGGGTTGA
>NZ_JBEOSP010000093.1:0-13106 GCF_040303105.1 Kitasatospora sp. NPDC096128 | reverse complement strand
CGGCGGCTCCAGCGGCTACCGCGGCCGGGGCGACAGCGACCTGCTCAAGGCCCAGGTGTACCACCCGGATTCCATGCCCGGACCACTCCGGGCCGCGACCAGGGTAGGCCCGGACCCCGGAAGCCGCGTCGGACCACCGTCGACAGCGGCGGTCCGACGGCGAGCGGGGCGCCGGCGCGAGCCGAGCGGAAGTCCGGCCGTGGAAGACGTGCGGACCGGAGGCGACGGGCGAGCCAGGAACATCACTCCACGACGACTTCCACATTCTGTTGAAGTCCCCTTGACGCCCGCCGGGCCCGACCCTACCGTGTTTCCACATACAGAAACCCTTCTTCCGTATGGTGGAATTCAGGAGATGAGCCCTCCGAGCCACTGCGGGCCGACGCAGGAGAGACCCGATGCCTCGTATGACAGCCGCCCGCGCGGCCGTGGAGATCCTCAAGCTCGAAGGCGTCGATGTCGCCTTCGGTGTCCCGGGTGCCGCCATCAACCCCTTCTACGCCGCCCTCAAGGCCTCCGGCGGGATCAGGCACACCCTGGCCCGGCACGTCGAGGGCGCCTCGCACATGGCCGAGGGCTTCACCCGTGCCAAGGCCGGCAACATCGGCGTGTGCATCGGCACCTCGGGCCCGGCCGGCACCGACATGATCACCGGCCTGTACTCGGCGATCGCCGACTCCGTCCCGATCCTGTGCATCACCGGCCAGGCCCCGGTCGCCCGCCTCCACAAGGAGGACTTCCAGGCCGTCGACATCGCCTCGATCGCCAAGCCGGTCACCAAGGCCGCCACCACCGTCCTGGAGGCCGCCCAGGTCCCCGGCGTGTTCCAGCAGGCCTTCCACCTGATGCGCTCCGGCCGTCCCGGCCCGGTCCTGATCGACCTGCCGATCGACGTCCAGCTGACCGAGATCGACTTCGACCCGGAGGCCTACCAGCCGCTGCCGATCTACAAGCCGACCGCCAACCGGATCCAGATCCGGAAGGCCATCGCGCTGCTCCAGGAGTCCGAGCGCCCGCTGATCGTGGCCGGCGGCGGCGTCATCAACGCCGACGCGGCCGAGCTGCTGCTCGAGTTCGCCGAGCTGACCGGCGTCCCGGTCGTCCCGACCCTGATGGGCTGGGGCATCGTCCCGGACGACCACGAGCTGAACGCCGGCATGGTCGGCCTGCAGACCTCGCACCGCTACGGCAACGAGAACTTCCTCGCCTCCGACTTCGTCCTCGGCATCGGCAACCGCTGGGCCAACCGCCACACCGGCGGGCTGGACGTCTACACGGCGGGCCGCAAGTTCGTCCACGTCGACGTCGAGCCCACCCAGATCGGCAAGATCTTCGCCCCCGACCTCGGCATCGCCTCCGACGCCAAGGCCGCGCTGGAGCTGTTCGTCGAGGCCGCCCGCGAGCTCAAGGCCGCCGGCACCCTCAAGGACCGCAGCGCCTGGGCCGCCTCCACCCAGGAGCGCAAGGCCCGGCTGCAGCGCCGCACCCACTTCGACAACGTGCCGCTCAAGCCGCAGCGCGTCTACGAGGAGATGAACCGCGCCTTCGGCCCGGAGACCCGGTACGTCACCACCATCGGCCTCTCCCAGATCGCGGGCGCGCAGATGCTGCACGTCTACCGGCCGCGGCACTGGATCAACTGCGGCCAGGCCGGCCCGCTGGGCTGGACCATCCCGGCCGCGCTGGGCGTCGCCACCGCCGACCCCGAGGGCCAGATCGTCGCGCTCTCCGGCGACTACGACTTCCAGTTCATGGTCGAGGAGCTGGCGGTCGGCGCCCAGCACCGGATCCCGTACGTCCACGTGCTGGTCAACAACTCCTACCTGGGCCTGATCCGCCAGGCGCAGCGGGGTTTCGACATCGACTTCCAGGTCAAGCTGGAGTTCGAGAACATCAACGCCCCCGAGCTGGGCGTCTACGGCGTCGACCACGTCAAGGTCGCCGAGGGCCTGGGCTGCAAGGCGATCCGGGTCACCGAGCCGGAGGGCCTGCTGCCGGCCTTCGAGGAGGCCAAGAAGCTGGCGGCCGAGTTCCGCGTCCCGGTCGTGGTCGAGGCGATCCTGGAGCGGGTCACCAACATCTCGATGTCCGCCGCCGACATCGACAAGGTCAACGAGTTCGAGGAGTTGGCCACCCTCCCCGAGCACGCGCCGACCGCGATCAAGCCGCTGGCACTGTAGCCCCGCAGGTGCGGGGGCGTACGAGCCGCTCCGTACGCCCCCGCCCCCGCGGAACACCGGCCGGGCCGGACGGAACACCGGCGGCGCCGGCACGGTTGAGCTGTCGGGGGCCGCTACGGTGTGCCCGGGCGAGACCCCCGCTGCCAACCTGCCGAAAGGACCACCACCGTGAGCCTGTACGACATCCCGCTGCGCACCCTGACCGGCGAGCCCGCCTCGCTGGGCGACCACAAGGGCAAGGCGCTGCTGATCGTCAACGTCGCGTCCAAGTGCGGCCTGACCCCGCAGTACACCGGCCTGGAGAACCTCCAGAAGCGGTACGCCGAGCGCGGGTTCACCGTGCTGGGCTTCCCGTGCAACCAGTTCGCCGGGCAGGAGCCGGGCAGCGCCGAGGAGATCCAGAGCTTCTGCTCCACCACCTACGGCGTGACCTTCCCGCTGTTCGAGAAGATCGACGTCAACGGCGACGACCGGCACCCGCTGTACCAGCAGCTGACCGCGGTCGCGGACGCCGAGGGCGAGGCCGGTGACGTCAGCTGGAACTTCGAGAAGTTCCTGATCTCGCCGGACGGCACGGTGGCCGCCCGGATCCGGCCGCGGACCGCGCCGGAGTCGGACGAGCTGATCGCCGCGATCGAGGCCGTGCTGCCGGCCTGACGCCGCCGCACCCAGCGCTGAGGGCCGCCCCCGGGCGGCCCTCAGCCGTGCGGGGCGACGCAGCCGTGCGGGGCGACGCAGCCATGCCGGGCGACGCTCGTGAGTTCCGCGCCGCCGTTACAGCAACAGCCGGGTGCCCGGCGGGAGTTCGCCATCCCGCTCGGCGTCGCGCAGGTGCGCCAGCAGGGTGTCGCGCAGGGCCTCCGCGGCCCGGGTGAGCGGCACCTCGTGGCCGTGGGCGACGGCGATGGTGCGCCCCAGGCCCGGCCCGGCGAAGGGCGTGACGGACAGCCCCGAGCGGGCCGCGACCATGCCGGGCACCACCGCGGGCCCGAGCCCCGCCCGGACGAAGCCCAGCACCGCGTCCATCTCGCCGCCCTCGACGGCGAACTCCGGCTCGAAGCCGGCCGCCCGGCAGGCCGCCAGGGCCGCCTCGCGGACGTCGTAGCCCTCCCGGAACATCACCAGCGGCCGCCCGTCCAGCTCGGCCACCCGCACCGTGCGCCGGGGCCGGCGCCCGCCGCCCAGCCCCTCGGCCGAGACCAGCACCAGTTCCTCGTGCAGCAGTTCGGTGACGGCGAGGGCGGGCTCGGCCTCCCCGCTGGTCGGGGTGATGATCAGCGCCAGGTCCAGCTCCCCCGCCGCCAGCCAGCGCACCAGGTCGCGCGAGCCGCCCTCGCGCACCCCCAGCGCGACACCCGGGTAGCGGTCCCGGAACACCCGCAGCACGTCCGGCACCAGGCTGGTGCACAGGCTCGGCGGGGCGCCCAGCCGGACCCGGCCGCGGCGCAGCTGCACCGTCTCCTGGACGGCGAGCCGGGCGCTCTCGGTGTCCGCGAGGATGCGCCGGGCGAGCGGCAGCAGGGCGTCCCCGGCGTCGGTCAGGGCGATGTTGCCGCGCGTGCGGTGGAACAGCTCGGCCCCCAACTCCCTTTCCAGCGAACGGATCTGCTGGGAGAGCGAGGGCTGGGCGACATGCGCCGCCTCGGCCGCGCGGGTGAAGTGGCGGGTCTCGGCGACGGCCAGGAAGTAGCGGAGTTGCTGGAGCTGCACACGACCAGGCTACGCCGCGTCGATAGGCTCCGGCTATCGTCACCAGCCGCAGCATGTCTTGGACGTACCCTTGCGACCGTCCCTACCGTTGCTGCCATGACAACCGCGACTCGGACGGGCCGGCATCCGTCCACCTTGGCGACCCTGTGGCGGTCGACCGTCGGCAAGAAGGCGGTCATGGCCGTCACCGGACTGGCGATGCTGCTGTACCTGGTCGCGCACATGCTGGGCAACCTCAAGGTCTTCTTCGGCCCCGACGACATCAACGGCTACGCGGCCTGGCTGCGCACCATCGGCCAACCCTTCCTGGGCCACGAGTGGTTCCTGTGGATCGCCCGGGTGGGGCTGGTGGCCGCCGTCGTGCTGCACGGCGTCTCCGCGTACCAGCTCAGCCGCCGGGATCTCGCCGCCCGCCCGAGCAAGTACGTGCACCGGCGCCGCCGGGCCAGCTACGCGACCCGCACCATGCGCTGGGGCGGGGTGATCCTGGCGCTGTTCATCGTCTGGCACATCCTCGACCTCACCACGCTCACCGTGAACCCGGTCGCCGAGCACGGCCACGTCTACCAGAACGTGGTCGGCACCTTCGGCCGCTGGTACAGCGATGTGTTCTACATCCTCGCGGTGGTGGCCCTGGGCTTCCACATCCGGCACGGCTTCTGGAGCGCCGCGCAGACCCTCGGCGCCAACAACGCCCGCCGCGACAAGGCGCTCAAGCTGACGGCCAATGGCCTGGCGCTGGTGCTGACCGCGGGCTTCCTGTCCGTCCCCCTGGCCGTGATGTTCGGAGTGGTGAAGTGAGCAGCGCCGACGTGAACAGCTACCTGGACTACGCGATCGGCTCGCCGGTCGCCGACACCAAGGCCCCCGCCGGGCCGATCGAACAGCGCTGGGACCAGCGCCGGTTCGACGCCAAGCTGGTCAACCCGGCCAACCGGCGCAAGCACACCGTGATCGTGGTCGGCACCGGCCTGGCCGGCGGCGCGGCCGGCGCCACCCTCGCCGAACAGGGCTACCACGTCGTCCAGTTCTGCTTCCAGGACTCCCCGCGGCGCGCCCACTCGATCGCCGCCCAGGGCGGCATCAACGCGGCCAAGAACTACCGCAACGACGGCGACTCCGTCCGCCGGCTGTTCTACGACACCGTCAAGGGCGGCGACTTCCGGGCCCGCGAGTCCAATGTGCACCGGCTCGCCCAGGTGTCGGTGGAGATCATCGACCAGTGCGTGGCCCAGGGCGTGCCCTTCGCCCGCGAGTACGGCGGCCTGCTGGACACCCGCTCCTTCGGCGGCGTGCAGGTCTCCCGCACCTTCTACGCCCGCGGCCAGACCGGCCAGCAGCTGCTGCTCGGCGCCTACCAGGCGCTCTCCCAGCAGATCGCCGCCGGGAACGTGGAGCTCCACCCGCGCACCGAGATGGTCGACCTGCTGGTGGTCGACGGCCGGGCCCGCGGCATCGTCGCCCGCGACCTGGTCACCGGGGAGATCCGCTCGTACACCGCGGACGCGGTCGTCCTCGCCACCGGCGGCTACGGCAACGTCTTCTACCTCTCCACCAACGCCAAGAACTCCAACGCCACCGCGATCTGGCGGGCCCACCGGCGCGGCGCCTACTTCGCCAACCCGTGCTTCACCCAGATCCACCCCACCTGCATCCCGCGCTCCGGCGACCACCAGTCCAAGCTCACCCTGATGAGCGAGTCGCTGCGCAACGACGGCCGGATCTGGGTGCCCAAGGCCCAGGGCGACACCCGCCCGCCCGGGCAGATCCCGGAGGAGGAGCGGGACTACTACCTGGAGCGGATCTACCCCTCCTTCGGCAACCTGGTGCCCCGCGACATCGCCTCCCGGGCCGCCAAGAACGTCTGCGACGAGGGCCGCGGCGTCGGCCCCGGCGGCCAGGGCGTGTACCTGGACTTCGCCGACGCGATCCGCCGGCTGGGCCGGGACGCCGTCGAGGCCAAGTACGGCAACCTCTTCGACATGTACGAGCGGATCACCGCCGAGGACCCGTACCGGGTGCCGATGCGGATCTACCCGGCGATCCACTACACGATGGGCGGGCTCTGGGTCGACTACGACCTCCAGACCACCGTGCCCGGCCTCTTCGCGATCGGGGAGGCCAACTTCTCCGACCACGGCGCCAACCGGCTCGGCGCCAGCGCGCTGATGCAGGGCCTCGCCGACGGCTACTTCGTCCTGCCGCCCACCATCAACGACTACCTGGCCCGCAACCCGGTGGCCGCAGTGCCCGCCGACCACCCGGTGCTCACCGAGGTCGAGGCGGAGGTCGAGGACCGGCTCAACCTGATCCTCTCCGTCGACGGCGACCGCACCCCGGACTCCTTCCACCGCGAACTCGGCGAACTGCTCTGGGACGAGTGCGGGATGGCCCGCGACGAGGCCGGGCTCAAGCGCGCCCTGGCCCGGATCCCGCGGCTGCGCGAGGAGTTCTGGCGCCGGATCAAGGTGCCCGGCACCGGCCAGGAGCTCAACCAGTCGCTGGAGAAGGCCAACCGACTGGTCGACTACTTCGAGCTGGCCGAGCTGATGTGCCTGGACGCGCTGCACCGCGCCGAGTCCTGCGGCGGCCACTTCCGCACCGAGAGCCAGACCCCCGACGGCGAGGCCGCCCGGCGCGACGAGGACTTCGGCTACGCCGCCGCCTGGGAGTTCACCGCCACCGGCGAGGCGCCCGTCCTCCACCGCGAGCACCTCGACTTCGAGCACGTCCACCCCACCCAGCGGAGCTACGCATGAACCTCACCCTGCGCATCTGGCGCCAGGCGGGCCCGGACGCACCCGGCTCGATGACCACCTACCAGGTCAGCGGCATCAGCCCGGACATGTCCTTCCTGGAGATGCTGGACACCCTCAACGAGGAGCTGATCACCCGCGGCGACCAGCCGGTCGCCTTCGACCACGACTGCCGCGAGGGCATCTGCGGCGCCTGCGGCATGGTCATCAACGGCCAGGCGCACGGCCCCGAGCGCACCACCACCTGCCAGTTGCACATGCGGCACTTCCGGGACGGCGACACCATCGACGTCGAACCCTGGCGGGCCTCGGCCTTCCCGGTGGTCAAGGACCTCGTCGTGGACCGCTCCGCCTTCGACCGGATCATCGGCTCCGGCGGCTACATCACCGCCCCCACCGGCAGCGCCCCCGAGGCGCACGCCACGCCCGTCCCCAAGGAGGCCGCGGACACCGCCTTCGAGCACGCCGAGTGCATCGGCTGCGGCGCCTGCGTGGCCGCCTGCCCGAACGGCTCGGCGATGCTGTTCACCTCCGCCAAGGTGGTGCACCTCAACGTGCTGCCGCAGGGCGCACCGGAACGCTCCGCCCGGGTGCTCGGCATGGTCTCCGCGATGGACGCCGAGGGCTTCGGCGGCTGCACCAACACCGGCGAGTGCGCCACCGCCTGCCCCAAGGGCATCCCGCTGCCCAGCATCGCGGCGATGAACCGGGAGTTCCTGCGGGCCGCCCGCGGCTGACCCCCTCCCCTCCCCCCGAGACGGTCGGCCCCTCGCTCTGGTGCTCAGGCGAGGGGCCGACGCCGTTCTCCGGGGCGTGCGAAGGCAGTTCACGCTCCCCGAACGAGTGGTGGAACGCCGCACGCGGTGCTTCCTGACGGAGAATCGCGCTACGGTGGTGCTCCGCTACGGGAGGACGGCATATGCCTGAGGTTCAGTCCTGTTCCGGCTGCGGCGGGTCCGGGGGGACCCAGAAGACCGAGGCAACGGTCGAACTGGACGAGGAAGGGAGCATGGTGCCCAGCGTTCACACCTTCTGGTCACCCTGCGGTCGGTGCCACGGATCCGGGACGGTGATCGTCGGATGAGGTTGGTCTTCGAGTGCGTCGAGTGCGGTGGGCACTACCTGCCGCCGGAGGGCATGGTCTATCCGGACGGACCGGCCTCGCCGGTCTGGTGCTCCCCCTGTCAGACGTCCAAGCGCACGGCGGGCCTGCGGGAGGACCCACTGCTCGCCCGGGTCGCGCTCGCCGCCGCCCGGGCCGCGCTGGCCCGGCGCGCCGCCGAGGCCGTCGAGCCGGTCCCCGCCGGGCGCGGCGACGTCCGCCCCTCCCGCCCGCCACTGTCCCGGCGGGCCCGCTCCGGCCCCGGCGGGGTGCGCGGCAAGCTGGGCTGAGCAGGCACCCGTAGGGCCCGTCAAGTACCGCTTTCGACAAAGCGCTTGTGCGCGCCAGGACCGTGCTGGTTTATTGTCGTCGCTCGTTTGACAGCCTTGGGGGACTCTCATGCAACCGACCGAACCGGTCGAACCGTCACGGGTCGGGCCGACCGGCTCCACCCCGCTGCCGTACGTCCCGCCGCCGGCCCCGCCGGCCGTGGACGCGGCGGCGCACGCGGTCGGCGCCCCGCCCGGCCCGCCGCCGATGCCCGCGTACGACCCTTCGGCCGTCCGGGTCGCCGTCACCAACCGGATCCTCTGGATCGGTTCGGCGGCGTACCCGCTGGCCACCATCGCCCGGGTCAGCATCACGGTCATCCTTCCCGACGTCCTCGGCGCGATCAGACGGTTCCTCAAGTTCGGCGGGATCGTGGTCCTGGCCGCGCTGGTCATCGCCGGGCTCGACGCCCTGGCCAACTCCTCCCGCTCCTCCGGCTTCGGCAGCAGCGACAAGGGCACCAGCACGGGCGCCATCGTGGTGGTGACGCTGCTCCTGGTGGTGGGCTACTTCCTGCTCGCCACCCTGCCGGTCCTGCTCCAGCGGCGGCTGCACGCACTGACCGTCGACACCGCCGGCCCGCCGACCGCGCTGCTCGCCTGGAAGGACGAGAAGCACGCGTACGAGCTCCAGGCCCGGATCACCCACGCGATCGAGAACCCGCAGACCGAGTTCCAGCAGTTCGTCAGCAACGTCATGGTGGACCTGCGGCACTACCAGTTCGGCGACAACGTCAACATTTACGGCGGCCAGGGACACACGGGGGTCATCAAATGAGCGGCAGCGGATCGCGGTTCCACTTCGGCGACAACGTCACCGTGCACGGCGGCCAGGGCAACATCGGCATCCAGCACAACCACGGCCCGGCCGGCGACCAGGCCCTGCCGCCGGAGCTCGCCGCGCTGTTCGCGCAGCTCACCGTCCTGGTCACCGAGCTGGCCCGGGACGCCCGGCTACCCGAGGAGGACCGGCAGAGCCTCCAGGAGACCCTGCCGGTGCTCAGCGACCCGGCCGGCCAGGAGCGCCGCAGCTGGCGCAACACCCTCCACCTGGTCGCCGGGCTGACCAGGGAGCTGGGCGAGGTCGCCGCGCCCGCGCTGGGGCTGGCGACCCAGCTGCTGGCGCTGATCAGCGGCCGCTGAGGACTGCTACGGCGCGGTGTCCGCGAGGACGCGTTCCACCGGTCGACCAGGCCCGCCGGGCGGCCCGGCTCAGAACAGCGCCTCCTGGGTGTCCGGCTCCGGCGGGCGGACCCGTTCCTCCAGGGCCAGCCCCTCGGAGGCCCGGCCGGCCACCGGCGTGAGCGTCCAGCCGGTCAGCCGCCGGGTGTCCAGCAGCAGCGGACCGGAGCCGTCCGGCTGGTCCAGGAACAGGTGCCGGCCCACGGGCGGCCGCAGCGTGCCCGCGATCACCGCGCCCGCGGCCAGGCCGACCACCTCCCGGTAGGCCTCGGGGGCGCCGCCGGCCAGGCCGTAGCGCTCCACGTGGTCCACCACCGGGCGGTCCGCGAGCAGCTCCACGGCGTGCCCCTCCAGCAGCCGGTGCGCCCGGGCCCGGGCCTCGGTGAGCACCGTACGGCGATAGGGCGCGTCGCCGTGCACCCACCAGTGGTCCGTCTTGAGCCGGGACTTGAACCGCTCGCGCGCCATCCCCGAGGCGGCGACCGTGAGTTCCGCGCGGCGCACCGCGGGCAGGCCGCCGCGCGCGGTGAACGCGTAGGCCAGCGCGCCCTGTTCGAGCAGGCGGCTGTCGCCGCGCTGCTCGGCGGTCAGGCCCACCTTCAACAGGCCCTCGCCGAACCAGGCGAGGTAGAGCAGGTACGTCCGGCCGTCGTCGAGGATCTGGTCCCGGGCGAGGGCCAGGCCGCGGTCCACGCTCTGGCAGGCCGGGCACTGGGTGGCGCTGCCGCCCGGGTCGACCACCGCGTGGTGCGGGCAGGGCGTGCGCTCCGTCGCCCCCGCCAGCCAGGCCCCCACACAGCGGCGCGGCCCGCCGAGCAACCAGCCCACCTCCGCACCCGGCGCGACGGCCCGCTCATGGACCCGCCCGTCGCGCACGGCCCCGAGCAGCGCCCGGCCCTCGTGCCAGCTCAGGCCGGTGGACACCCACCCGGCGGGCCGGTCCGGGTGCTGCGGTGCGGGGATCGTCACGGGCATCCCTTCCTGGAGGGTCTTCGATCCGGCCAGGCTACCCGGCGCCACTGACACTGATAGTCGTAAGTGGGTCTCCGGTGGTCGTGGCTCTGCCACTGACCGACGCCCTGCTGGGCTGTCCTCGGGTTGTTCTGTCCGGCTGCCGGGGCCCGTTCCCAAGGCCCCGGCCGGGTGGATGGTCGAGACCCTGGTCCACCTGCACGACGTCACCCGCGGCCTCGGCCTCCCCTGGGAACCGCCCGCCGACCGCCACCACGACGACCGGACAGCCCCGCAGCTCGCGGGGGCTTGGCCCGGCGGGGCGTCCACGTTCTATTGTGGCGGGCGCGGTCGACGGTGGTGCCGGGAGGTGGCGCGGAGCGGCCGGGTCGGAGTGAGCGCGAAGGGGTGGCTGGTGGCGGGGCGGCGGAACAGCGGGGTGCTGACGGTCTGGGCGGAGGCGCAGCGGCAACAGCAGCGCCGGGAGGAGGCCCGTTGGCGTGCCGAGGCGGCGGAGTTGCGCCGGCACGAGCGGGCCCAGCGCGAGGCGCAGCGGGCCGCCGCCCGGGACGAGCGGGAGGCGCAGCGCGCGTACCAGCAGTCGCGGGAGGCGGAGGCGGCCCGGCAGACGGCGGAACTGGACGCCCGGGTCGAGGAGTTGCGCGGGCTGCTGGCGGCCGGGTTGGCCGCGCCCGCGTTCGGGCCGCAGGCCCTGCTCGCGCCGCGCCCGGTGCCGCCGTTCGATCCGGGGCCGTTGGGCGAGCCGGTGCCGATGCCGGACCAGACGTCCGCCGCCTACCACGTGCCGCCGCCGGACGCGGCGCAGGCCCGCAACGCCGGGGTGCGCCGGCAGTACGAGCAGTACCTGGCGCAGGCCCGGGCCCGGTTCGAGCAGGACTGGTACGCCGCGCAGGCCCGGGAGGCGGACCGGCAGGGCCGGTTGGCCGCGTACCACCAGGAGTACCTGGTGTGGGCGGAGCGCTTCCGCCGCCAGGAGGCGGAGCGCGGGGCCGGCACCGAGGAGTTGTTGCGGCGGCTGCGGGCGGGTGAGCCGGAGGCGGTGCAGGAGTACTTCACCGCGGGCCTGTACGCCTCCTCGGCCTGGCCGGAGGGCTTCCCGCACCGGCTGGTGGCGGCCTGGGAGATGTCGAGCCGTCAGCTGGTGGTGAACTGGGAGCTGCCGGGCCCGGACGTGGTGCCGGCGGCCGGCCGGGTGCGGTACGTGAAGGCGGACGACCGCGAGGCGGAGGTGGCCCGTCCGGCGACCGAGCGCAAGGCGCTGTACCGGGAGGTGCTGGCGCAGTCGGCGCTGCGGGTGGCGGCGGAGCTGTTCCGGGCGGACCGGGACGGGATGCTGGACTCGGTGGTGGTGAACGGCTTCGTGCTGGGCATCGACCCGGCGACGGGCCGGGAGGCCGAGCGCTTCCTGTCCACGCTGACCGCGACCCGGGCCGAGTTCGCGGGGCTGGCGCTGGACCGGGTGGCGCCGGTGGAGTGCTTCCAGGGGTTGGGCGGCAGGCTGTCGGCGCGGCCCGAGCGGCTGGACGAGGTGAAGCCGGACCGGCTGCCGGAGTCGGTGGGCGGGAGCCTGGCCGGGCACTTCGGCGAGGACGACCCGGACCTGTTCGAGATGGACCCGCTGGAGTTCGAGGACCTGATCGCCGAGCTGTTCCGGCTGCGCGGTTTCCGGGTCATGACCACGGCCCGCAGCGGCGACGTCGGGGTGGACGTGGTCGCCGAGGACCTGGACCCGGTGACCGGCGGCAAGATCGTGATCCAGGCGAAGCGCTACAAGAAGACCGTCCCGCCGACGGCCGTGCGCGACCTCGAGTCCACCGTGCGCCACCACGGCGCGATCAAGGGCATCCTGGTGACCACGGCGGGCTTCGGCAAGGGCTCGTACAGCTACATCGAGGGCAAGCCGCTGACCCTGGTGAGCGGGCCGGAGCTGGTGGGGCTGCTCGCCGAGCAGGGGCTGCGCGGGCGGCTCGGCGGCGGTGCGGACGCGGCGCCCGAGCCCGCGCCGACCGGCGGGACGACCGCCGGCACGACCGCCGAGCCGGCCGCCCCGCAGAGCAGGGTCACGGTGAGCTGGCAGAGCCGTACGGCCGGCGGGGATCCGGTGGAGCTGGACGTCACGGCGTTCCTGTGTGCCCGCGGCCGGGTGCTCAGCGACGAGCACTTCGTGTTCTTCAACAACCCGCAGGACCCGGACGGCGCCGTCCGGCTGCACCCGACCCACTCGGTGCCGGGCGAGCCCGCCCGGGCGGCCCGGCTGAGCCTGGACCTGCACCGGCTGCCGGCCGCGGTGGACGAGGTGGTGCTGGCGGTCTCCACCGAGGAGGAGGAGCACCCGGCGCTGCCGCTCGGCTACGTGTACGGGCTGGCCGTCGCGGCGGAGTACGGGCCGGGCGCGGCCGGTCCGGCCAAGTGGCCGGGGGCGAACGGTGGCGTCCCGGACTCGGCGATGCTGCTCGGGAGCTTCCGCCGGGCGGCCGCGGGCTGGCAGTTCGAGCCCTCCGCACGGGCGGTGACGAACGGTCTGGCGGGGCTGGCGACCGCCTTCGGCGTCGCGGTGGAGTGACCGCCGGGGACTTTGGTCCCGACATCTGGTCCCCGGCCGAGGCCCGCGCCCGTCCCCTCCGGGGACATGTCATACCTGAGGAGGAGACTGCCCCCGCCGCCCCGCCGGGTCGACGGGGGCCGGTCGTCTTCCCGGCATACGCGTCGGGCGCGAACCGCTTGGAAGGATGGATCGGTAGGAAAATCCGATTCGTTCCTAGGAGCCCCCGTGACCTTCCCCGCAACCGCCGTCCGTACCGGCCTGGCGGCCGCCCGCGCCACCGGCCTGAACAAGGTCTACGGGGAGGGGGAGACCCGGGTCGTCGCCCTGGAC
>NZ_JBEOSP010000092.1:0-14405 GCF_040303105.1 Kitasatospora sp. NPDC096128 | reverse complement strand
TCCCCCCCGCCCCCGCCCCCCCCCCCCCCCCCCCCACCACCCCCCCCCCCCCCCCCCCCGCCGCGGGGGGGGGGGGGGCCCCCCCCCCCCCCCCCCGCCGCCCGACCCCCCGAGGAGCACGCCGTGGACTTCGTCCAGCGCACCATCGACCTCGCCCGCCGCAACGTCGCCGAGGGTGGCCGCCCGTTCGCGACCGTCATCGTCAAGGACGGCCGGATCCTGGCCGAGAGCGCCAACAAGGTCGCCCAGACCAACGACCCCACCGCCCACGCCGAGATCCTCGCCATCCGCGAGGCCTGCACGGCACTCGGCACCGAGCACCTGACCGGCGCCACCATCTACGTCCTGGCCCACCCCTGCCCGATGTGCCTGGGCTCGCTGTACTACTGCTCGCCGGACGAGGTGGTCTTCCTCACCACCCGCGACGCCTACGAGCCGCACTACGTCGACGACCGCAAGTACTTCGAACTGGCCACCTTCTACGACGAGTTCGCCAAGGACTGGGACGAGCGCCGGCTCCCGATGCGCTACTCGCCGAGCGAGGACGCGGTCGAGGTGTACCGCCTCTGGCAGCAGCACAACGGCGGCGAGCGCCGGGTCGCGGGCGCCCCCACCGCGGGCTGAGACCACGGTGCGCGAGGTGCCCGAGCTGCCGGTGGTGATCGGGAAGGCGGCCTGGATCCGGCTGGACGAAGGCCGGCTCCCGCGCCGGTGAGCCCAGGGGCCAGTCCTCGCCTCCGGGTCAGGGCGCGGCGGGCCCGGGTAGGGGGCGGTACTCGGTGCAGTGGTAACAGTCGCAGACGGTCAGGGAGTTGGCCTGGCAGTGGGCGGTGGGGAAGTACCGTCCGGCACACGGCCCGGGATCGACCGGGGAGCCGTCCTCGGGCAGGGTGCGGCGGCAGGCGCCGCAGCGGACGGCGACCGCCACGCCCACGCGGCGTAGATCCCGTGCGGCGGGGCCCGCGAGCTCGAACGGGACCTCCGACAGGAGGACGGACGTTCCGGCGTCCAGCGCCAGCCCGCTGTGCCACAGGCTCATCCCCGTCACCGCGCGGACCGCCTTCAGCCGCACCGCACCGCGGGGCGAGGGGCCGGCCAGTTCCACAGTGAACTGCGGATCCTCCACAACCGCCACCTCCCTCCTCGTCATCGGTATGGATCGCATCCGAAGGGCAGTCAACTCCCCGCCCGGCCAACGCGCCATCGGTTTTCTCGCGCCGCTGCTCCCGACCGGGGCCGCCGTGCCGCAGTGCGGGCGGGGCTGGCAAGCTGGGCCGGACGGGGTGCCGACGGGGTGCCCCTGGGGGAGGGGGTGCTGGTGGTGGACGGTTCGGTGGTGCGGAGCGTGCCTCCGCTGGATCCGCAGGTGCGGGCCGCGGTGAAGGCCACGGGCGCGCGGGCCCGGGAAGCGCTCACCCCGGAGGGGCTGGCAGCCTGGCAGGAACGGGACGCCGGCGCCCGGCCCCGGCCGACGCTCGACCAGCTGCGCGACGGCGGCCGGTTCGAGGTGACGGAGCTGCACGCGCCACGGGCCGACGGCGAGGGAGAGGTCACCCTGGTCAGCGCGCGGCCCGCCGGGGTCCACGAGGAACTGCCGCTGCTCTACTACCTGCACGGCGGCGGGATGGTGACGGGCAACGCGTGGTCCGTCCTGCCCCGGCTGCTGCGCTCCTGGGCGCTGCCCCTGGGCCTGGCGGTGGTCTCCGTCGAGTACCGGCTGGCGCCGCGCACCCGCTTCCCGGGGGCCGTCGAGGACTGCTACGCCGGACTCGGCTGGGCGGTCGAGCACGCCGAGGAACTGGGCGTGGACGCCCGGCGCCTGGTCATCGGCGGCAAGAGCGCCGGCGGCGGGCTCGCGGCGGCCCTGGCCCTGCTGAGCCGCGACCGCGGCGGTCCGGCAGCGGTCGGCCAACTGCTGCTCAGCCCGATGCTCGACGACCGCGGCGAGACCTTCTCCAGCCACCAGATGGCCGGTCACGACACCTGGGACCGCGGCTCCAACGCCACCGCCTGGCAGGCCCTGCTCGGCGACCGCCACGGCGCCGCCGACCTCTCGCCGTACGCCGCCCCGGCCCGCGCCACCGACCTGTCCCGGCTGCCCGCCGCGTACGTCGACGTGGGCTCCGCCGAGACCTTCCGGGACGAGGCCGTCGCCTACGCCGACGCGATCTGGCGGGCTGGCGGCGAGGCCGAACTGCACGTCTGGCCCGGCGCCTGCCACGGTTTCGACACCCTCGCCCCGCACGCCGCCGTCACCCAGGACGCCCAGGAGGCCCGCACCCGCTGGCTGCGGCGCGTCCTCCAGCGGTGAAGGAGCAGCCAGCCAGCCGACCGGCCGATGACCGGCCGGCGAGCGGTCACCGACCGGCCGTCGAGGCGAAATCCACTCGACCGGGGAGCCAGAGCGAAGGGATCCTACGGGCATGGAGTTCCTCTGCTATCACCGTGACCGGCCCGGATCCCTGCCGCTGCGCGACGAACTGCTGGAAGCGCACTGGTCCTACATGGACGGGTACGCCCAGGAGATGATCGCCCGGGGGCCGACCCTCACCGACGACGGCGCTCTCCCCACCGGCAGCGTGCACATCGTCGACCTGGCCGGTCCCGCGGCCGCCCGCGCCTTCGCCTTCGACGAGCCGGGCTACCAGGCCGGGGTCTACCGGGACGTGCTGGTGCGACGCTGGCGCAACACCCTGGGCCGCACCATGTGGGAGTTCCCCGGCGGCCGGACCGGCGGCGACCGCTTCCTCGTGCTCGGCCTCGGCGCCGGACAGCCCGTCGACCTCGCCCTGCCCGCCGACCGGGACGGCCTCATCGCGTACGGGCCGCTGCTCTCCGACGACGGCACCGCCTGGCTGGGCACGGCGGCCCTGCTCCGGGCGCCGGGCCCGGACGCGGCCCGGGCCGTCCTGACCGCGGACCGCTACACCGACGTCGAGGTGCACAGGTGGCAGTTCGGCGGACGCCCGTCCTGACCTCCTGACCTCCTGACCTCCTGACCTGCTGAGGGCCTCGCGGGCCTCGCGGGCCGCGCCCCGCGGGGCCCTCGGGACGCCTACGCCCCGCGGTCCGTCCGCTCCTCGGGTCGGCCGGGCTCGGCCCAGCGGGTGTGGTAGCTGCCCGGCCGGTCGGTGCGGCGGTAGGTGTGGGCGCCGAAGAAGTCCCGCTGGCCCTGGATCAGGGCGGCGGGCAGCCGCTCGCTGCGCAGGGAGTCGTAGTACGCGAGCGCGGCGGAGAACGCGGGCACCGGGATGCCGTTCCGGGCCGCCCCGGCGACGACCGTGCGCCAGGCGCTCTGGGCGTCGGCGACCTCGGTGGCGAACTGCTTCTCCGCGAGCAGGCTGACCAGGTCGGGGTTGTCGGCGTGGGCGGCGCGGATCCGGTCGAGGAACGCGGCCCGGATGATGCAGCCGCCGCGCCAGATCTTCGCCACCGCACCGAGGTCGATGTCCCAGCCGTATTCGGCCGCCGCATCGCGGATCATCGTCCAGCCCTGGTCGTAGGCGATGACCTTCGACGCGTAGAGGGCCTGCTCGACGTCGTGGGTGAAGCGCTCCGCCTCGTCCGCTCCCAAGGCGTGGGCGGCGCCGCCGGGCAGCGGCCGGTAGGCCCGGCGCAGGGCGGTCCGGGAGGAGGCGACCCGGGCGAAGGTGGCCTGGGCGATCGCTGTGACCGGGGAGCCGAGGTCGAGGGCGGTCTGGACGGTCCAGCGTCCGGTGCCCTTCTGCTCCGCGGCGTCCTGGACGATGTCGACGAAGGGCCGGCCGGTGTCGGCGTCGGTGTGGGCGAGCACCTGGGCGGTGATCTCGATGAGGTACGAGTCGAGGCGCCCGCGGTTCCAGCGCTCGAAGACGCCGGCGATCTCGGCGGGGGAGTAGCCGCCGACCTCCCGCAGGAGGTGGTAGGCCTCGGCGATGAGCTGCATGTCGGCGTACTCGATGCCGTTGTGCACCATCTTCACGAAGTGGCCGGCCCCGTCGGTGCCGATGTGGGTGCAGCACGGCTCGCCGTCCACATGGGCGCTGATCCGCTCCAGCATGGGGCCGAGCACGGTGTAGGACTCGGCGGAGCCGCCGGGCATGATCGACGGGCCGAGCAGGGCCCCCTCCTCCCCGCCGGAGACGCCGCTGCCGACGAAGTGGATGCCGTGCTCGCGCAGCGCCTTCTCGCGGCGGCGGGTGTCGGCGAAGTGCGCGTTGCCACCGTCGATGATCATGTCGCCCGGTTCCAGCAGCGGGGCGAACTCCTCGATCACCTCGTCGGTCGGGCCGCCGGCCTTCACCATGATCAGCAGGCGGCGCGGCCGCTCCAGCGCGGCCACGAAGTCCTCCGGTGACTCCGCGGGCACGAAGGCGCCCTCGTGGCCGAACTCCTCGACCAGGGCCCGGGTCCGGGCGGGGGTGCGGTTGTGCACCGCGACCGTGTACCCGTTGCGGGCGAAGTTCCGCGCCAGGTTGCGGCCCATGACCGCCAGCCCCGTCACGCCGATCTGTGCGGAGCCGATCCGTGCGGATGCGTCCATGAGCTGGGCTTCCTTCCTCGGAGTTCTCGGACTTCTCGGGTCTCTTGGACCTCTCGGGCTTCCACGGGCCTCGGGGTCGGCCGACGGAGGGCGTGTGCGCCGACCGCGTGCCGCGCACGCGAAAGACCGCCGTGGGCGGTCGGATTCCAGGATCGCCGCCGGACCGGGCGGCCCGCCCGGGGGGTTGGGCCGTTCAGGTGCCGGGACACCGCGCCGCCGCTGCCGTACCGACCGTACACCCTCGCCAAGTGCCATGGCAGGGCCACGAATTGGTGGTCCCCAGGTAAAATCCGGACCACTCCGCGGACCGGACCGGTGCTGTTCACTTCCCGGCTGCCGCCGGTACACCGGGGCCTCCCAGCCTAGGGGCCGCACCGCCGCAGCCACCTCCCCTCCCCCTCCACAGGAGACCTCTGTGACCCGTCGTTACGTCCGACTGGCCGCCACCCTCGGCGCCGCCGGAGTGCTGGCCGGATCCACCGTCGCCCAGGCCGCCGCCGCCGAGGAGGGCCGCGGCGCCCACGCCAGGCACGTCCTGCTGGTGTCGGTCGACGGTCTGCACCAGTCGGACCTCGCCCGCTTCGTGGCCGAGCATCCGCAGTCCGCGCTGGCCCGGCTGGTCCGCGGCGGCGTCGAGTACACCCACGCCGGCACCACCAACCCGTCCGACTCCTTCCCCGGCATGGTCGCCCAGCTGACCGGTGGCGGCCCCGGCACCACCGGCGTCTACTACGACGACACCTACAACGCCGCGCTGCTCCCGGCAGGCACCACCGACTGCAAGAACGCCAAGCCCGGCGTCGAGGTCGACCTCACCGAGGACCTGGACAGGAACAAGGACGCGCTCGACGCCGGCCAGGGCCTGCCCGGACTGCCCGGCTCCATCCTCCGGATGACCGGCGCCCCGCAGACCCTGATCGACCCGGCCAAGCTGCCGGTCGACCCGCAGACCTGCAAGCCGGTCTACCCGCACTCCTACCTCCAGGTGAACACCGTCTTCGAGGTGGCCCGTCAGGCCGGCCTGCGCACCGCCTGGTCGGACAAGCACGCCGCCTACGACATCCTCAACGGCCCCTCCGGCCAAGGCATCCAGGACCTCTTCACCCCCGAGGTCAACAGCAGCGCGACCGGCTACAAGGGCGACTGGACCAAGGACAACCGGGCCACCGAGCAGTACGACTCGTACAAGGTGCAGGCCGTCCTCAACGAGATCGACGGCTACGACCACAGCCGCTCGCAGCAGGTCGGCACCCCGGCCGTCTTCGGGCTGAACTTCCAGTCCGTCTCCACCGCGCAGAAGCTGGCGAGCTCCGACGGCCTCCAGGGCGGCTACGTCGGCAAGGGCGTGCCCGGCCCGCTCGTGGAGAAGAACCTGGAGTACGTCGATCAGCAGATCGGCGCGCTGACCGCGGAACTGCGCAAGCAGCACCTCGACGGCTCCACCACCGTCATCCTCTCCGCCAAGCACGGCCAGTCCCCGATCGACCCGGCCGCGCTCAACCGGATCGACGACGGCCCGCTGCTGGACGGCCTCAACGCCGCCTGGAAGGCCGCCCACCCGGGCGCCGGCGACCTGGTCGCCCACGCGGTCGACGACGACGGCGTGCTGCTCTGGCTGAACGACCGCTCCGCGGCCGCCGGCGGGTTCGCCAAGGCCTACCTGCTGGCGCAGAGCGGCAACGGCGTCGACATCAACGGCAAGGCCCGTCCCTTCACCGCGAGTGGCGTCCAGAAGGTCTACGCCGGCCAGGAGGTCGCCCGCTACTACCATGTCGCCCCGGGCGACGCCCGGGTGCCGGACGTCTTCGGCATCGCGCAGTACGGTGTCGTCTACACCGGCGGCAGCAAGATCGCCGAGCACGGCGGCGACCACGCCGACGACCTGAACGTCCCCCTCGTCGTCTCCGGCGCGGCCACCCCGGGCGGCGTGCGCCAGGACGAGAAGGTCGAGACCAAGCAGATCGCGCCGACCATCCTCAAGCTGCTCGGCCTCAAGCCGAACGCCCTCCAGGCGGTCCGCGAGGAGCACACCCGGGTGCTGCCGGTCCGCTGACGACCGGTTTGCCCCCGTCCGCCCCCGTCCGCCCTCGACTGCCTGCGGGCGGGCGGGGGCGGTGCCGCCGAACTCCGAATAATCAAATGATCTCTGGTGCCGTGTCAGGTATGGTCGCAGCCCGTCGAACCCGGGCAGCGGTTCGACGAAGCCGTGACGAAGAACCAGGGAGACACGACGGATGGCGAACCAGCTCGGACCGGTCCTGCTCACCGGTGCCGCCGGCCGCATGGGCACCAGCCTGCGGGAGTCGCTGCCCGCCTACGGCCACCGGCTGCGCAGCTTCGACCGCCTCCCCGTGCCCGGCGAACCCGACGCCATCACCGCCGACCTCCAGGACGCCGAGGCGCTGGCGGCGGCCATGGACGGCGTCAGCGCCGTGATCCACCTGGCCGGGATCCCGGGGGAGGCGCCGTTCGCCGACATCCTGGCCGCCAACATCGAGGGCACCTACCGCCTCTACGACGCGGCCCGGGCCGCCGGCGTCCGCCGGATCGTCTACGCCAGCAGCAACCATGCGACGGGCTTCACCGAGCGGCCCGCCGACGGCGGAACGGTGCCGGTGGACGGCCCCCAGCGGCCCGACACCTACTACGGAGTCTCCAAGTGCTTCGGGGAGAACCTCGCCTCCCTGTACGCGGACCGCCACGGCATCGAGACCGTCTCCCTGCGCATCGGCTCCTTCACCGCCGAACCCCGCAGCATCCGGACGCTCGCCACCTGGCTCAGCCCCGGCGACTGGGCCCGCCTCGCCCACGCCGCGCTCACCGGACCCGTCACCGGCCACACCGTCGCCTACGGCATCTCCGCCAACACCCGCGCCTGGTGGGACCTCTCGACCGCCCGGGCACTCGGCTACCAGCCGCAGGACGACGCCGAGGCCTTCGCCCCCGCGCTGATCGCGGAACTCGGCGAGCTGTCCCCCGACGACCCGGAACACCGCTACCTCGGCGGCCGCTTCACCCAGAGCGGCCGCTGACGGGCATCGCACTCCGTCCTGGCCGCCGGCCCTGCTCTTCCGCGCTGGTGGGACGACACCGGAGGCCGCTGCGGCTGTCGCGGAGGCGACAGCCGCAGGCAGCCACGCCGATGAGGTGAGCCGGTGGGTGGAACTCACCTGTGCGGAGCCGACTTCACCCGGCCGACCTGTCGCGCCCGCCCGGGCCCCGACCTGTCGGCCTCTCAGGCGTCGTGGAAGACCAGCCCGAGGGCGTGTCGGCGTCCCGAGCGTACGGTGCTCACACCGTGCCGCACGGGACTGGCGGAGAAGCCCCGCGCCGAGCGGACCGGCCGGTCGCGGGTGGTGAAGACCAGGCCGTGGCCCTGCGGGAGGACGGTGGCGGTGCCGCGGGACTGCGCACGGGGGCGCTGTTCGACGAGGAGGAACTCGCCGCCGGTGTAGTCGGTGCCGGGTCGGTCGAGGCCGATGACGACCTGGAGCGGGAAGACGAGGTCCCCGAAGAGGTCGCGGTGCAGCGCGTTCCAGTCGCCGGGCCCGTAACGGAGCAGGATCTGCGAGGACTTGGCCTGCCCGGCCGCGTGGCACCGCTCCAGCCACTCGTCGAGGCTGTCGGGCCAGGGCGCGGGCCGGCCGAGCTTCTCCGCCCAGCCGCGGGCGATGGTGAGCAGGTGCGGGTACAGGGCCCGGCGCAGGGCGTGGACGGGCTCGGGCAGCTCGTGGGTGAAGTAGCGGTACCGGCCGGAGCCGAAGCGGTGGCGGGCCATGTCGACGGTGGTGCGGAACAGTTCGTCGCGGTCGTAGCGGGCGGCCAGCTCGCGGCATTGCGCGGGGGCGAGGAGCTGTGGGGTGAGGGCGCAGCCGTGGGCGTCGAGTTCCTCGGTGAGGGCGGGCCAGTCGGCCGCGTCGACGCGCTGCTGTGCGGGCTCAGGTGCGGGGGCGGTGGTGGCGGTTCGGGTGCTCACCGGCCCAGTCTGCGGTTCGCCGACGCGCGTCGCCGGCGGCTTTCGGACCGGAAGCTTCCGGCCGGGGCTCGGCCGGGGCGCGGGCCGGCCGCCCTCCCCACCGAGGGGAAAGGGCGACCGGCCACGGTTCAGGTCCGGGTCAGGACACGTTGACCGCGGTGTCGTCGAGGACGAAGGAGGTCTGCTTGGTGTAGTCCTCGGAGCCGCTGAACTTGAGGGTCACGCTCTGCCCGGCGTAGCCGGACAGGTTGAAGCTGTGCTGCTGGTAGCCGGTGGCCGCGTTGACGTTGGAGTAGGTCGCCAGGGTGGTGCCGTTGGCGGTCACGGTCAGCTTGTCGAAGGCGGTGGTGTTGCTGGCGGCGGTGTCGATGTGCAGCCAGAAGCTGAAGGTGTAGCTGCTGCAGCCGGTCGGGAGGGTCACGGTCTGGGCGAGGGTGTCGGTGTTGGTGCTGCCGTACCCGTCGAGCCAGGCGTCGTAGGTGCCGGAGTGCGGCGGCTCGCTGGAGCTGCTGTTGATGGTGCTGGTGCCGCTGGTGTTGGTCTCGGTCCAGCCGGCCGTCGAACCGGCCTCGAAGCCGGGGTTGGTGAGCAGCTGGGCGGCGGTGCAGCCGCTGCCGCCGCCGGTGGGCTGGACGGTCCAGGTGAAGGTGACGGAGGAGGACGGGCCGGTGGAGTCGGTCGCGGTGGCCGTCACGGTGGAGGTCCCGGCGGTGCTGGGGGTGCCGCTGATCAGGCCGGTCGCGGCGTTGAGGGAGAGGCCGGCGGGCAGGCCGGAGGCGCCGTAGCTCAGGGTGCCGCCGGCGGTGTCGGTGGCGGCGAGCTGGAGGCTGGTGGCGGTGCCGGCGGTGGCGGTGCGGGCGCCGGGGTTGGTGAGGGTGACGCTGCCGGTGGTGCTGCCGCTGCCGCCGGCGGCGAGCCAGGCGGTGGCGTTGAGGCCAAGGGCGGCGTCGGTGCCGGCCGGGTCGTTCCAGCCGTCGTAGACGGTCTTGCCGGGCTCGCCGGTGCCGTCGTCGATGGCGGAGCTGTCGCCCCAGAGGGCGACCCGGCCCTTGCCGAAGCTGCTGGTGGCGAAGAAGGCGCCGGTGGTGCCGGAGTAGCCGGTGCGGTAGACGATGCCCTTGACGGCGGGGTTGTCGGCGGGCTTGAGGGTGAAGGTGGTGCCGTTGCGGATGATGCTGCCGGTGACGGTGCCGAAGGGGCCGTGCAGGACGGGGTCGGCGGCGTCGTTGATGGCGGTCGGGTTGTCGGTCTGGATGTTGAGCAGATCGACGGAGAGCCCGAACGGGTCCTTGTTGTTGACCGAGTTGGTGGTCATCAGGTCGTTGATGATGGCGGGGGAGTCCCAGCCGTCGTTGTTGCGGTCGCTGCCGGTGTGGTCGGAGATCAGGAACAGCCCGCCGCCGTTCTGGACGAACGTCATGACCGCGGTCTTCTCGGCGTCGCTGAGCCGGATGTTGGGCTCGGGCAGGACGAACTCGTCGAAGTTGGCGAGGTCCAGCGCGCCGCCGGTGCCGTAGGTGATGGTGGAGCCGCTCGGGAGGGTCTTGAGGCTGTACTGCCCGGTCTTCTGGAGGGCGACGCCCCAGCTGGAGATGGCGCCGGTCCAGTCCGTCTCGGACTGCGGGTTGGCGTTCTCGGCGAGCGGGTCCGGCTGGCTGGTGCTGATGATCCAGTCGGCGTTGCCGGCGGTCTCCGCCTTGCTGTTGTCGAACAGGACGCGGTGCTGGGTGGCGGTGGCGGCCGCGGTGGCGGCCGCGGCCCCGGTCGTCGTCGTGGCCGTCGAGGCCGCCGCGGCCGGGTGGGGGGCGGCGCTCGCGACGGCGAGCACGGTCAGGGCGGCGGCGCCGAGGGCGAGCGGGCGTATCGCGTCGATGCGTCTGAACACGGGTCAAGTCCCTTGGGGTGTGGGGGCACAGGAGTGAGCTACGCGCGTAGGCGCGGTGGCACCGTCCCATGGTGAGGTAAGCGGAGCTTGAACGGAACACGACGATCCAGGGCAATGTGTCGCCGCCGGCCGCCGCCCGTGGCGGCCTTCACGGCGGCGACACCGGCCGGGCACCGGACCCCCCGAATCACCCCCCGATCCCGGGCCGGGCTTTACCCGCGGGCCAGCCTCCCCAGGGCCAGGCCGGCCAGCAGCGCGGCGCCGTCGCCGAGGACGTTGTCGTCGAACTCGGCCTCGGGGGAGTGGTTGTAGGGCGCGGTGAGCGGGTCGCGGCCGTCGTCCGGGACGGCGCCGAGCAGCAGGTACGCCGACGGGACCAGCTCGCCGACCACGCCGAAGTCCTCCGAGCCGGCGATCGGTTGGGGCATCTCGACGTACCGCTGCGCCCCGAACAGACGGGCCGCCAGACCGGCCGCGAAGTCCGCCTCCACGGGGTCGTTGACGGTCACCGGGTAGCCGGGCTCCACCTCGGCCGCCGCCTCCAGCCCGTGGGCGGCGGCGATCCCGTGGACCACCCGCAGCGCCTCGGTGCGCACCAGCTCGCGCGAGCGCGGTGAGATGGAGCGGATGGTCGCCTCGAACCGCGCCTCGTCGGGGATGATGTTGGCGGCCGTACCGGCGGAGAACGTGCCGACGGTGAGCACCACCGGGTCGAAGGCGTCGATCCGGCGGGTCACCATCGACTGGAGCGCCAGCACCGTCTCGCAGGCCGCCGGGACGGGGTCGAGCGCCGCGTGCGGGCTGGAGCCGTGGCCGCCGCGCCCGCGCAGGGTGACCCGCAGGGTGTCGGAGGCGGCGAGCACCGCGCCGGGGCGGGTGGTGACCATCCCGTTGGGCAGTATGGCGGAGGCCACGTGCAGGGCGTAGGCGGCCACCACCCGCTCCCCGGCCGCCTCCAGGACGCCCGCGTCCACCATCAGCCGGGCGCCGTCCGCCCCCTCCTCGCCGGGCTGGAACATCAGGACCACGTTCCCGGCCAGTTCCGCGCGCCGCTCGGCCAGCAGTCGAGTGGCCCCGACCAGCGCGGCCATGTGCAGATCGTGCCCGCAGGCGTGCATCGTGCCGGGGATCCGGGAGGCGTACGGCAGTCGTGCGCTCTCCTGGACCGGCAGCGCGTCCATGTCGGCCCGCAGCAGCACGTTCGGGCCCGGGCGTCCGCCGCGCAGCACCGCCGTGATCGAGCTCAGCCCCTTGCCGAGGGTGAGCTCCAGGGGGAGGCCGTCGAGCGCGACGAGCAGTCGGTCCCGGGTCCTGGGGAGTTCCAGCGCGAGCTCCGGCTCCTGGTGCAACTCCCTCCGGAGAACGGCCAGTTCAGGCTGCAGGCGGGCGGCTGCGTGGAGCAGTTCGGGCAGCCCGAGTCGCTCCCACGGAGCGGCGGACGCGGACAGGTCGGACACGGGGACCTCCAGGTGCGGGTGGACCGGGGGAAGCCGGGGGCGGCTGGATCCATGATCGGAGCTTGCCCGCCCCGATCGGCCCCGGCACACGGACCCGCCGTGAATCCGGTCCGGGTGGCAGGAATCACCCGGCCCGGGGCCGGCTCGGGTTCCGCGCGGCGGCCGGGGCGCGGCCGGCGTCCGGCCTCGTTGAGATAGTCCGACGGAGTGACTATCTTCATGGGGTGAGTGAGCGTGTGATGCAAGAACCCACCGTGATGGTCCTGACCGCCCTCGCGGACGCCCCCCGACACGGCTACGCCATCGCTCAGGAGATCAAGGCGATGACCGACGGCCGGGTCGCCCTGCGCACCGGAGCCCTGTACGGGGCGCTGGACCGCCTGCTGGCCGACGGTCTGATCGACGTCGAGCGCGAGGAGGTCGTCGACGGCCGCGCCCGACGGATCTTCACCCTCTCCCCGTCCGGCCGCGAGCGGCTGGCCGCGGAGGCGGAACGCCTGGCGGCGACGGCGCGGGAGGCCACCCGCCGCCTGTCCGCGGTGCGGCCGGCGGCGACCGGCACATGATCGAGCACCTGCTGCGCCTCTACCCCGCCGCCTACCGGCGCGCCCACGGTGAGGAGATCGCCGAGGCCCATCGCGAGCTGACCGCCGGCGAGCCGCTGCGTGTGCGCGTGCGGGATGCGGCGGAGCTGGCGGCGCACGCGCTGCGGCTGCGTGCGGGGCTGGGGCCGGCCGCGCCCGTCGCGCGGCTGCTCGGGGCGGCGTACCCGCTGGTCCTGGCCGCCTCGGCCACCGCCTGCGGTCTGCACCTGCTGCGCTGGTACACCGCCCTGGTCACCTCGCCCACCCCGTGGGGACTGCAGCTCCGGTCCGACCTGTCGGGGGCCTGGGGCGCGCTGCTCGCCTCCTCGCTGCTGGTGTTCGCGGGAGCGGCGGGCGCCCTGGCCGGACGGTGGCGGGCGGGTGTGCCCTGCACCGTGGCCGGGCTGCTCGTCTTCGCGGCGGCCGCGGTGGCCAGCGGACCCGCGTTCGGCGACCCGGTCGCCACCCCGGCCGCCGCCGTCCTGGCGGCGGCCGTGCTGCTCGGCTGCCCGCCGGACCGGCGCGGCGAGGCCGTCGCGGCGGGCCGGGCGGCCACGGCCGGGGGCGTGATCGCGCTGGTCCTGGTGCCCCGGGCCGCCGTCGACGCGCACCTCGTGCCCGGGGTCAGCACCGACTACGGATGCTGGCCGCTGCTCGTCCTCGCCGCGGCGGGAGTGGTGACGGCCTGGCGCGGCAGGTCGCCCGGCGGTCGTGGGCCGGCGGCGACCGCGCCGGCGGCGACGGTCCTCGCGGCGACGGCGCTGGCGGCCCCACCGTTGCTCGCCCAGGCCTGCGCCACGGCCTGGGGCGATCCGACCGCGCTCGCCTGCCTGGCGGCCGTCCTGGTGGCGGGTGCCACCGGCGTCCTGCTCGCCGGCCGCTTCGGCAGGGTCCCGCGCTGAACCGTCCGACCCTGCCGAGCGGCCCCGTCCGGGTCGCACGGCAGGTTCATCGCGCACGTATTACTCCGTTTGACGTAGCATTCCGTTCAACGGACTATCAGGTCCGCGCGAAAGGATGCCCATGCCGTTCACCCTGTCCCACCCCGCAGCCGTCCTGCCCCTGCTGCGCACGCCGTTCAGCCGGGCCGCGCTGGTGGCCGGGGCCGTCGCACCGGACATGCCGTACTTCCTGGTCGCCACGGGCCTGCCCGTCAGCGCCCAGTCCTGGTACGAACCCTTCGCCAACGCCACCACCACCCACACCCTGCCCGGCGCCCTCACCATCGGCCTGCCGTACACCCTCGCGCTGTGGGTGCTCCTCCTGGCGGGCCGCCGCCCGCTGGCCGCCCTGCTGCCGCTGCCCGCCCTCACGCCCGTCGATCACCCGGCCCGGACCGCCGGGGTGGTGGTCCGGCGGGCCGGCTGGGTCCTGCTGTCCGCGCTGATCGGCCTCGCGACCCACCTGGTCTGGGACTCCTTCACCCACTACGACGGCTTCGTGGTCGCCCGCGCGCCCTGGCTGAACAGCACCCTGGCGGGCAGCCTGACCTGGGCGCGGGCGCTGCAGCACGTCAGTACCATCGGCGGCCTGGCCGCCATCGCCGGCTACGGCTGGCGGCGGCGGGACCGGCTGCGCACCGGCGTCCTCCCGACCGGACCCGGCGCCGGGCGCCGCCGCCGTGTGCTGCTCGCCCTGGCGCTGTGCGCGGCCGCCGGAGCCGTCGCCCACGCCGGGTGGTGGCTGGTCGGGCCGCAGGCGCCGTCCGGTCGGCCGCTGGACGCCGCGCTCGAAGGGGTGCTGTCCGACGCGGCCAAGGGCGCGGGCGCCGGGCTGATCGCCGCCCTGGCGCTGTACATCACCGCCTGGTGGGTTCGCCGCGCCGTCACGGCGGCGCGCGGTCGCGCGAGCGCCACCGAGCACGAGGCCGCCGCGCGGTCCGGCACCGCCGCCTGACAGTGAGGATGTTCATGAGCGGTTCCCGGGCGGGTCTGACCCACCGCCTGACTGACCTCGGGTCCTCAACGGGATCTGTCGGCCT
>NZ_JBEOSP010000091.1:0-14900 GCF_040303105.1 Kitasatospora sp. NPDC096128 | reverse complement strand
TCCGCAACAACCCCGACCAGACCATGACCATCGACCCCTGCAACCTCCAACTCCTCTACCAGGGCAAGAACCCCGACGCCACCGGCCCCTACGACAAGCTCCCCTGGCAGCCGGGCGTCCTCACCCTCCAGCACTGACCCGCCCGATCCGCCCCAGGGGACCCCGGCCGCACCTCGGCCGGGGTCCCCTGTCGGCCTTCGGCCATGACGTCCCCCCATGGGCAGCGGGCCTCCCGAGCGATCAGCACTCGCCATCGCCCAGCGGCACCGGGTCCCCTCGCGGGAGCGATGTCCGGCTCCCTGCGGTCTTGGCAGTGACGGTGACGCCTCGCCATGTCGCGGCCGTTCCGCGGTGGTCGACAGTCGGCGTCCGGGCTGGGCGGGTGACCGCGAACGCTCGGCCGCAGCGATAGCAACACACCCGTTCGTCCCCGGAAACGCGGGCGAAACGACATCAACAAAAAGTTGACCCGCTGTTCCGGTCGATGGCCCACACCCCCCGTCCTTCCTGCTTCGCTGCTCCCACCCCCTCGTGCGCGCCACTGCTCCGTCCTCTCCCCCATGCCCTGCTTCACCTCCGGAGGCCCCTGTGTCCCAGGCCCCTGACGTACCCGCGTCCGGCTCCACCGCCCCACCGGCCCGCCATCCGGTCGACGAGGTCCTGCGGCCCGCCCGGCTCGGCCTGCTCGGCCTCCAGCACGTGCTGGTGATGTACACCGGCTGTGTCACCGTCCCGCTCGTCTTCGGCGCGGCGGCCAAGCTCGACACCACCACCATCGGCCTGCTCATCAACGCCGACCTCCTGGTGGCCGGCCTGGTGACACTGATTCAGGCGCTCGGCATCGGCGGGGTGCTGGGCGTGCGGCTGCCGGTCGTCGCGGGCGCCACCTTCACCGCCGTCACCCCGATGATCCTGATCGCGGGCGAGTACGGCATGCAGGCCGTCTACGGCTCGATGATCGCCGCAGGCCTCTTCGGACTGCTCGTCTCGGTGCCGTTCGCCCGCGCCGTCAGGTTCTTCCCGCCGTTGGTCAGCGGGTCCGTCATCACCGTGATCGGGCTGTCGCTGATCGGGGTGGCCGCGGGGCTGATCGCGGGCCACGACTCCACCGCCAAGGACTACGCCACTCCCAGCCACCTCGCGCTGGCGGGCGGTATCGTGCTGCTCATCGTCCTGGTCAACCGCTTCACCAGGGGTTTCCTCTCCCAGCTCGGCGTCCTGGTCGGCCTGGTCGTCGGCACCCTGGTCGCCGTCCCCATGGGCCTGACGGACTTCTCCTCCGTCGACGGCGTCGACTGGTTCGGCCTCGCTGCTCCCTTCCACTTCGGCGCCCCGCGCTTCCCGATCGCGGCCGTGATCTCCATGTGCGTGGTCATGCTGGTGACGTTCACCGAGTCCACCGCCGACATGCTCGCCGTCGGCGAGATGAGCGGCCGCCCGCTCTCCCCCAAGGACCTTGCGCGGGGACTTGCCGCTGACGGTGTCTCCGGCGTCCTCGGCGGCATCATGAACGGCTTCCTGGACACCGTGTTCGCCCAGAACGTCGGCCTGGTCGGCATGACCAAGGTCCGCAGCCGCTTCGTCGCCGCGGTCGCCGGCGGCATCCTCCTCGTCCTCGCCCTCATGCCCAAGCTCGGCGAGATCATCGCCTCCCTGCCGGGTCCGGTGATCGGCGGCGCCGGACTGGTCATGTTCGCCACCGTCACCTCGGTCGGCATCAGCACCCTGCGCAAGGTGGAGTTCGAGGGCACCGGCAACCTGCTCATCGTCGCCGTCGCCATCGGCGTCGGCATGCTCCCGGTCGTGGCACCCTCCTTCTACCACGCCTTCCCGACCTGGGTGCAGATCATCGGCGGCAGCGCCATCACCAGCGCGACCGTGGCCGCATTCCTGCTGAACCTGCTGTTCAACCACACGCCGGGCCGGAAGAAGACCGACGTGGAGCCGGAGCCGGGCGCGGTCCCGGCCTCCGTCGCCGACTCCGCGCCCGCCACCTGAGCAACGCCACTGCGGCCGGGGGCGCGCACCCCGCCCGGCCCGACGCTCTCCGCGGGCACGGATAATGGCCGGACCGCCCGGGCGAGCGCGCCCGCGGCACCGGTCGGACGAGAGGCAGCGGACGGATGACCCTGGAGGCAGGACGGCGCGTCAGGTTGACGGAGGACCTCGGGCTCGGTGAGGCCGTCGCCGGCGACCCCGGGGCAGCCGTCGGGTTCCTGTCGCTGGGCGCCGGGATCGAGGGCACCGTCGAGCGGGTGGACGGCGAACTCCCGGAGGGCGAGGAGGTCCGCGAGTACCAGCGGCTCAAGGCGCTGTTCGACGACTACGGGCACACCATGCCGGCGGCCAGCCGGGAGCGGCTGGCCGAGCAGCTCGCCGCACTGGAGCCGGCCTGGGCCGCGCACCGGGAGCGCGGGAGCCTGCTGACCGTCCGGGTCCGCCTGGACAACGGCTTCGTCCTCGACGGGCTGCACCAGGACGTCCTCGCCGCCCTGTGAGCGACCACGCCCGAGGCCCCGGCCACCTGCCCGCGCGGCACACCGCCCGTGCTGTTCACGCCCCCGGGTTGATCCGGGCCCGCTGGGCCAGCAGCTCGGTGAAGGCCACGGTGAGCGGGTCGGGGCGGGTGCGGGTGTAGGCGGCGAGAGTGCGGCGGATCGGTGGGTCGGGCCGGAGCAGCAGGCCGTCGAAATGCGCCGGCACGATGTCGGCGGGCACCAGCGCCGGGCCGAGCCCGGCTGCGGCCAGCAGCGGCGCGGCGGAGGTCTGCTCGGCGCGGACCGCCGAGCGCGGATGGAAGCCGGCGCGGGCACAGGCCTGGTCGAGCAGGTCGGCGAGGCCGTTGTCGGGGGCGTAGTGGACCCACGGCCGGTCGGCGAGTTCGCCGAGGACGATCGAATCGGTGGGGCGGTCGGCGAGCGGGTCGTCGGAGGGCAGCACGACCGTGAACTCCTCGACGCCGAGTTCACGGATCGGCCCCTCCCAGCCCTCCGGCACCGGACCGATGGCGAGGTCGGCCCGCCCCGCGGCCATCGCCTCCTGGAGCCGGTCGGCGTGCGCGTACTCGCGCAGCCGGATCCGCACCCCGGGGTGCCGACGGTGCCAGGCCCGCAGGACGGGCGGCAGGATGCCGAGACTGATCGAGTAGACGGCGGCGACCTCCAACTCCCCCTCCTCCAGGCCGCTCGCGCGCCGGGCCGCCGCCTGCAGCCGCTCGGCTTCGGCCAGCGCGGCGCGGGCGTGCGGCAGTACGGCCCGGCCGGTCGGGGTGAGCCGCACCGCGCGCGGCAGGCGTTCGAGCAGCGGGCCGCCGAGCGCGCCCTCCAGGGCCCGGATCTGGTGCGAGAGCGCGGGCTGGGTGACGTGCAGGTGCTCGGCCGCCCGGGTGAACGAGCCGGTGTCGACCACGGTGACCAGGTATTCGAGCTGTCGGAGCGTCGGCGTTGCCATGAGCAGATTTTATGGCAGCGGTAGAGAACAAGCCTTGGACTCATGGCAGGGCTCCGGGAGAGGGTCGTGGTGTGGCCGCCGCGCGAGATCCAGCGGGCGGCCGGATCCCCCTTCCCCGATGACTCGAAGGAGCACCCCCATGTCCGATGGCACGCAGCCGACCGCTGGCACCCCGTTGCAGGGCCGGCGACTGATCGTGGTGGGCGCCGGCTCGCGCACCGGACGCGCCGTGGCCACGGCCGCCTCGGCGGCCGGCGCCGCGGTCGTCCTGGCCGGCCCGGACCCGCGCAAGCTGGAGTGGACGGCCGGCGAACTGGCCGGCCCTTCCGAGGTGCTGGCCGTCGACCTCGCCGACGAGCGCTCGATCGCCGAACTCGCCGAGCGGGCCGGCCGCTTCGACCACCTCGTCTCGACCGCCGCGATGCCGGCCAACGGGCCACTGCGTGAGCTCGAACTCGCCGACGTGCAGCGGGCTTTCGCGGCCAAGGTGATCGGCCCGCTGCTGCTCGCCAAGCACCTGGCCGGACAGGCCTCCGAGCAGGGCTCGTTCACCTTCTTCTCCGGGGTGGCCGCCTGGCGCCCCGCACCCGCCCGTACGGTGATGGCCACCACCAACGGCGCGCTGGCCTTCCTGGTGCAGGCCCTGGCGGTGGAGATCGCCCCGGTCCGGGTGAACGCGGTCTCCCCCGGCATCGTCGACACCGGCTCCTGGGACGGCCTGGGCGCCGACAAGGCCGCCTTCCTGCGCGGGGTGGCCGAGCGCAACCCGGCCCGCCGGGTCGGCAGCCCGGAGGACCTGGTCAAGGCGGTGTTCTACGCGATCGACAACCCGTACGTGACCGGCACCGTGCTGCACGTCGACGGCGGCGGCCGGCTCGCCTGACCGTCCGCCTTCGCCCACCTTCGTCCGCCCGACCCGAGGAGCAACTCCCCATGCACTGGCGCACCCTGACCCGAACCGCCGCCGCCGTCGCCGCGGTGGCGAGCCTTGCGGCCGGCACCGCCGCGGCCGCCCCCGTCCCTTCGCACGACGGGGACCGCCACCGGCCCGCACCCGCCTGGCCGCAGAACCTGATCGACCGCTCACCCGACCTCGTCCAGCCGAAGTCGCTCACCGCGGACCGTTCGCTCGGCACCCGGCGCGCGGCCCAGGAAGTCCACCTGGCCCAGCAGTTGTACACCTTCTGGAACACCGGGCAGCAGCGGTACCTGGACGCGGCGGTCAGCCCGCGCTTCCGGGACAACACGCTGCCGCCCGGCCGCCCCCAGGGCCCCGCCGGTCCGCTCTTCGCCTCGAGGAACTTCCGCGTCGCCGTCCCCGATCTGACCTGCGAGCTGTCCGAGGTACTGGTCACCGGTGACCGGATCACCGCCCGGCTGGTCTTCCGCGGCCACTTCACCGGCACCTTCGCCGGCGTCCGGGGGCAGGGCCAGAGCGTCGACTTCAACGCCATCGACATCCAGCACGTCGGCACCGACCGGATCGTCGAGGACTGGCACATCGAGGACAACGAAGCGCTGTCGGCCCAACTGGGCGTCCACGGCTGACGCCCGCCCGGCAGCGGCCCGGTTCCGGCCCATCCCCTGGCCGGAACCGGGCCGAAATGGAACCATGGGCCGATGCGCATACTGATCATGGGCGGCACCCGCTTCGTCGGCCTGCACTTCGCCCGGGCGGCGCTCGCCGCCGGACACGACGTCACCGTCCTGCACCGGGGCCGCTCCGGCGCCCACCTGCTCCCCGAGGCCACCCACCTGATCGCCGACCGCGACACCGAGCTGACCGCACTGCACGGCCTGAGCTGGGACGCCACCGTCGACGTCAGCGCCTACTTCCCGCGCCAGGTAAGGCAGTTGGCCACCGCCATCGACCCCGGCGCGGCCGGACGCTACCTCCTGGTCTCCTCCATGGCCGTCTACGACACCCCCGCCGCCCCCGGCTTCACCGAGGACTCCCCACTGCTCCCCGCGGACGGTCCGGAGCCCGAGGAGATCACCCCGGCCACCTACGGCATGCTCAAGGTCCAGTGCGAGCGGGCCGCCCTCGAGCACTTCGGCCCGGACGCGCTGCTGGTGCGGCCGACGTACGTGATCGGCCCCCAGGACTACACCCACCGCTTCGACCACTGGGTGCAGCGGCTCGGCCGGGGTGGCGAGGTGCTGGCCCCGGGTCGGCCCGACGCCCCGCTCCAGGTCGTCGACGCCCGCGACCTCGCCGACTGGATGCTCGCCCTGCTGACGACGGGCGCCACCGGCGCCTACCACGCCGCGACGCCCCCGCCCTCCACCATGGGCGGCCTGCTGGACGCCATCGCCTCCGCCGTCGCCCCGGCCGGGACCACCCTCACCTGGGTCGACGACGAGTTCCTCCGTGCCTCCGGCATCCAGGACCGCGCCCTGCCGCTGTGGAGCGCCGATCCGCTGCGCCGGGCCACCAATACCGCCGACCCCGCCGCCGCCCTCGCCACCGGGCTCAGCCTCCGGCCGGTGGCCGACACAGCCCGCGAGATCGAGCCGTTCGAGCCGCTGCCGCACGCGCTGACCCCGGACGGGGAGGCCGACCTGCTCGACGCCTGGCACCGGCGCTGAGCCGACCGGCTCAGTCGACCTCGGCGTCGCTGAGCCCGAGCCGCAGGTGCTCGATGTGGTAGACGGCCTGGTCGAGCAGGGCGGCGACGTGGTTGTCGTAGAGCGCGTAGACGACCGAGCGGCCCTCGCGCCGGCCGACCACCAGGCCGAGGTTGCGCAGCAGCCGGAGCTGGTGGGAGCAGGCGGACTGCTCCAAGCCGACCTCGGCGGCGAGTTCGGTGGCGGCGCAGGGCCCCTCGCGCAGGCGGGAGAGGATCAGCAGGCGCGAGGGGGTGGCCAGGGCCTGCAGGGTGGTGGCCACCCGGGCGGCACTGGCTTCGTCCAGGCGGGTGTGCGGGACGGCGGTTGCGGGGGCGGCTCCATGACCCATGCGGGCAATACTACAACTCACACATGAAGAAGCGTTCATATGTTCATGTATGGTGGATGAGTCACCGGCCCCACCGTGCCCCGAAGGGTCCCGTCCGCATGCCCACCACCCTGATCGAGCGCTCGGCACCCTCCGCCGCGCCCCGCCCCGACACCGCACCACGCCGCCGCACCCGGGTGTTCGCCCTGCCCGAGGCCCGCTGGGCCGCCGCCGCGACCGTGCTCTTCCTGACCGCGCTCCCGCTCCAGCTCACCGGCGCCCCCGCTTGGGCCTGGGGCCCGCTGTACGCCCTCGCGTACGCCACCGGCGGCTGGGAACCGGCCTGGGCCGGCCTCCAGGCACTGCGCGAGAAGACCCTCGACGTCGACCTGCTGATGATCGTCGCCGCGCTCGGCGCCGCCGCCGTCGGCCAGGTCATGGACGGCGCGCTGCTGATCGTCATCTTCGCCACCTCCGGCGCCCTGGAGGCCCTGGCCACCGCCCGTACCGCCGACTCCGTCCGCGGGCTGCTCGACCTCGCCCCGACCACCGCCACCCGGCTGCTGCCCGGCGGCGGCGAGGAGAGCGTGCCGACCGAACGGCTGGCCGTCGGCGACACCGTCCTGGTGCGCCCCGGCGAGCGGATCGGCGCCGACGGGCTGGTCCTGGACGGCGCGAGCGAGGTCGACCAGGCCACCATCACCGGCGAACCGCTGCCCGTGCCGAAGGAGCGCGGTGACGAGGTGTTCGCCGGCACCCTCAACGGCAGCGGCGCGCTGCGGGTCCGGGTCGAACGGGACGCCGCCGACTCGGTGATCGCCCGGATCGTGAAGCTGGTCGAGGAGGCGTCGGAGACCAAGGCGCCGACCCAGCTGTTCATCGAGAAGGTCGAGCAGCGCTACTCGATCGGCATGGTCATCGCCACCCTGGCCGTCTTCGCCGTACCGCTCGCCCTCGGCGCCGCCTTCACCGGCTCGCTGCTGCGGGCGATGACCTTCATGATCGTCGCCTCGCCGTGCGCCGTGGTGCTCGCCACCATGCCGCCGCTGCTCTCCGCGATCGCCAACGCCGGACGGCACGGTGTGCTCGTCAAGTCCGCGGTGGTGATGGAGCGGCTCGGGCAGACCGACGCCGTCGCCCTGGACAAGACCGGCACCCTGACCGAGGGCACTCCCCGGGTCACCGACATCCGTCCGCTCACCGGCACCGGCTCCGGCCGTGGCCTGTCGGAGGAGGAACTGCTCGCCCTGGCCGCGGCCGCCGAGCACCCCAGCGAGCACCCGCTCGCCCGCGCCGTCGTCGACGCCGCCCGCGGCCGCGGCCTGTCCCTCCCCGCGGCCGCGGACTTCACCTCCGCCCCGGGCATCGGCGTCACCGCCACCGTCGACGGCCGCGCCGTCGCGATCGGCGCCCCCGCCCGGCTGCTCACCGGCGCCGAGGACGCCGTCCGCGCCGAAGCCGCCGCCGTCGCCGCCGAGTTGGAGGACGGCGGCCGCACCGCCGTCCTGGTCGAGCTGGACGGCGTCCCGGTCGGCCTGCTCGGCATCGCCGACCGGCTGCGCCCCGACGCCGCCGCCACGGTCCGCGCGCTCACCGCCCTCACCGGCTCCGCGCCCGCGCTGCTCACCGGCGACAACCCGCGCGCCGCCGCCCGGTTGGCCGCCGAGGTCGGCATCACCGACGTGCGCGCCGCGCTGCTGCCCCAGGACAAGGTCGCCGCCGTCAAGGAGCAGCAGGCCGCCGGGCGCAAGGTCCTGGTGGTCGGCGACGGCGTCAACGACGCCCCCGCCCTGGCCGCCGCCCACACCGGCCTCGCGATGGGCCGGGCGGGCTCCGACCTCGCTCTGGAGACCGCCGACGCCGTCATCGTGCGCGACGAACTCGCCACCGTCCCGGCCGTGGTGGCGCTCTCCCGGCGGGCCCGCTCCTTCGTGGTGCAGAACCTGGTGATCGCCTCGGTGTTCATCTCCGTCCTGGTGGTCTGGGACCTCGTCGCCACCCTCCCGCTGCCGCTGGGCGTCCTCGGTCACGAGGGCTCGACCGTCATCGTCGGCCTCAACGGCCTGCGCCTGCTGCGCGAGGCCGCCTGGACCAGGGCCCGGACCGAGGGCGGTCGGTGAGCCCTCACCATCGGAAGGCCGTCGGCCCCGGCCCCGGCCCCGCCGAACCGCCCGGTGTGCTCGACCGCTACGCCTTCAGCCCCTCCCGCCGCGTCCGCGGGAAGATCGACGGGTGAGCCACCGGAGTCCGAAAGCACAGCCGAGGGAGTCCGTCGAATGACGGTGTCCGCCCGGCGGCCGGGGCCCCACCCCGGTTCGCCGGTCGGCGCACCGACTGCCGGAGCCCCCGCAGAGCACCTCGCCTCCCGGCCCGCCCGGCTGGGCAGGCATGCCTGGGAGGTGGGCCGCCGGGGGTTGTCGTGGGCGGCGTACGGGCGGTGTCCGGGCCCGGTCAGGAGTTGAGTATCCGCTGCTTCTGGTCCTCGAACTCGGCGTCGGACAGGATGCCCTGTTCCTTCAACGCGGCGAGATCCTTGAGCTGGGCGAGCTTGTCCTCCATGGAGGCGGCCGGTGCGGGGGACGGCACCGGTGCGGGGGGCGGCGGCGGGGCGTAGGCGGCCTGTTGGGCAGCCTCCTGTTGAGCCCACCGACCGGCCTGCCGCCGGGAGACGCGGTTGGACACGGCCGTGGCCGTTCCCGAGATCACTGCGGTGCGGGCGACGCCGCGAAGCAGACCTGCCATGGGTCTCGGCCTCCGATCTGTGATGTGCACGGTGGATGGGTGGCCCGGGCCGATCGGACCGATCGCTGCCCGGCCACCGCTCAGGCTCGGGCCTCCGCCGCTTCGAGGGCGTCGATGACGTCGCTGAGCGGGATACGTCCGCCGGCGACCACCCTGGCGCCGTTGCGGCGCAGGGCGCTCGCGAACGGTGCGGCCCACAGGTTCTCGTAGACCAGGACTCCGGCGGAGGAGCCCGGTTCGAGGGCCGAACCGGCCTCATTGATGTCGTCCTCGCCGAGGAGGCCGGAGGAGGCCCCCTTGAACACCTCGAGATCGAGTCGGCCGTCCCGGTCGATGTCGGTGATGTCGACACCGACCACCGAACCGTCCGCCTGCCTGGTGATGAACAGGAGATCGAGGATGCGGATGATGCCTCGGTCCACCAGATCGATCAGCAACGGCAGGCCCTCGCCTCTCATGCCCACTTGAGGGAACTCGACGACCAGGTAGTCGACGGGGCCCATGTCGGAGACGTCGATGTCGTCACTCATGGTGGCCTCCTTCTCGGGGACGGGTCGGCAGGGCTTCGCCCCCGATTGCCCCTTCTCCGATTGTCGGTCGGGTCGCCCGCCACGGCCCGGCGAGTGGCCCGCCGGACGGCGCGGGATGCGCCCGCCCACGACACGGCCGAGCATGGAGGGGTACGAACACTCCTTTCGGGCGAGGCGCGAGGAGGCCCGGAAATGACGGACGGACCGACGCCGGGCGGCGGGACAGAGCACTTCCGGGCGCATCTGTCGGCGCGTGAACGCGCCGACCGGGGCCGTGCGGCCCGGGCGAAGTCGCCCCGGTCCGCGCACGGCGACTTCGCACCGGGCCGGGACCGCCCCGATCCCATCGACCTCATCGAGGCGCAGTCCGCCTCACGGGTCCCGGAACTGGTACCGGTGCGCTACGGCCGGATGTCGGAATCACCGTTCCGCTTCTACCGGGGTGCGGCGGCGATCATGGCGGCCGACCTCTCCGACACACCCACCTCGGGGCTCCGGACCCAGCTCTGCGGTGACGCACACCTGCTGAACTTCCGCCTGCTCGGCTCGCCCGAGCGGCAACTGCTGTTCGACATCAACGACTTCGACGAGACACTGCCGGGGCCGTGGGAGTGGGACGTGAAGCGTCTCGCGGCCAGCCTCGTCATCGCCGGACGCGAGAACGGCTTCGCCGACGAGGCCGGCGAGGCGGTGGTCCGGTCCTGCGTGCGGTCCTACCGGGAGGCGATGCACGCCTTCGCCGGAATGGGCCATCTCGACGTCTGGTACGCCAAGGCCGACGCGTACCGGGTGCAGGCGGCCGTCTCGGGCCGACTGCACAAGGGCACCCGGAAACGGCTCTCCGCCAATCTGGCCAAGGCCCGCACCCGCGACAGCCTGCAAGCCTTGGAGAACCTCACCCGCGAGGTGGACGGAGTGCGACGCATCACCCCCGATCCCCCACTGATCACGCCCCTCTCGGACCTCCTCCCGGGTCGGGAACGCCTCGCGCTGGAGGAGGAGATCCACCGCCTGATCGAGGGCTACGGCCGGAGCCTGTCCGCGGACCGGCGCAGCCTGCTCCGGCAGTTCACCGTCGTGGACGTGGCCCGCAAGGTCGTCGGGGTGGGCAGCGTCGGCACCCGCTGCTGGATCGTGCTGCTGCTGGGCAGGGACGACCGCGATCCGCTGTTCCTCCAGGCGAAGGAGGCCCAGCAGTCCGTGCTGGCCGCCCACGCGGGGCCCAGCGAGTTCGAATCCGAGGGCGAGCGGGTCGTGACCGGGCAGCGCATGATGCAGGCAGCCAGCGACATCTTCCTCGGCTGGCAGCACGTCGAGGGGATCGACGGTCGCGAACGGGACTTCTACGTCCGCCAGTTGCGCGACTGGAAGGGGATCGCGCAGCCCGGCCTGATGTCGCCGGACGAGCTGGACGAGTTCGGCCGGCTGTGCGGATGGACCCTGGCACGCGCCCACGCCCGGTCGGGGGACCGGATCGCGATCGCCGCGTACCTGGGCCGGGGCGACGTCTTCGACCGGGCCCTGGCCCGCTTCGCGGTCGCCTACGCCGACCAGAACGAACGCGACCACCGGGCGCTGCTCGACGCCGTCGGCGCCGGACGGGTCACCGCTCGTACCGACGTCTGACGCGGAGCCCACGCCACCGCGACGAACCGTTGGAGCAGGACTGATGGACCGCTGGAGAGCCCTCGCCGTCCTCGGCGCAGCCCAGTTCCTCATGGTGCTGGACACGGCCGTGATGAACGTGTCGATCAGCCAGTTGGTCAAGGACTTCCACACCGAGGTCACCGCGATCCAGGCCGTCATCACCCTCTACGCACTCGTCATGGCGGCCTTCATGATCACCGGCGGCAAGATCGGCGACAAGCTGGGACGCCGACGGGCTTTCGGGATCGGGCTGACGGTGTACGGAGTGGGGTCCGCGGTGACAGCGAGCGCCCCCGTGCTGTGGGTGCTGGCCCTCGGCTGGTCGGTGATCGAAGGCCTCGGCGCCGCCCTGGTCCTGCCCGCACTGGCCGCCCTCGTCGCCGGGTCCTACCAGGGCCGCGATCGTGCGGTCGCGTACGGCGTCATCGGTGGACTGTCCGGTGTCGGCATCGCGGTCGGACCGCTCCTCGGCGGCTGGGTCACCACGTACCTCACCTGGCGCCTGGTCTTCGCCGGCGAGGCCGTCGTGGTCGTGATCATCCTCCTGCTGCTCCGCTGGATCGACGCGCCCGCGGACACCGGTGCCCGGGTGCGCCTCGACACCGTGGGCTCCGTGCTGTCCGCCGCCGGCCTCGCCCTGGTGGTCCTCGGCGTGCTGCAGAGCAGCTCCTGGGGGCTCGTCCACCCGCGAAAGTCCCCGTTCACCGTCTTCGGGTTCTCCCCGACCCTGTTCGTCATCGCCGCCGGGGCGGTGCTCCTGGGGCTGTTCAGGGCCTGGGAACGGCGCAAGGAGGCACGCGGGGAGGAACCGCTGGTCCGCTTCGGACTCTTCCGCCTCCCGGCCCTGCGCTCCGGCCTCGCCATGCTGCTCACCCAGAGCACCATCCTGCTCGGCCTCTTCTTCGTCGTCCCGCTCTACCTCCAGGTCGTCCAAGGGTTCAACGCCTTCCAGACGGGGGTACGGCTGCTCCCGGTCTCCATCACGATGCTGCTCGCGGCCCTGAGCGGGTCCGCGCTGACCCGCGTCGCCTCCCCCCGGACGCTGGTGCGCGTCGGGCTGGTGGTGATGCTGGTCGCGATCGTCTGGCTGCTCGCCGGCATCAAGCCGAACATCGACAACCTGTCGTTCGCCCTGGCGATGGCGGTCCTCGGCCTGGGGATGGGGCTGCTCGCGTCCCAGCTCGGCAACGTGGTGCAGTCCAGCGTCGGCGAGTCCGAGCGGAGCGAGGCCGGCGGCCTGCAGAACACCGCCCAGCAACTGGGGTCGTCCCTCGGCACCGCGCTGATCGGCGCGATCCTGATCAGCGCCCTCGCCGGAGCCTTCAACAAGCAGATCGCGGGGAATCCCCAGATCTCGGACGCCGTGCGGCAGCAGGTGGGCATCGCCGTCGAGGCGGGTGTGCAGTTCGTCCCCACGGCGCAGGTCCAGGCCGGGCTGGCCAAGGCCGCGGTGCCGCCGGACCAGGCCCAGCAGCTCCTGAACGCGTACTCGGCGGCGCAACTGGACGGTCTGAAGATCGCGATCCTCACCACCGGGGGCATCACCCTCGCGGGGTTCGCGTTCACCCGCCACCTCCCCGCCGAACGCCTGCCCACGAAGCGGACCTGACCCGGCCACCTTCTGCCGTTTCTTCCCCCGCATGCGCATGCCGGCACTGTTGTCGGCCTACGTCGACGCAGTCATGCAGGGGTGCGCCAGAGGCTGCGCACGGTCACCGCCCTCGGTGGTCAGCACACCTGGCCGCCGTCCCGGGCCGGCTCGGCAGTGGGAGCGGGGGCCGGCGCCGGGTTGTCGTTCTCGGCGAGCAGCTCGCGGGTGAAGCCGAAGAAGTAGGTGGCCAGGAAGCCCACGACGTAGCCGGTCAGCAGGCCGCCGCCGTAGACGGCCGCGCTCGCGACCAGGCCGTGCGGGCCGGCCAGCAGTGGGAACAGGGCCCAGCCGGACGGGCCGATGGCGGTGGAGCCGACGGCGCTGCCGAGCTGCCCGGCCACGCCGATGAAGGCGCCCCCGGCGGCGCCGCCCACGCAGGCCGTGACGAAGGGGCGGCCCAGCGGCAGGGTGACCCCGTAGACCAGGGGTTCGCCGACGCCCAGCAGGCCGGCCGGGAGGGCGGAGCGGATGGTCGCCCGGAGCGGGGCGTTGTGGCGCAGCCTGAGGTAGACGGCCGCGGCGCAGCCGACCTGCCCGGCGCCGGCCATCGCGAGGATCGGCAGCAGCACGGTGGAGCCCTGCTGCTGGATCAGCGTGGTGTGGATCGGGATCAGCGCCTGGTGCAGGCCGAGCATCACCAGCGGCAGGAAGAGGCCGCCGAGCACCAGCCCGGCGAGCAGTCCGCCGTGGGCGAGCAGCCAGGCGGCGGCGTGGCCGATGGCCGTGGAGACCTCCCCGGCGACGAACATCAGGCCGTACAGGGCGGCCAGTCCGCCGACCAGCACGGTGACCGTGGGGGTGACCAGGACGTCCAGCGCGGCGGGCACGATCCGCCTGGTCCAGCGCTCCACCTGGACGGCCAGCAGCGCGGCGAGCAGCGCGCCGACCACGCCGCCCTGGCCGGGGGTGAGGTGGTGGCCGAAGGCCTCCACCTTGGCGACACCCGCGTAGACGATCACACTGGCCACGGCCCCGCCCAGCACGGGCGTACCGCCGAACTCCTTCGCCGTGTTGTAGCCGACGAAGACGGCGAGCAGGGACATGAACCCCGAGGAGACCGCCCCCAGCGCGGCGACCAGCGCCGGAGCCCAGCCGAGGTTCGCCAGCGCCCCGGAGAGGGCGGCGACGATGCCGCAGCCGATCAGGGCGGGGATCAGCGGGACGAAGATGTCGGCGATCCGGCGCAGTGCCCGCTTCAGCGGGGTCGCGTTGCGCGCCTTCGCCTCCGCCCGGATCCGCGCCCCGCGCCCCGCGAGGTCCTCCGCGGTGGGGGCGGCGGCGGGAGCCGCGGCGGCGTCGAGCAGCCGCAGCAGCTGCGCGGTGACCCCGGCCACGGCCGCCGGGCCGAGGACGATCTGGTAGGTGTCGTCGTCGACCGTGCCCAGGACGGCCGGCAGCGCCGCGAGCGCCTCGCGGTCGACCAGGGAGCGGTCCACCAGGCCCAGCCGAAGCCGGGTCATGCAGTGGGCGACCGAGCGGATGTTGGCGGCGCCGCCGACCAGCGGGAGGATCGCCTCGGCCACGGCGCGGTTCTTCTCGTCCGACATGCCAAGGGGCGTACCCGGACGGACCGGGCGCTCAACCGGGCCGGTCGGCCGCGCCCCTGGCGAATCCCGCGCTCCGCCCGGGCCCTGTCCCCCGATCGGCCGCCGGGACCAGGGGTCGGCCGCGCCGGCAGAGGTGGTCTGCCCGGAGGTGCGGGACGGCTCCGTACGCGCGACGAACGGGAGGCCTACCGGGTCCTCACGGAGGAGGTCGGGAAGCCGGACGCGTCACGCGGTGCCCGTTCCTGACGCCCGACGGCCCGGGTGAGCCGGACGGCCAGGTGCTGCGGCAGGGTCAGCTGTTGGGCTGGGTCTTCTGGTTGTAGATCTCCTTGCCGTCCGCGTTGTAGGCGTGGACGTAGGGGAACGGGGGGACGGAGTGCGCGCTGGTGTCGGCG
>NZ_JBEOSP010000090.1:0-14960 GCF_040303105.1 Kitasatospora sp. NPDC096128 | reverse complement strand
AGTGAGGGCACGGTGCTGATCACCGGCGGTACCGGTGGCCTCGGCAGGGTCGTGGCCCGGCACCTGGCGGCCGAGCACGGCGTGCGCCACCTGCTGCTGGTCAGCCGTCGTGGCGCGGACGCCGAGGGCGTCGAGGCGCTGGTCGCCGAGCTGGCGTCGGCCGGTGCGGAGGCGGTGGTCGAGGCCTGTGACGTGGCCGACGAGGCCGCTGTCACCGAGCTGTTCGCGCGGCACGAGATTCGCGCGGTCGTGCACACCGCCGGTGTGCTCGACGACGGAGTGATCGGCTCGCTCACCCCCGAACGTGTCTCCACCGTCCTGCGTCCGAAGGCGGACGCGGCCTGGAACCTCCACCGGGCCGCCGAGAGCGTCGAGACCTTCGTCCTCTTCTCCTCCGTCGCCGGCACGCTCGGAAGCGCGGGCCAGGCCGCCTACGCGGCGGGCAATGCCTACCTGGACGCCCTGGCGGTCCACCGCCGTTCCCTCGGCCTGCCCGCCGCGGCCCTCGCCTGGGGCCCCTGGTCCGATGTGGCGGGCATGACCGGCACGCTCACCGACGCCGAGGCCGAGCGCATCGCCCGGCTCGGTCTGCCGGTCATCGCCCCGGAGCAGGGCGTCGCGCTATTCGATGCGGCGCTCGCCACCGGGCACCCGGCCGTGCTGCCGGTCCGCCTCGACCCGGCGGCGCTGGCCGCGCACGGCGAGGTGCCCGCCCTGCTGCGCGGCTTGGTGCGGCGCCGCGTGCGGCGCGCCGTTGTCGCCGGATCGGCCGTGTCGGCGAGCCTGGCGAAGCGACTGTCCGGCCTGGGCGGCGACGAGCGGCGTGCGGCCGTCCTGGACCTGGTGCGCGACCAGATCGCGCTCGTGCTGGGCCACGACGCCGGCTCGGCGGTCGATCCGTCGAAGGCGTTCCAGGACCTCGGCTTCGACTCGCTGACGGCGGTCGAGCTGCGCAACCGGCTCAAGTCGGTGACCGGTCTCCAGCTGCCGGCCACCGTCGTGTTCGACTACCCGACGGCGAGCGCGCTGGCCGACTTCCTGCTGGAGGGTCTGTTCGGCACCGAGAGCGTCGTCCACGTCCCCGAGGCGCTGCCGTCGCTGTCGGACGACCCGATCGTCGTCGTCGGCATGGCCTGCCGCTACCCGGGTGGCGTCGAGTCGCCGGAGGACCTGTGGCGGCTGGTGGCCGACGGCGTGGACGCGGTCTCCGGCTTCCCCACGAACCGCGGCTGGGACGTCGAGACCCTCTACGACCCGGACCCGGATCACGTCGGGACGTCCTACACCCGCTCCGGCGGATTCCTGCACACCGCCGGGGAGTTCGACCACGAGTTCTTCGGCATGAGTCCGCGCGAGGCGCTGGCGACGGACGCCCAGCAGCGCCTGCTGCTGGAGACGTCGTGGGAGGCCTTCGAGCGCGCCGGCATCGATCCGGTGACGCTGCGCGGCAGCCGGACGGGAGTCTTCGCGGGCGTGATGTACGCGGACTACGCGAGCCTGCTGGGCGGTGGTGAGTTCGAGGGCTACCAGGGCAGCGGCAGCGCGGGAAGCGTGGCGTCGGGCCGGGTCTCGTACACGCTCGGCCTGGAGGGCCCGGCGGTCACGGTGGACACGGCGTGCTCCTCCTCCCTCGTCGCGATGCACCTGGCGGCGCAGGCGCTGCGCGGCGGCGAGTGCACGCTGGCCCTGGCCGGCGGCGTCACCGTGATGTCCACGCCGAACACCTTCGTGGAGTTCTCCCGGCAGGGTGGTCTGTCGGCCGACGGCCGGTGCCGTTCGTTCGCGGAGGCGGCCGACGGCGTCGGCTGGGGGGAGGGCGTCGGCATGCTGGTACTGGAGCGCCTGTCGGACGCCCGCCGGAACGGCCATCGAGTGCTGGCAGTTCTGCGGGGGAGTGCCGTCAACCAGGACGGCGCGTCCAACGGCCTGACGGCGCCAAACGGCCCGTCGCAGCAGCGCGTGATCCGGCAGGCTCTCGCGAGCGCCGGGCTGTCGACCGCCGACGTGGACGCCGTCGAGGCCCACGGCACCGGGACCACGTTGGGCGACCCGATCGAGGCGCAGGCCCTGCTCGCCACCTATGGCCAGGACCGCGAACTGCCGCTGCTGCTGGGCTCGATCAAGTCGAACATCGGCCACTCCCAGGCCGCGGCCGGCGTCGCGGGCGTGATCAAGATGGTGCTCGCGATGCAGCACGGCCTGCTGCCGCGCACCCTGCACGTGGACGCGCCCTCGTCGCACGTCGACTGGACGTCCGGCGCGGTCGAGCTGCTCACCGAGCGCACCGAGTGGCCGGCCACCGGTCACCCGCGCCGCGCGGGCGTGTCGTCCTTCGGGATCAGCGGAACCAACGCCCACGTGATCCTGGAGCAGGCCGAGCCCGAGGCCGTGCAGGATGCTGCGGTGACGGCGGGGGCGGTGCCCTGGGTGGTATCCGCCAAGTCCGAAGCGGCGCTGGACGCCCAGGTCGCGCGGCTGACGGAGCTCGATGAACTTCCGGCTGCCGATGTGGCCTTCACCCTGGCCGGGCGGTCGCTCCTCCCGTACCGCGCGGTGGTCGTCGACGGGGCCGAGGTGGCCCGAGGAGTCGCGTCGGTAGGCAGGACCGCGTTCCTCTTCTCCGGTCAGGGTTCGCAACGCCTCGGCATGGGGCAGGAGTTGTACGCTCGCTTCCCGAGGTTCGCCGACACCTTCGACGCCGTCTGCGCGGCGCTGGACGAGCACCTCGACCAGTCCCTCCGCAGCGTCGTGTGGGGCGAGGGCGAGGAGCTGCTGAACCAGACCGCGTACGCCCAGGCCGGGCTGTTCGCCGTCGAGGTGGCGCTGTTCCGGCTCGTCGAATCGCTGGGCGTGCGGCCGGAGTTCGTGGCCGGGCACTCGATCGGTGAGGTCGCCGCGGCGTACGTGGCCGGGGTGTTCAGCCTGGCAGACGCCTGCGCCCTGGTGGCCGCCCGTGGCCGTCTGATGCAGGCGCTGCCGGCGGGTGGCGCGATGCTGGCGGTGCAGGCGACGGAGGAGGAAGTCCTGCCGCTGCTCGGTGAGTTCGTGTCGATCGCTGCCGTCAACGGCCCGCGCTCGGTCGTGGTCTCGGGGACGGAGGAGGCCGTCGCGGCGATCGAGGGGCACTTCGCCGACCGCAAGTCGAACCGGCTCCGCGTCTCGCACGCGTTCCACTCGCCACTGATGGACCCGATGCTGGCGGACTTCCGTACGGTCCTGAACGGGCTGAGCTACAGCGCGCCGTCGATCCCGGTGATCTCCAACCTCACCGGCGCACTGGCCGAGGACCTCTGCGCCCCCGACTACTGGGTGCGCCACGTCCGCGAGGCCGTCCGCTTCGCCGACGGCATCCGCACCCTCCACATCGCCGGCGTCGACCGCTTCCTCGAACTCGGCCCCGACGCCGTCCTCACCGCCCTCACCGTGGGCGCGCTGCCCGACGGCGAGGCCGAAGCGGTTCCGGCGCTCCGCCGCAACCGGGCCGAGGAGCACACCCTCGTCGACGCCCTCGCCCGCCTGCACGTCCACGGCGCGACGGTGGACTGGTCCGCCCTGTTCGCCGCCACCGGCGCCAGGCACGTCGACCTGCCGACGTACGCCTTCCAGCGCCGCCGCTTCTGGCCCGCGCCCCTCGCCGCCCGCGGTGGCGACGTCCGCTCCGCGGGCCTCGGCGCCACCACGCACCCCCTGCTCGGCGCCGCTGTCGAACTGGCCGACGAGGACGGGCTGGTGCTCACCGGACGCGTGTCGACGGCCGCGTTCCCGTGGCTGGCCGACCACGTCATCCAGGGCACGGTCCTGGTCCCCGGCGCGGGCCTGCTCGAACTCGCGCTGCGCGCTGCCACCGAGGTGGGCTGCGAGCAGGTGGAGGAACTGACTCTGGCCGCACCGGTGGTGCTGCCCGAGTACGGCGCGCTCCAGCTCCAGCTCCGCGTCGGAACGCCGGACCCCTCCGGCCGCCGGGAGCTCACGATCCATTCGCGGGCGGACGGGGACCCGGACGCCGGGTGGGTCCAGCACGCGGCCGGCTCGCTGGCCGTCGGCGGAGCCGCGGAGGCAGCGACCTTCGATGTCTGGCCGCCGGCCGATGCCGAGGTGCTGCCGGTCGAGGGGGCGTACGAGCGAATGGCCGAGGCGGGGTTCGGCTACGGCCGTGCCTTCCAGGGCCTTCGCGCGGCCTGGCGGCGCGGGAACGAGCTGTTCGCGGACGTCGAGCTCCCCGAGGACGTCGAGGCCGACGGCTTCGGCGTGCACCCGGCGCTCCTCGACGCGGCCATGCACGTCGCCATCGTGGACGCCGGGAGCGACGACACTGTGGTCCCGTTCGCGTGGACGGGCGCGGCGCTGCGTGCCGTCGGAGCGTCGGCGGTGCGGGTGCGCCTGGTCCGGCTCGTCGGTGGCGGGCTGCGGCTCGACCTCGCCGACCCGGCGGGCGAGCCGGTGCTGACGGTGGCCTCCGTGCAGGGCCGGGCGGTCTCGGCGGAGCAACTGGGCTCGGCCGACCCGCTCTACGTGGTCGAGTGGTCTGAGCGGCCGGTCGCCTCGGACGCGGGCACGGAGTGGACGTCCTGGGATGCCCTGCCCGCTGAGGGCCCGGCCCCCGAGACCGTCGTCCTGGACTGCGCGGCCGCGGCCGCCCCGGGCGGCGACGTTCCGGCAGCCGTGCGCGAGGTGGCGTGGCACGTGCTGCGCGCGGTGCAGGCGTGGCTGGAGGAGGAGCGGTTCGCGGCGTCGCGGCTGGTGGTCGTGACGCGGGGTGCGGTGGCCGTGCGTGAGGGTGAGCCGGTGGATCTGGCGCAGGCTCCGGTGTGGGGTCTGGTCCGGGCGGCCCAGGCGGAGAACCCGGGGCGCTTCGTCCTGCTGGACACGGACGGGGAGGTGATCGTCACCGAGGAGCCGGAGTCGGCCGTGCGTGGTGAGGCCGTTCACGTTCCGCGTCTGGGCGGTCTGCCGCAGCCGGAGGGTCCGCTGCAGGTGGGCGCGGATGACACCGTGCTGATCACCGGTGGCACGGGCGGTCTGGGCGCGGTCGTGGCCCGGTACCTGGTCGCCGAGTGCGGTGTGCGGAGCCTGGTGCTGACGAGCCGTCGCGGTCCGGAGGCGTCGGGCTCGGCGGAACTGGTGGCGGAGCTGTCCGCCCTCGGGGCTGTCGCCGACGTGCGTGCCTGTGACATGGCGGACCGCGACGCGGTCGCGGCGCTCATCGAGGGGATCCCCGGCCTGTCGGCTGTGATCCATGCCGCCGGTGTGGGCGACAACGGTCTGGTCGGTGCGCTCACGCCCGAGCGCATGGATGCCGTCCTGGCGCCGAAGGCCGACGGTGCCTGGTACCTGCACGAGCTGACGAGTCACCTCGACCTGACCGCCTTCGTGCTGTTCTCCTCCGCCGGTGGTCTGGTCCTGACCGCCGGCCAGGGCAACTACGCGGCCGCGAACGTCTTCCTCGACGCCCTCGCCGCCCACCGCCACGCCGCCGGCCTGCCCGCCACCTCGATGGCCTACGGCCTCTGGGACGTCGGCGCCGGCCTCGGGCGTGACCTCGCGGACGTCGACCGGGCGCGGATGGCCACCCAGGGCGTTCCCGTCCTCGACCACGCGACCGGCCTCGCACTCTTCGCCACCGCCCTGCGCAGCGACCGCGCGGCCGTCGTCCCGATCCGGGTCGACGCCGGCGCGCTGCGCGCCCGCACCGACGAGGTCCCCGCGCTCCTGCGCGCCCTCACCGCACCGCGCAGGCGCGCCGAACTGCCCACGAGTGGCCGTGCGGCCGAGACCGGCCTGGCCAGGCGCCTCGCCGGGCTGGGCGGGAGCGAGGGCCGGCGCCTGGCGCTGGAGCTCGTGCGCACGGAGGTCGCCGCCGTTCTCGGCCACGCCTCCGCCGAGGCGATCGCGCCCGAGCGCGCGTTCCAGGAGCTCGGTTTCGACTCCCTCGCCGCGACCGACCTGCGCAACCGCCTGAACAAGCGCACGGGCCTGCGCCTGCCCGCCACGCTCGCCTTCGACTTCCCCAACGCGCGGGCCGTCGCGGAGCACCTCCTCGACCTGGCCGGCGCGGGCACGGAGCCGACCCCGGTCGTCGGCGCCGAGACCCGCCCGCACACCGCCGACGAACCGATCGCGATCGTCGGCATGGCCTGCCGCTACCCCGGCGGCGCGAGCACGCCCGAGGAACTGTGGCGGCTGCTGGCGGACGGCGTCGACACCGTCACCGGACTGCCGACCGACCGCGGCTGGGACATCGAGCACCTCTACGACCCCGAGCCCGGCAAGGAGGGCCACAGCTACACCCGTCACGGCAGCTTCCTGCACGACGCCGGCGACTTCGACCCCGGCTTCTTCGGGATCTCCCCGCGCGAGGCCCTCTACATGGACCCGCAGCAGCGGCTCCTCCTGGAGACCTCGTGGGAGGCGCTGGAGCGGGCGGGCATCGACCCGCTGTCCCTGCGCGGCAGTCGGACCGGCGTCTTCGCGGGCGTCATGTACCACGACTACGCGCTCAACACGAATCCCTCGGGCACCAGCGGCGGCAGCGTCGTCTCCGGCCGGGTGTCCTACACGCTGGGCCTGGAGGGCCCGGCGGTGACCGTCGACACGGCCTGCTCCTCCTCGCTCGTCGCCCTGCACCTGGCGGTCCAGGCGCTGCGCAGCGGCGAGTGCTCGCTGGCCCTCGCGGGCGGCGCGACGGTGATGTCGACGCCGGGCATGTTCATCGAGTTCTCGCGGCAGCGAGGGCTGTCCGCGGACGGCCGGTGCAAGGCGTTCGCGGACGCGGCGGACGGCGTCGGCTGGTCGGAGGGCGTCGGCGTGCTGCTCGTCGAGCGGTTGTCCGACGCGGAGCGGAACGGCCACCGGGTGCTCGCGGTGATCCGCGGCACGGCCGTCAACCAGGACGGGGCGAGCAACGGCTTCTCGGCGCCGAACGGGCCGTCCCAGCAGCGGGTGATCCGCCAGGCACTGGCGAGCGCCGGGCTGTCCCCGGCGGACGTGGACGCGGTGGAGGCGCACGGCACGGGCACGACGCTGGGTGACCCGATCGAGGCGCAGGCGCTGCTCGCGACCTACGGCCAGGACCGCGAAGTCCCGCTGCTGCTGGGCTCGATCAAGTCGAACATCGGGCACGCGCAGGCGGCGGCCGGTGTGGCCGGCGTGATCAAGATGGTGCTGGCGATGCAGCACGGCGTGCTGCCGAAGTCGCTGCACATCGACCGGCCCTCGTCGCACGTCGAGTGGTCGGAGGGCACGGTCGAGCTGCTGGCCGAGGCCCGGGACTGGCCGTCGACCGGCCGCCCGCGCCGGGCGGGCGTGTCCGCCTTCGGGATCAGCGGGACCAATGCGCACGTGATCGTGGAGCAGGGCCCCGAGTCCGTCGCCGAACCTGCCGCCGGTGGGCGGGAGTCGGGCACGCTGCCGTGGCTGCTCGCCGCGGCGACGCCGGAGGCCCTGCGGGTGCAGGCCGAGCGGCTCTCGGCCTTCGTCGGCGCGCGCCCGGAGCTCGACGCGCTGGACGTCGCCCACTCGCTGGTCGCGACGCGGCCGGCGCTGGAGCACCGCGCGGTGCTGCTCGGCGGAGGCCGGGAAGAACTGCTGGCCGGGCTGGACGCGCTGAGCCGGGGCGAACTCGCCCCGGGCGCGGCCATGTCGTCCGCGCGGGCGGGCGGGGCGACGGCGTTCCTGTTCTCGGGGCAGGGATCGCAGCGGCTCGGCATGGGGCGGGAGTTGTATACCCGGTTCCCGGTGTTCGCCCGGGCCTTCGACGAGGTGTGCGCGGCGCTGGAGCTGCCGCTTCGGAATGTCGTCTGGGGCGAGGACGCGGAGCTGCTGAACCAGACGTCGTACGCCCAGGCCGGGTTGTTCGCCGTCGAGGTGGCGCTCTACCGCCTCCTCGAATCGCTGGGTGTGCGGCCGGAGTTCGTGGCCGGGCACTCCATCGGTGAGGTTGCTGCCGCGTACGTCGCCGGGGTGTTCTCGCTGGCGGACGCCTGCGCTCTGGTCGCCGCCCGTGGCCGGCTGATGCAGGCGCTGCCTTCCGGCGGCGCGATGCTGGCGGTGCAGGCGACGGAGGACGAAGTCCTGCCGCTGCTCGGTGAGTCCGTCTCGATCGCGGCCGTGAACGGTCCGACGTCGGTCGTGGTCTCGGGCGCCGCAGCGGCCGTCTCGGAGATCGAGGAGCATCTCGCCGACCGCCGGACGACCCGGCTGCGCGTCTCGCACGCGTTCCACTCGCCGCTGATGGACCCGATGCTGGAGGACTTCCGTACGGTCCTCGACAAACTGACGTACTACGCGCCGTCGATCCCGTTGGTCTCCAACCTGACCGGCGCACTGGTCGACGGCCTGACGTCGCCCGACTACTGGGTGCGCCACGTCCGCGAGGCCGTCCGCTTCGCCGACGGCGTCCGCACCCTCCACGGGGCCGGCGTCCGCCGCTACGTCGAGCTCGGCCCCGACACCGTCCTGTCCGGCCTGGTACAGGGCGTCCTCGAGGACCTGACGGCCACCGACACGTGCGTCGTGCCCGCCCTGCACGCGGACCGGGGCGAGGAGACGAGCCTGGTCGGCGCGCTCGGCCGGCTCCACACGGCCGGGGCCGAGGTGGACTGGTCCGCCCTCTTCGCCGGCACCGGCGCCCGGACGGTGGACCTGCCCACGTACGCGTTCCAGCACCGCCGGTTCTGGCTCGACGCGACGACCCCGTTCGGCGACCTGGGCGCGGTCGGCGTGGGCGCCTTCGCGCACCCGCTGCTCGGCGCGGCCGTCGACCTGTCCCACACGGACGGGTTCCTCCTCACCGGCCGGGTGTCACTGGACTCGCACCCGTGGCTGGCCGACCACCAGGTCCTGGACACCGTCCTGGTCCCGGGTGCGGCGCTGATCGAGCTCGCGCTGCGGGCCGCGGCCGAGGTCGGGTACGAGCAGGTGGAGGAACTGACCCTGGCCGCACCGCTGGTGCTGCCCGAGCGCGGGGCCGTCCAGCTGCACGTGCGGGTCGGTGGCCCGGATGCCTCGGACCGGCGCGCGGTCACCATCCACTCCCGGCCGGACGGGGACCCGGACGCCGGGTGGGTCCGGCACGCGACCGGTTCGCTGGCCGCTTCCGGAGCCCCCGGGACGGCATCGTTCGACGCCGCCGTCTGGCCACCGGTCGGCACGGAGCCGCTGCCGGTGCACGGCGCGTACGAGCGGATGGCCGAGGCGGGGTTCGGCTACGGCCCGGTGTTCCAGGGCCTGCGCGCGGCCTGGCGGCGCGGCGGCGAGCTGTTCGCCGAGGTCGTGCTGCCGGAGGGCGTCGAGGCCGACGGCTTCGGCGTGCACCCGGCGCTCCTCGACGCGGCCATGCACGCCGCGATCCTGGCCGGCGGCGAGCGGGAGACCATGATCCCGTTCGCGTGGACCGGCGTGACCCTGTCCGCCGTCGGCGCCTCCGCGGTGCGGGTGCGGATCGTCCGGCTCGGCGACGGCGGGCTGCGGCTCGACCTCGCCGACCCGGCGGGCGGTCCGGTGCTGGCCGTGGCCTCGATGGTGGGCCGGGCGGTGTCGGCGGAGCAACTGGGCTCGGTCGACCCGCTCTACGGGGTCGAGTGGGTGGAGCTGTCGAACGCGCCTGCCGCAGAGAGCTCCTGGGCTCGGTGGGAGGACGTGTCGGACTCGGAGGAGCCGACGCCCGACGTGGTCGTCCTCGACTGCGGCGCCTACGCGGCCTCCGAGGACGTCCCGAGCAGTGTCCGCGTGAGCATCCACGCCGTGCTGGAAGTCCTCCAGACCTGGCTGGCGGAGGAGCGCTTCGCGGCGTCGCGCCTGGTGGTTGTGACGCGTGGTGCGGTAGCGGTGGGAGATGGTGAGGCAGTGGATCTGGCGCAGGCTCCGGTGTGGGGTCTGGTGCGGTCCGCGCAGGCGGAGAACCCGGGCCGGTTCGGCCTCCTGGACACGGACGGGGACGTGATCGTCACCGCCGAGCCGGAGTCGGCCGTGCGGGCCGAGGCTGTTCACGTCCCGCGCTTGACCCGGCTGCCGCAGCCGGAGGGCCTGCTGCCGGTCGGTGCGGACGACACCGTGCTGATCACCGGAGGCACTGGTGGCCTGGGTGCTGTCGTGGCCCGCTACCTGGCTGCCGAGTGCGGGGTGCGGAGCCTGGTGCTGACGAGCCGTCGTGGCCTGGAGGCGCCGGGAGCGGTAGACCTGGTGGCGGAGCTGTCCGCCCTCGGCACCGTGGTCGACGTCCGCGCCTGTGACCTGGCGGACCGCGGGGCCGTGGCCGCTCTGATCGACGGGATCCCTGCTCTCTCCGCCGTCATCCACGCCGCCGGTGTGGGCGACAACGGTCTGGTCGGCGCGCTCACGCCCGAGCGCATGGACGCCGTCCTGGCCCCGAAGGCCGACGGCGCGTGGTACCTGCACGAGCTGACCAGCCACCTGGAGCTGACCGCCTTCGTGATGTTCTCCTCCGCCGGCGGTCTCGTCCTGACCGCCGGCCAGGGCAACTACGCCGCGGCCAACGTCTTCCTCGATGCCCTCGCCGCCCACCGCCACGCCGCCGGCCTGCCCGCCACCTCGATGGCCTATGGCATGTGGGACGTCGGCGCCGGCCTCGGCGAGCACCTCCTGGAGCTCAATCGCAACCGCATGGCCGCCCAGGGCGTCCCGCCGCTCTCCCGCGAGGCCGGTCTGGCGCTGTTCGCCGCCGGTCTGCGCAGCGAGCGCGCCACCGTCGTCCCGATCCGGGTCGACGGCGCCGCCCTGCGCGCCCGCACCGACGAGGTCCCCGCGCTGCTGCGTGCCCTCGTCCCGGCCGCCCGCCGCACGGCGGCGCACGCTCCGGTGCCGGCCGCGCCGGCCGACGGTCTCGCCGCCCGGCTCGCCGGGCTGACGGAGGCGGAGCAGCGGCGGACGGTCCTCGAACTCGTCCGGGCCCGGGTGGCCGCTCTGCTCGGCCACGAGTCGGGCGACGCGATCGAGCCGGACCGCGCGTTCCAGGAGCTCGGCTTCGACTCCCTCGCCGCGACGGACCTGCGCAACCAGCTCAACACCCTCACCGGCCTGCGCCTGCCCGCGACCCTCGCCTTCGACCACCCGAACGCCGAGGCCGTGACGGGCCTCATCGTCGCCGAGCTGGGCGTGCGGACGGCGGCCGCGAGCGGCGAGACGTCCCGGGCCGAAGCCGACCTGCGGGCCGTGCTGCAGTCGATCCCGACCCGCCGCCTGCGCGACGCGGGCCTGGTCGACGCCCTGCTCGGCCTGGCCGACGACCGGGTCCGTTCCATCGACGCCGAGACGGACGCTCCGGTGGCGACGGAGGTCCGCCACGACCCGATCGCGATCGTCGGCATGGCCTGCCGCTACCCGGGCGGGGTGACCACGCCCGAGGAGCTGTGGCAGCTGGTGACGTCCGGCGCGGACGCGATCTCCCCGTTCCCCGCCGACCGCGGCTGGGACCTCTCGACGCTCCGCACCGAGGACTCGTACTACACCCGCGCAGGCGGATTCCTCGACGGCGCCGCCGAGTTCGACCCCGGCTTCTTCGGGATCTCCCCACGCGAGGCCTTGGCGATGGACCCGCAGCAACGGCTCACGCTGGAGCTCTCCTGGGAGGCCCTGGAGCGGGCCGGCATCGACCCGAGCGGCCTGCGCGGCACCCGCACCGGCGTCTTCACCGGTGTGATGTACCACGACTACCCGGGCAGCGACGGCAACGGCAGCGTCGTGGCCGGCCGCGTCTCGTACAAGCTCGGCCTGGAGGGCCCGGCCGTCGCGGTGGACACCGCCTGCTCGTCCTCCCTGGTCGCCCTGCACCTGGCCGCCCAGGCACTGCGCCAGGGCGACTGCTCGCTCGCGATCACCGGCGGCGTGACGGTGATGGCCACGCCGGGCGTGTTCGCCGAGTTCGGCCGCCAGGGCGCGCTCGCCCCCGACGGGCGCTGCAAGTCGTTCGCCTCCGCCGCCGACGGCACGGGCTTCGCGGAGGGCGCGGGCTTCCTGGTCGTCGAGCGGCTGTCGGACGCGCTGCGCAACGGGCACCCGGTGCTCGCGCTCGTGCGCGGCAGCGCGGTGAACCAGGACGGCGCGTCGAACGGCCTGACGGCGCCGAACGGACCGTCGCAGCAGCGGGTGATCCGGCAGGCGCTCGTCAACGCCCGCCTCGGCGCCGACCAGGTCGACGTGGTCGAGGCCCATGGCACGGGCACGACGTTGGGCGACCCGATCGAGGCCCAGGCGCTGATCGCGACGTACGGGCAGGACCGTGAACGGCCCCTGCTGCTCGGCTCGATCAAGTCGAACATCGGGCACACCCAGGCCGCGGCCGGTGTCGCCGGCGTGATCAAGATGGTGCTCGCGATGCACAACGGCGAGTTGCCGTCGACGCTGCACGTGGACGAGCCGAGCGCGAACGTGGACTGGTCGGAGGGGGCCGTCCGGCTCCTGACCGAGCCCCGGCCGTGGGCTGCGGGCGATCGTCCGCGGCGCGCCGGCGTCTCGTCCTTCGGGATCAGCGGCACCAACGCTCACGTGATCATCGAGGAGGCCCCGACGGCGGAGCTGTCCACGGAGTCGCCTGAGGTCGAGCCCGCCGTCGTGCCGTGGCTGCTGTCTGCCGCGACCCCGGAGGCCCTTCGCGCGCAGGCCGAGCGGCTGCTCGCAGCCGTCGCCGACGACGCCCGGCCGGCGGACGTCGCGTACTCGCTGGCGACGACCCGCGCCGCGCTCGAACACCGTGCGGCCGTGGTCGGCGACGGGCCCGAGCAACTCCTGGCCGGCCTGCGGGCGGTGGCGGACGGCGAGGCGCCGACCGGCGTCGCGACGAGCGGCCGGACGGCCTTCCTCTTCTCGGGTCAGGGCTCGCAGCGACTCGGGACGGGACGGGAGTTGTACGGCCGGTTCCCGGTGTTCGCCCGTGCCTTCGACGAGGTGTGCGGGGCTCTGGAGCTTCCGGTTCGAGACGTCGTGTGGGGCGAGGGCGAGGAGCTGCTGAACCAGACCGCGTACGCCCAGGCGGGTCTGTTCGCGGTTGAGGTGGCGCTGTTCCGGCTCGTCGAATCATTGGGCGTCCGTGCCGAGTTCGTGGCCGGGCACTCGATCGGTGAGGTTGCCGCGGCGTACGTGGCGGGGGTGTTCAGCCTGGTCGACGCCTGCGCCCTGGTGGCCGCCCGTGGCCGGCTGATGCAGGCGCTGCCTTCGGGTGGCGCGATGCTGGCGGTGCAGGCGACGGAGGAGGAAGTCCTGCCGTTGCTGGGTGAGTTCGTGTCGATCGCCGCCGTGAACGGCCCGCGCTCGGTCGTCGTCTCGGGGACGGAGGAGGCCGTCGCGGCGATCGGGGCGCACTTCGCCGACCGCAGGTCGAACCGGCTCCGCGTCTCGCACGCGTTCCACTCGCCGCTGATGGACCCGATGCTGGGGGACTTCCGTGAGGTCCTGAACGGGCTGACGTACCAGGCGCCGTCGATTCCGCTGGTCTCCAACCTCACCGGCGCCCTCGGCGAGGACTTCACCACCCCCGACTACTGGGTGCGCCACGTCCGCGAGGCCGTCCGCTTCGCCGACGGCATCCGCACCCTCCACGGGGCCGGCGTGCGCCGTTTCCTCGAACTCGGCCCCGACGCCGTCCTCACCGCGCTCACCGTGGGCGCGCTGCCCGACGGCGAGGCCGAAGCGCTCCCGGCGCTCCGCCGCGGACGCGACGAGGAGCGGACCGTCGTCGAGGCGCTGGCGCGCCTGCACGTGCTGGGCGTCCCGGTGGACTGGTCCGCCTTTCACGCCGGGACCGGCGCCCGCCGGGTCGCCCTGCCGACGTACGCCTTCCAGCACCGCCGGTTCTGGACGGACGCCTCGGCGTTCTTCCCGACGGCCGAGTCCGCCGGGCTCCGGAACGCCGACCACCCGTTGCTCACCGGCTCGCTCGAACTGGCCGGTACCGCCGGGCTGGTGTTCACCGGCCGGCTGTCGGCCCGGTCGCACGGGTGGCTGGCGGACCACGTCGTCATGGGTTCGGTGCTGGTGCCGGGCACGGCGCTGGTGGAGCTGGCCGTGCGCGCCGGTGACGAGGTCGGCTGCGACCTGGTCGAGGAGCTGACCACGGCCGCACCGCTGGTCCTGCCCGAGGAGGGCTCCGTCCGGATCCAGGTGCGTCTGGCCGAGCCGGACGATACCGGGCGCCGTGCGGTCGGCATCCACTCCACGGCGGACACCGGCCCGGAGCCGGTCTGGACCCTGCACGCGAGCGGCGTGCTGGGGTCGGGCGCGGCATCGGCGGAGTTCGACGCCTCGGTGTGGCCGCCGGCCGGTGCCGAGGTGGTCGACGCGGCCGGGCTGTACGAGGGCCTGGCGGAGGCCGGGTTCGGGTACGGCCCGGCGTTCCGGGGCCTCCGGGCCGTCTGGAGGCGCGGGGACGAGCTCTTCGCCGAGGTCGCCCTGCCCGAGGGCACCGAGGGCACCGGCTTCGGCCTGCACCCCGCGCTCTTCGACGCCTGCCTCCACGGCTTCGCCCTGGCGGGCTCCGGCGAGGGCGGCGGCGTGCCGTTCGCGTGGGAGAACGTGGCGCTGCACGCCTCCGGCGCGTCGGCGGTCCGGGCGCGCCTGACGCGGTCGGCCTCCGGCGCGCTGACGCTCGCCGTGGCCGACACCGACGGCAGGCCGGTGGCCTCGGTCGGCGCGCTGACGGTGCGCCCGATCGCCGCCGAGCAGCTTGCGGCCGGGGCGAGGGTCGGCCGGGACGAGCTCTTCCGGGTGGACTGGGTGCCGGTGAAGGTCTCCGACGTGCCGGAGTTCGCGGCGGTCGAGTCGCTGGCGGAGGTGCCGGCGGACGTTCCGCCGGTGGTCGTGATCGAGACGGCCGTCGATGAGGTGCACGCTCGGGCGGCCCGCGTGCTGGGGCTTGTGCAGGGCTGGCTGGCGGAGGAGCGTTTCGCGGCCTCGCGCCTGGTGTTCGTGACGCGCGGTGTGGTGGCGGGCGAGGACTTGTCCGGCGCAGC
>NZ_JBEOSP010000089.1:0-15102 GCF_040303105.1 Kitasatospora sp. NPDC096128 | reverse complement strand
CGGCAACTTCCCGCAGGCGTTCAGCCACGTCCCGCTGATCGACACCGCGCTGCGGCTGACCGCCTGCGGCGCCGCCTACCTGTCGGCCCAGCCGGACGGCGCCGAGGGCGACCGGACCACCGCGGAACGCGCGGAGCGGGCGACCGTCTGAGGGCCGCTCAGCCCCGCTGCACCAACTCGTCGTAGGTGCTGAGCACCTGGGCGACAGTGGCGGCCTCGTCCGGCCAGGTCTCGGCCTGCTGCCGGCCGGCCGCCACCAGCTGCTCGCGGCGGGCCGGGTCCGCGAGCAGCCCGCGCACCGCCCGTCCGAGCGCCGCCGGATCCCCCGACGGCACCAGCAGGGCGGCGTCGCCGACCAGTTCGGGGATGCCGCCGACGGCGGTGGCGACCACCGGCACGCCGGCCCGCATCGCCTCCTGGACCACCAGCGAGCGGGCCTCCCAGCGGCTGGAGACCACCACCACGTCCGCGGCGGCCAACAGGTCGGGCACGTCGGTGCGGTAGCCGAGCAGCCGCACCGGAAGCTTCTCGGCGGTCGCCCGCTCGCGCAGCGGGCCCGCCTCCGGGCCGTCCCCGGCCAGCAGCACCAGCGGCTCCGGGTCCAGCGCGGACAGCTCGGCGGTGGCATCCAGCAGCACCCCGAAGGCCTTCTGCGGGACGAGCCGGCCGACCGCCAGCACCAGCGGGCGGTCCGGGCCGTCGCCGAGCAGCGCGGCGCGCGCCTCGGGCCGGCCGAGTCGGCCCTCGGGCATCGGCGGGGCGGCCACCGGGCCCAGCCGGGCGTCGGTGGCGCCCAGTTCACGGGCCCGGGCGACCAGGTCGGAGGAGGCGCCGAGGACGAGGTCGGCGGCGCGTGCCACCCGGCGCTCCATCAGCCGTTGCAGGCGCCGCTCCATGCCGGTGGCCAGCAGGGCGTGGTGCGAGGTGACCACCAGCGGGGTCTCCGGACGCAGCCCCGGGAAGCGGCCGGCGGTGCGCAGCGCGAGGTCGGACAGCAGGCCGGCCCGCAGCCCGTGGGCGTGCACCACGTCGGCGCCGGTGAAGGCCCGGCGCAGCTCGCCGATCGCGGTGGCGTCGCTGCGGGCACCCGCGGTGGGGGTGATGTCGACGGTGTGGAACCGGGCGCCGGTGCGGGAGAAGCCGAACAGCGCGTCCGTGCCGGCCGGTGCGCAGACCGTGACGGTCACCCCGTGCGCGACCAGGCCCTGGGCCAGGGAACGCACGTGCGCACCGATGCCGCCGGTGCTGGCGGCCAGGACGAGTACCACGCGCAGCTGCCCCGGTTCCGGGGCGGCCGCGGTGACCCGGGCGGCGGAATGGTCCACGTCGTCTCGCATCCGACTCGATCAGGTTCGCGCGCCGCTTCGCGAGGATTGCCCGCCCGGCGGCGCTCGGGACTGGAAAGCCAGTGTCCAGCCGCCACCATGCCAGGTCGGCGGCCCTCTTGGACAGTCGGCACCACCGGGGGCGCGTCGCCGTCCTCGCGGGGAGGGCCGCCGGTTCCCGCTACCGGTGGCGAGGGGCCCGGGCGGCGGCCAGCAGTTCCTCGGCGTGGGCCCGGCCCAGCTCCGAGTCCTCCAGGCCGGCCAGCATCCGGGAGAGTTCCCGCACCCGCTCCTCGTCGTTCAACACCTTGACACCGGAACGGGTCACGGTGCCGTCGTGGGTCTTCTCCACCACCAGGTGCCGGTCCGCGAAGGCGGCGACCTGCGGCAGGTGGGTGACCACCACGACCTGGGCGGATTCCGCCAGTTTGGCCAGCCGGCGGCCGATCTCGACGGCGGCCTTGCCGCCGACGCCCGCGTCCACCTCGTCGAACAGGTAGGTGGGGACGGGGTCCGCGCCCGCGAAGACCACCTCGACGGCGAGCATCACCCGGGAGAGCTCACCGCCCGAGGCGCCCTTGGCGATCGGGCGCGGCTGGGCGCCCGGGTGCGGGGCGAGCAGCACCTCGACCTCGTCCACGCCGTGCGGCCCGTATGCGACGGTCCGGCCGTCCAGCTCGATGCCTGCCAGGTCGTCGACCCGGGAGATCGAGAAGGTCACCCGGGCGTGCGGCATGGCGAGTTCGGCGAGTTCCGCGGAGACGGCCTCGGCGAAGCGACCGGCGGCCGCCTGCCGGGCGGCCGAGACCTCGGCCGCGAGCTCGGCCAACTCGGCCCGCAGCTCCGTCTCCTGGGCGCCGAGCCGGTCGATCCGCTCGTCGTCTCCGTCGAGTTCGGCGAGCCGGGCGGAGCCGTCCTCCGCCCAGGCGATCACCTCGGCGAGGGTGTTCTCCCCGCCGCCGTACTTGCGCAGCAGCTGGGCCAGCACGGACCGGCGGTCCTCGACTGCGGCCAGGCGCACCGGGTCGGCGTCCAGGTCGTCGGCGTAGCCCGCGAGGTCCCCGGCGACGTCGGCCAGCAGGTAGCCGACCTCGTTCAGCCGGTCGGCGAGGCCGGCCAGCCGCTCGTCGTGGTGGCGCACGGCGTCGAGGGCGCGCCGGGACTGGGCGAGCAGGGTGCCCGCGTCCAGCGCCTCCGGGTCGGCCGGGTCGCCGGCCAGGGCGGCGTGGGCGAGCGTCGCGGCGGAGGACAGCGCGTCGGCGTGGCCGAGCCGCTCGGCCTCGGCGGCCAGCTCGACGTCCTCCCCGGCCACCGGCTCGGCGGCGGCGATCTCGTCCAGGCCGAAGCGCAGCAGGTCGGCCTCCTGGGCGCGCTCGCGGGCCCGGGTGGTCAGTTCCTCCAGGGTGGCCGCGACCTCCCGCAGGGCGCGGTAGGTCTCCCGGTAGCGGGCCAGCGGCTCGGCCACCGCCTCGCCCGCGTAGCGGTCCAGCGCGCCGCGCTGGCGGGCCGGGCGCAGCAGCCGCTGCTGGTCGGTCTGGCCGTGCACGGCGATCAGGTCCTCGCCGAGCTCGGTGAGCAGCCCGACCGGGACGGCCCGCCCGCCGACGTGGGCCCGGGAGCGGCCCTCGGCGGAGACGGTCCGGCTGATCAGCAGGGCGCCGTCGTCCAGTTCGGCCCCGGCCTCGACGGCGCGGGCCGCCGCCGGGGAGTCGGCGGGCAGTTCCAGCCGGCCCTCCACCACGGCGCGGCCGGCCCCGTGGCGGACCAGGCCGGGGTCGGCCCGGCCGCCGAGCAGGAGGCCGAGGCTGGTCACGACCATGGTCTTGCCGGCACCGGTCTCACCGGTCACGGCGGTGAAGCCGGGGGCCAGCTCGACCACCGCATCGTCGATGACCCCAAGATCCCGTATCCGCATCTCGTCCAACACGGAGACGACCTTACGAGGTTCCGCCCCCGGAGCGCGACGAGCGGCAACGGCGCGCGGCAACTCCGTGCCGCCGAGTTCATCCCTTCCGGGGGTTTTGGGCGGCGGTGGGCACCGTGCACCACGGCAGGAAGAGCTGCACCAGCGGACCGATCGCCAGCGCGTACACCACCGTGCCGACCCCGGCCGTGCCGCCCAGCAGCAGCCCGACGGCCAGCACGGTGACCTCGATCCCGGTGCGGATCAGCCGCAGCGAACGCCCGGTGCGCCGGTGCAGGCCGGTCATCAGCCCGTCCCGCGGGCCCGGACCGAGCCGGGCGCCGATGTAGAGACCGGAGGCCACGCCGTTGAGCAGCACCGCGGCGGTCATCAGCGCGATCCGGGCGGCCAGGCCCTGCGGCCCGCCGACCAGCCGCAGGGTCAGGTCCATCGCCGCGCCGATCATCAGCACATTGGCGACGGTGCCCACCCCGGGGCGCTGGCGCAGCGGGATCCACAGCAGCAGCACCAGGGCGCCGCAGATGGTCACCCAGGCGCCCACGGTGAGGCCGAGCACCCGCTGCAGGCCCTGGTGGAAGACGTCCCAGGGGTCCAGGCCGAGGCCGGAGCGGAGCATCAGCGCCATGCTCACCCCGTACAGGGTGAGGCCGACGGCGAGCTGCGGGAGCCGGCGGCCCAGCGCATGGGTGTCGCCGAGGACCCGGACGGCCGGGCCCGGCCGGGCCGGCTCCGGAGCGGACGCGGACGCGGACGCGGATATGGACGCGGATGTGGACGCGGACGTGGCGGGGGTCTCAGGGGTGGATGTGGGCGCGGTCGTGGTGGCCACTGCTGCTCCTGCCGGTGGTGCTGCACCCCGGGGCGGCCCCGGTGATGGCGGCTCGGCGGCCGCCCTGCCATCATGAAGGGGCCAAAGTGGCCCCTGACAGGGCCAATTCCGAGCAAGTGGACTGATGATCGTGGCCGACTGGCACACCACCGTCTCCCCGCCCGCACTGGCCCGGCTGCTCGCCGCCACGCGACTGCCCGAGCCGGCCACCGCGCGCCGCCCCGCCTACCGCACCCTCGCCGGACAGATCCGGCTGCTGGTCACCGAGGGCCGGCTGCCGGTCGGCGCCCGGCTGCCCGCCGAACGCGAGCTCGCCTCCGCCCTGGAACTCAGCCGCACCACCGTCGCCACCGCCTACGAGGCCCTGCGCGGCGACGGCTACCTGCTCAGCCGTCGCGGCGCCGGCAGCTGGACCGCCCTGCCCGAGGGCGCCCCGCCGCCCGGCGACGCCCTGCACCCCGTCCCGCCGGACGAACAGGGCCGGACCCTCGACCTCGGCGTCGCCGCCCTGCCCGCCCCGCAGCCCTGGCTCGGCCAGGCCGCCGCCCGGGCCGTCGAACTGCTGCCGCACTACGCCGCCGGCCACGGCCACTACCCCACCGGCGTCCCGGTGCTGCGCGAGGCCGTGGCCCGCCGCTACACCGAGCGCGGGCTGCCCACCACTCCCGACCAGATCCTCGTCACCACCGGCGCGATGGGCGGCCTGCACCTGGTCCAGCGGGTCCTGGTCGGCCGCGGCGACCGGGTCGCCGTCGAGGCCCCGAGCTACGCCCACACCCTCCAGGCCCTGCGCCTGACCGGGGCCCGCCTGGTCCCGGTCCCGTACGCCTCCGCGCCGCCCGCCCACTGGGACCTGGCGGAGTGGCAGCGGGTGCTGCGCGGGGCCGCCCCCAAGGTCTCGTACGTCATCCCCGACTTCCACAACCCGACCGGCGCGCTGATCGACGAGGAGCAGCGCCGCCGGCTGCTGGCCGCCGCCCGGGCCGTCGGGAGCATCGTGCTGGTGGACGAGACCACCGCCGAACTCGGTTGGGGCGTACCGGAGTCCACACCGCTGCCGCGACCGATGGCGGCGCTGGACCGGGCCGCCCAGGTGGTCACGGTCGGCTCGGCCGGCAAGCTGCTCTGGGGCGGCCTGCGGATCGGCTGGGTCCGGGCCGCGCCCGCGCTCGTCCGGCGGCTGGCCACCGAGCGGGTCTACAGCGACGTCGGGACCGCGGTGCTCGAACAGCTGATCGCCGCCGACCTGCTCGGCGAACCGCTCCCGGCCGTCCGCGCCCACCAGTCGGACCGGCTGCGGGCCACCGCGCACGCCTTCGCCGCCGCGCTGGCCGAGCGACTGCCGGACTGGAGCGTCCCGCTGCCGCCCGGCGGCCTCTCGCTGTGGGTCAACACCGACGGCCTGTCCGGCGCGGCACTCGCCCAGGCCGGAGAGCACGCCGGGATCCGGATCGCCGCCGGCAACCGGTTCGGCTCGGACGGCGCCTTCGAGCACCACATCCGGATCCCGCTCACCGTGCCCGCCCCGGCCGTCCCCGCCGCCGTCGAGCGGCTGGCCACGGTGGCCGCCCGCGCGGCGGCGGGCGGCCGGCTCGGCGCGGCCGACGAGGGCCAGGCGCTGGCGGTCTGAGCCGCCCGCACGCTCCGGCGGACCGCCGGGTCAGCAGGGGGTGTTCGAGCGTCCCCGCCAACCCGTCACCGGGAGCGCGAACTTGGCGACCAGCCGGTCGGTGAACGGCGCCCGGTGCAGTCTGGCCAACCGCACCGGCGTCTGTCCCCGGCGCACCTCCACCCGTGCCCCGGCGGGCAGTTCGACCGAACGCCGCCCGTCGCACCAGAGCACCCCGTGCGGGGTCTTGGGCTGCACCTCGACCGCCAGCACCGAGTCCGGCGAGGTCACCAGCGGCCGGGCGAACAGCGCGTGCGCGGAGATCGGCACCATCAGCAGCGCCTCCACCTCCGGCCACACCACCGGCCCGCCGCCCGAGAAGGCGTACGCGGTGGATCCGGTCGGCGTCGCGCAGACCACCCCGTCGCAGCCGAAGTTGGAGACCGGACGGCCGTCCACCTCGGTCACCACCTCCAGCATCCGCTCCCGCGAGGCCTTCTCGATCGACGCCTCGTTCAGCGCCCAGTCCTCGTGCACCACATCGCCGTTGGTGCGGACGATCACATCGATCGTCATCCGCTCCTCGACCTCGTAGTCGGCGTCCACCACCCGCTCGACCACCACCGCCAGGTCGTCCCGCTCCGCCTCGGCCAGGAAGCCGACCCGGCCGAGGTTGATCCCCAGCATCGGCAGCCCGTGCGAGCGCGCCAACTCCGCGCCGCGCAGCAGCGTCCCGTCCCCGCCGGCGACCAGGATCAGCTCACAGCCGTCCGCCGCCCCCGGCCCCTCGGCCACCTTCTCGACCCCGCCCGGAAGGTCGAGGTCCACCGCCTCGGCCTCCAACAGCCTGATCCGGAGCCCCGCCTTCAGCAGCCCGTGCACCAAGCTCTCGACGCTGCGCAGCGCCGCCTCCCGGCCGGTGTGCGCGATCAGGAAGACCGTGCGTTCTTCATCGCTCATGCCGCTGCCCTCTCCCTACGCCTGCCGGGTCGCCCTCGGCCCGGTGCGGCCGCGCCATCCAGCATGACGGGCCGGACGCTCGCAGAGCACCCTATCGGGGCCCTTCCGCGACGGCCCGGTCCGCGTCCGCGGGGTCCAGCTGCGGGGCGTCCCGGCGCATCCAGAGGAAGTACTCGACGTTCCCGGACGGACCGGGCAGGGGGCTCGCGGTGACCGCCCGCACGCCCAGCCCGAGCTCCCACGCCTGCCCCGCCACCTGGCGGACCATCTCGGCGCGCAGCTGCGGGCTGCGCACCACCCCACCGCTGCCGAGCCGCTCCTTGCCGATCTCGAACTGCGGCTTGACCATCAGCACCAGGTCCGCGTCCCCGGCCGCGCAGGCGGCCAGCGCCGGCAGCACCAGGCCCAGCGAGATGAAGGACAGGTCGCCGACCACCAGGTCGACGGGGGTCCCGCCGATCGTCTCCAGGGTCAGCTCGCGCACGTTGGTGCGGTCCATCACCGTCACCCGCTCGTCGCTCTGCAGCGACCAGGCGAGCTGCCCGTAGCCGACGTCCACCGCCAGCACGTGGGCGGCCCCGGCCCGCAGCAGCACATCGGTGAACCCGCCGGTGGAGGCGCCCGCGTCCAGGGCCCGGCGGCCCTCGACCACCAGGCCCTGCGGCACGAAGGCCGCGAACGCCCCGGCGAGCTTGTGCCCGCCGCGCGAGACGTAGTCGGGGTCGTTGTCGTCCTTGGCCACCACGACCGCCGCCGAGGTCTCCACCTGGGTGGCCGGCTTGGTCGCGGTGGTGCCTCCGACGGTCACCCGGCCGGCCGCGATCAGCTCGGACGCGTGCTCACGCGACCGGGCCAGCTTGCGGCGGACCAGCTCCGCGTCGAGTCGGCGTCGTGCCACTGCCACTGGTGTTTCAGCTCCTACGGGTCCTGCGGATCATTCCTGGTCGAGCGCGGCCAGCGTGTCGGCGAGCCGCTGGTGAACATCTTCGTACACCGCGACGTGTGCCTCGGCCGGGACCCCGCCCAGAGCCTCCAGCCGGGCCAGCCCGGCATCCACCCCGGGGTGCCCGGTGGGCAGCAGTTCGACCCCGATCGGCTCGACGGAGTCGGCGCCGCCGAGCGGCTCGACGGGCTCGGCCGGTGCACCCGGCTCACTCGTCCCGGACATCGGGCCTCTTCGTGCCGGCGGCCTTGCGCACGGTGGTCTTCTTCGTCGCCGTGCGCTTCGCCGTGGCCTTGTTCTCGACCTCGGTCCGCTTCGCAGCGGCGGCCTTCTTGACCGTGGCCTTCCTGGCGACCGCGGTCTTCTTGGCGGCGGCAGTCTTCTTCGACGCCGCCTTCTGCGTCACGGCCTTCTTCGCCGCCGCCTTCTTCGCCGCGGTCTCCGCCACGACCGGCGTCTCGGCCACCACCGCGGGCGGCGCCGGCGCCACCGGCGGGTCGACCTCGACCGGCTCGTCCACCTCCACCCGCTCGGCCACTATCGGCTCCGCGGCCACCCGCTCGTCCTCGAACTCCCAGCCGCGCCCGAACAGGTCGTCCGCCCGGGGCGCCGGCACCGGCTCCTCCTCCGGGTACCCGGCCGCGTACGGGCCCGACCCGGGCTTCGCCGCCGACTCCTCCTCGACGTCGCGCAGCTTGCTCTCCAGGTACGCCAGCACCACGCCGACCTTGGTCACCTGGTCGCCGACCTTCTCGAAGGCCTTCTCCACCTCGCTGCGCGCCACCCCGACCGCCAGGTCCACCCCGGCCCGTCCGGCGGTGACCGCCTCCTCCGCCAGGGTCTGCAGCGTCTTCGCCGACGGCGGGAACTGCCCGCCCAGCCTGCGCTCGACCTCGGCCACGTCGACCCCGGTCTTCTCCAGGACCGCGGCAGCAGTGTCGACGACCCGCTTGCCGACCTCCTCCACCACCACGGCGGCGGCCGCCACCGCTCCCCGCACCGACCTCGGCAGCATCCGGGTGCCTCCTCCGCGCCTGCGCGCGCCTCGCTCCGTCGCCCTCGGCACCCGGGCGATTCCGGGCACCCCACTGACGACGCTACCGCCAAAACCCTCCTGAGGTACCGTGGCCCGGCAGTCCGCACCGTAGTGACCCGGGGACGGAGGAAGCGCCGTGGCGAACGAGGAGCAGTGCCGGGAGGCGCTGGAGCAGTTCAGCCGGAACCTGGCGAAGGCCGACGGCAGCGCCCGCAAGGCGGCGGCCCTCGACCGCTCGCTGAGCTGCCGGATCACCGACCTCGACCTGACCTTCACCGGGCAGCTGCGCGACGGCCGGATCCAGGACCTCGTCGCCGTGCCCGGCCGGCCCGCCGAGAAGGCCGCGATCCGGCTCACCATGGCCGGCGACGACCTGCTCGCCCTGGTCGGCGGCGAACTCAACTTCGCCTCCGCCTGGGCGAGCGGCCGGATCAAGCTGGAGGCCGGCCTCCGCGACCTGCTGCGGCTGCGCACCCTGCTCTGAGCACCGCGGCCGCGGTTGCTCCGCAGCCGCCCCGGACACCCAGGTCAGAAGCCCAGCTCGGCCAGTGCCTTCCGGCCGTCCACCGGGGTGCCGTCCGCGTCCAGCGCCGTCCACGCCGCCGCGCACAGCGCCCGCAGGCCGTCCCAACGGTCCCCGGCACCGGCCAGCCGCAGCACGCCGTCCTGCGCCGCGGCCGTCCAGCCGCCGCACGCGAAGCCGCCGTCCGCCGCCGTCACCGCCGGCTGCGGGATCAGCAGGCCGCGCAGGTCGGCCGCCAGGTACGTCGGCCGGTGCTCGGCCGGGGCCGCCAGCAGCTGGGCCGGGGTGGTCACCCCGGTGAAGACCAGCAGGCTGTCCACCCCGCCGTTGAACGCGCCCTCGATGTCGGTGTCCAGGCGGTCCCCGACCACCAGCGGGCGCCGCGCGCCCGTCCGCAGCACGGTCTCCCGGTGCATCGGCGGCAGCGGCTTGCCCGCCACCTCCGGCTCCACCCCGGCCGCCGCCCGCACCGCCGCCACCAGCGTCCCGTTGCCGGGCGCGATGCCGCGCGCGGTCGGCACCGTCATGTCCGTGTTCGACGCGACCCACGGCAGCCCGCCGCGCACCGCGTACGCGGCCTCAGCCAGCTGCGCCCAGCCGACCGACGGGTCGAAGCCCTGCACCACCGCGAGCGGCTCCTCGGCCAGCGAGCGGACCGCGACCAGCCCGCGCTCGGCCAGCGCCTCCTCCAGCCCCAGGCCGCCCACGACCAGCACCTTCGCCCCGGCCGGCACCTTCTCGGCGACCACCCGGGCGGCTGCCTGGGCCGAGTTGATCACGTCCGCGGGCTCGGCCGGCACGCCCAACTCGGTCAGGTGCTCGGCGACCACCCGCGGCGGGCGGGAGGCGTTGTTGGTCACGTACGCGAGCCGCATCCCGGCCGCACGGGCGGCCGCCAGCGAGTCCACCGCGTGCTCGATCGCGTGCGGCCCGGCGTAGACCACGCCGTCCAGGTCCAGCAGCGCCGTGTCGTACGCCTCGGTCAGCGGGCGGTCGCTGCCGCCCGGGGCGGTCCGTCGCGCGGGGGTGGCCGTCTCGGTCATGCCTGCCCTACCTCATTCACTGCGGTTCGTCTGCTCATCACTGCCCGCCCGGTCAGGCGTCGTCGTTGACGCCGCCGGGCTCTCCCCCGACCTGCCGGGCAGGCCCGCCCCCGGCTCCCGGCCCCGGCCGTCACGGCCGGCCGGAACGCCGGGCAGCAGCGGGCCGTAGGCCCCGGCGCGGGCCGCCAGGGTCGCCCTGGTCTGCCGCAGCGCCGCCCGGTAGTGGTCGGCCTCCGGCCGCATGGCCACGGCCAGCGCCAAGTGCTCGGCGGAAGTCTCGAAGTCGCCCAACCGGGCCGCCGCGACGCCCCACCCGAACTGAGCGTAGTCGTCCGAGGGATCCGCCAGCGCCACGGCCCGGAAGTTCTCCAGCGCCGCCGCGTACGAACCGGCGTCGAACTGCGCCCGGGCCAGCGCCTCCCGGATGCTGCGCGAGTGCGGCTCGGCCTCCGCCGCCCGGGCCAGCAGCTGCTCGGCCGCCGCCGGGTGCCCCTGGGCCAGCAGCTTCGCCCCCCGCCGGAACCAGTCGTAGACGTCCCCGGCCGGCTCCCCCGGCCACCCCTGGGCCGGGACACCACCCGTCGGCGGGCGCTCCCCCGGCGCGCCGCCGTCCAACCGTTCCTGCCCGTCCTCCATGCCGTACCTCGCCCTCGGTCGCACACCCGCCCGACCGCTCGGCGCGGGCATTCCGATCTCTCAACAACGCGTACCCGGTTACGATGCCCAGAATGAGCACACCCAGTGCAGAAGACGGAGTCGAGACTCCCGTGGGCGGCCCCGGCGATCCCGGGCACGTCGCCACCGCAGGCCTGTCCCTGTCCCCCTTCCGTGGCCTGCGCTACGTCCCCGACCGGGTCGGCGCGCTGGCCTCGGTGATGTCCCCGCCGTACGACGTCGTCGACCCGGGGCGCCGGCTCGACCTGGAGACGGCCGACCCGCACAACGTGGTCCGGCTGATCCTGCCCCGCCCGGAGCCCGAGGACGCCGGCGACCGCCCCGACCGCGACACCAAGTACCGGCACGCCGCCCGGCTGCTGGCCGCCTGGCAACGCGAGGGCGTCCTCGCCGCGGACCCGGAGCCGGCCCTCTACGTCTACGAGCAGCGGGTCCCCGGCACCGGCGACACACCCGAGCTGCTCCAACGCGGCCTGATCGGCGCCCTCGCGGTGAGCGGCCCCGAGGTCGGCGTCGTCCTCCCGCACGAGGACGTGATGCCCCGGCCGGTCGCCGACCGGGTCGGCCTGATGCGCACCACCCGGGCCAACCTCGAACCGCTGCTGCTCACCTACCGCGGCGACGGCGGTGCCGCCGGCGTCATCGAGCGGACCGTCGAGGGCGAGCCGCTGCTCTCCACCGCCACCAGCGACGGCACCCACCACCGCCTGTGGGCCGTCACCGACCCCGCCGACCTCGCCGAGATCGGCCGCGACCTGGCCACCTGCCGGGCGCTGATCGCCGACGGCCACCACCGCTGGGAGATGTACCTGCGGCTCCAGCGCGAGCACCGCCACCTGCCGCGCAGCCCGTGGGACCGCGGCATGGTGCTGCTGGTGGACACCGCCCGCTACCCGCTGCGGGTCCGGGCCATCCACCGGGTGCTGTACCGGCTGCCGGTGGCCGAGGCGCTGGAGAAGCTCGGCGACCAGTGGAAGGTCAAGGAGGTCCCCGGCCCGCTGACCGCCGCCCTCCAGGCCCTCGCGGAGCAGAAGCGGCACGGCGGCAACGGCTTCGTCCTCACCGGCGGCGACGGCGTCTTCTGGCTGCTCGGCGAGCCCGAGGAAGCCCTGCTGGAGGCGACCGTGCCGCACGACCGGCCCGAGGAGTGGCGCCACCTGGACGCCACCGTGCTGCACGCCACCCTGCTCGACCACACCTGGCACGTCCCCGACGGCCCCGACGACATCGGCTACCTGCACACCGCCGCGGCCGCCGAGCGCGAGGCAGCCCGCTCCGGCGGCACCGCCGTACTGCTGCACCCGGTCCGGGAGAGCGTGGTGCGGCGGCTGGCCGAACAGGGCGTCACCATGCCGCGCAAGTCCACCTCGTTCGGACCGAAGCCGGCCACCGGACTGGTGCTGCGCAGCCTTCCGCTGGGGTAGTCCGCCGGGCAGCGGGAAGCCCCCGGACGCCGTGAGGCCCTGCCGATGTCCCCCGAAGGGGCATCGGCAGGGCCTCACGGCGTTTCAGGACGCTCAGCTCCGGGCGTCGCCCTTGGCCTCGGCCTTCTCGGCCTCGTCCGCCTCGGCGTCCTCGGCGCGCGCCGGCACCACGCCGTCGAACTCCTCGTCGATCTCGAGGTCGTCCTCGTCGTAGTACTCCTCGACGTCTTCCTCGTCCTCGAAGATCACGCGGTCGTCGGAGACGTCGCCACCGCGCTTCTTCGCCGGGGCGTCCGCCTGGTCGGCGTCCTCCTCGGCCAGCTCCGGGTCGAGCGCGTCGGTGAACTCGACGCCGTCGATCTCGGCCAGGCGCTCGGAGGCGTTGGTCGAACCGTCGGTGTCGGCCTCCGCGGCCTTGGCGAACCAGTCACGGGCCTCGTCGCCACGGCCGGCCGCGATCAGCGCCTCGGCGTAGGCGTACCGCAGACGCGCGGTCCACGAGTGCACGGCGCTGGAGGCCAGCTCCGGGCTCTGCAGGGTGACGACGGCCGCGTCGAACTGCTCCATGTCGCTGCGGGCACCGGCCGCGACCAGGCGCATCTCCACCTGGCCGGCCTTGTCCAGCTGCTTCACCTCGGGCTCACCGGCCATCGCCAGCGCCCGCTCCGGACGGCCCAGACCGCGCTCGCAGTCGGCCATCACGGGCCACAGGTCGGCACGACCGGTCATCCGGCGGGCGGCGCGGAACTCGGTCAGCGCCTCCGAGTAACGCTGCGTCATGTACGAAGCGAAGCCGGCCGCCTCACGGACGGCGGCGACGCGGGACGCCAGTCGCAGCGCGACGCGCGAGTACTGGTAGGCCTCCTCCGCGTCGCTGTCGAGCAGCCGGGCCACCATCACCAGGTTGCGGGCGACATCGTCCGCGAGGGTCTTGGGCAGGCTCTTGAGCTCCTGGCGCACGTCCGCGTCCAGCTCGAAGCCGGTGACGTCCTCCGGGATCGGCAGGCGCTTGACCGGCTCGTAGTTGCCGCGACGGTCGTCGTAGTCCCCACGGCCGCGATCGCCGCCACGGTCGTCGCGGTCGCGGTACGACGGACGGTCGTCACGGCGGAAGCCGCCGCCACCCTGGCGGTCGTCACGGCGGAACCCGCCGCGCTCGCCGCCACGGTCATCGCGACGGAAGCCGCCCCGGTCGCCGCCCTGGGGGCGGTCACCACGGTCGCGGTTGAAACCGGAGGGGCGGTCGTCACGGCGGAAGCCACCACGGTCGCCGCCACGGTCATCGCGGTTGAAGCCGCCACCCTGCGGGCGGTCACCACGGTCGCGGTTGAAACCGCCACCCTGCGGACGGTCACCACGGTCGCGGTTGAAGCCACCGCCCTGCGGACGGTCACCACGGTCGCGGTTGAAGCCACCGCCCTGCGGACGGTCGCCACGGTCGCGGTTGAAGCCGCCACCCTGGGGGCGGTCGCCACGGTCGCGGTTGAAGCCGCCACCCTGGGGGCGGTCGCCACGGTCGCGGTTGAAGCCACCGCCCTGCGGACGATCGTCGCGGCGGAAGCCGCCACGGTCGCCGCCGCGGTCATCGCGGTCGCGGAACGACGGACGGTCGTCACGACGCGGACGGTCATCACGATCGTCCCGACGGAACCCACCCTGCGGGCGGTCGTCACGGTTGAAACCGGAGGGGCGGTCGTCACGGCGGAAGCCACCACGGTCGCCGCCACGGTCATCGCGGTTGAAACCGCCACCCTGCGGACGGTCGCCACGGTCGCGGTTGAAGCCGCCACCCTGCGGACGATCGTCGCGACGGAAGCCACCGCGGTCGTCGCGGTTGAAGCCACCACCCTGGGGGCGGTCGCCACGGTCGCGGTTGAAGCCACCGCCCTGCGGACGATCGTCGCGGCGGAAGCCACCGCGGTCGCCGCCACGGTCATCGCGGTCGCGGAACGACGGACGGTCGTCACGACGCGGACGGTCATCACGCTCATCGCGACGGAACCCACCCTGCGGGCGGTCGTCACGGCGGAAGCCACCGCGGTCATCGCGGTTGAAGCCGCCACCCTGGGGGCGGTCACCACGGTCGCGGTTGAAGCCACCGCCCTGCGGACGGTCGTCGCGACGCGGACGGTCATCACGATCGTCCCGACGGAACCCACCCTGCGGGCGGTCGTCACGGCGGAAGCCACCGCGGTCATCGCGGTTGAAGCCGCCACCCTGCGGACGGTCACCGCGGTCGCGGTTGAAACCGCCACCCTGCGGACGGTCGCCACGGTCGCGGTTGAAGCCGCCACCCTGCGGACGGTCGTCACGGCGGAAGCCGCCACGGTCGCCACCGCGGTCATCGCGGTCGCGGAACGACGGACGGTCGTCACGACGCGGACGGTCATCACGATCGTCCCGACGGAAGCCGCCGCGGTCGTTGGACCAGCCCCCACGCGACCGGGGCTCGTAGCCTCGGCCGTCGTCCGATCGACGCTCGGGACGGCCTTCGGGCTGGTTCGACATCCTCGTGACTCCTTCTGCTGCTTCATCTCCACCGCGGACCGGGCACCGTCAGTGCCCTCACGCGGTATCGGCGCCGGCCTCCTGGCCGTGCACCATCTCCATTGTCCGGCATGTCGGAAGCGTCCGCGCCTGGGCGGAAGTTCCGGCCTGCCGGCCTCATGCAAGTTCGCAAAACACAAAAAGGCCGCGGCCCCAGCGAATCGCTGGGGCCGCGGCCTTGAATAATTGTTCGGCGGCGTCCTACTCTCCCACAGGGTCCCCCCTGCAGTACCCACGGCGCGGGGTGGACTAGCATCAGGGGTA
>NZ_JBEOSP010000088.1:9699-15146 GCF_040303105.1 Kitasatospora sp. NPDC096128 | reverse complement strand
CACCCACACCTACCAACAACAAACCCGCCACTTCGACCACACCAACTACCACACCACCACCCACACCCCCACCCCCTAACACCCCCACCAACACCCCAACACCAACACCCCAACACCCCGGCCTGCCCACGGCAGGCCACACGCATACCCCCACCCCGTCACACCCACCGCACACCCACCACCAACCACCCCACGCCCCAAGGCCCCTGCCCCCCGGCCCCGCCCATCACCCCTACGGAAAGGAACCCCGCCACCCATGAGCCGCCCACCCCTGACCCGACGCACCCTGCTCACCGGCCTGGCCGCCACTGTCATCGGCTACAACACCACCACCCGCGCCTGGGCCACCGCCGACACCCCCGTCTCCGGACGCCTGTGCCCCGTCCCCGCCCTGGAGGGCACTCTCACCACCGCGCCCGCCACCACCACCGCGTTCGCCCAGGACTTCGGGCGCCTGGTCACCACCACGCCCCACGCCGTCCTCACCCCGGGCTCCGTCCAGGACATCGTCAAGATCATCGACTACGCCCGTGCCAACGGCCTCAAGGTAGCGATGAACGGCCAGAGCGGCACCGGGAACGACCTCGAGTCACACTCCAACTACGGCCAGGCCGGCGCCGCCGGCGGCATCAGCATCAACGCCCGTGCCCTCAACCGCATTCACGCGATCACCCCCACCAATGCCACCGTCGACGCCGGCGTCACGTGGGCCCAGCTCACCGACGCCGCCCTCCAGCGCGGCCTCACCCCGCCCTGCCTCACCGACTACCTCCACCTCTCCATCGGTGGCACCCTCTCCGTCGGCGGCATCGGCTCCACCGTGCAGAAGTACGGGCTCCAGACCGACACCGTCGAATCCCTCGACATCGTCACCGGCACCGGCCGCCTGCTCACCGCCACCCCCACCCGCAACGCCGACCTCTTCAACGCCGCCCTCGCCGGTGCGGGACAAGTCGGCATCATCGTCCGCGCCACCGTCAAGCTCATCCCCGCCCCCGAGCGCGCCCTGGTCTTCAACCTCTACTACACCGACCTCGCGACCTATATGAGTGACCAGGAAACCATTCTCAACGACGGTCGCTTCCACTCCCAGGTCGGCGAAATCCAGCCCCAACCCGTAGGAACCCCCACCCAATACAAAATCGAAACCGTCGCTTACTACAACGGCACCACACCCCCCGCCTCCGCCCCCCTCCTCGCCGGCCTCACCCCCAATCCGCAACAGACCACCATCACCGACACCACCTACCGCGACTACACATTCCGCGTCAACGCCTTCGCCGACAACCTGAAGAACACCGGTTACTGGGACCAGCCCAAGCCCTGGCTCTCCCTCTTCCTCCCCGCCACCGCCACCCACCAGTTCCTCACCCAGACCGTCCCCACCCTCACCCCCGACGACCTCGGCGCCGGGCTCCTCCTCTGCTATCCGTTCCACACCAACAAGATCACCCGTCCCCTCGCCATCACCCCCGGCGAACCCACCGCCTACCTCTTCGACTTCCTCACTTTCCCCCACCCCGGAACCGACCCCCAGCCTGCCCTCGCCCGTAACCGCGCCCTCTACGACAACGCCACCAAGCTCGGTGCCAAGCGCTATCTCGTCGGCGCCGTCCCCCACATGACCACCACCGACTGGCAGCGTCATTACGGCCCCCAATGGGCCACCCTCACCGCTGCCAAGCGCACCTACGACCCCGCCCACACCCTCACCCCGGGACAGCATATCTTCTGATTCACCACCCCGGAGATCCAGAACCCGAACCCAAACACGAACCCGGAAAGGAAACCCGTGCACACCATCAACCACACCGCCACGACGATCCTCCCCGCCCCCGCCCACATCGTCTGGCAGCACCTCTTCGCCGAGCTCAACGGCACCTCCACCTGGTGGCACCCCCACAACACCTTCCGGCCCGGCCCCACGCCCCCTGACCAGCTCGGCGGCACCACCCACGTCACCGTCCACACCAACGGTGTCAACAAGCCAGGCCCCAAGATCCACTTCACCGCCACCACCACCCACATCACCCCCGACACCCACTACGCCGCCTCCCACACCGGCCACTTCCACGGGCACACCACCATCCACCTCACCCCCCAGCACAACAACACCCAGACCCACCTTGCCTACACCTTCACCGCCACCCCCCACGGCTGGCCCCATCTCCTCCCCATCGGCACCGTCCACGCGAACCACACCACCGCCACCAACACCGCCCTCACCAACCTCCACCGCCAGCTCGCCGCCCACTGACCGTCAAGACAGCTACCAGAGGCTGTAGTCATGCAGGCCGACACCGACCACAGCGCCGCCGCCCGCGAGTTCGTGGACGGCGGCGTCGGCCTGCTCCGGGCAGCCGGCAGTACGGAGGACTTCGTCCGACCGCCGTGAACCCGGAGGACACCTCCGCGCACCGCCAGGCAACCGGCGCGGACGCCGCGGAAGTCGAGGAAGTGCTGAGAAATCCCGCCCGAGCGCCCGGGCATCGATAGCGTGGCCGGATGGATCACGACCGACAGCGTCTCCACGCCTCCTCCTTCGGTGCGGCGGCGGCCGCCTACGCCGAGCACCGTCCGGACTACGCACACGCCGCGGTGCGGTGGGCGCTCGACTCCGCGCCCGGGCCGCGGGTGCTCGATCTCGGGGCCGGGACGGGAAAGTTGACGGCCACCCTGCTCGAGCTGGGGGTCGAGGTGATCGCGGTCGAGCCGGATCCGGCGATGCTGACCGAGCTGCGCCGCTTGCTGCCGGCCGTCCGTGCGCTGTCGGGCAGCGCGGAGTCGGTTCCGCTTCCGGACGCCTCGGTGGACGCCGTGCTGGCCGGCAACGCGATGCACTGGTTCGACATGGCGGTCGCCGGGCCGGAGATCGCCCGGGTGCTGGCCCCAGGCGGCGTCCTGGCCGGGCTCTGGAACCTCCTGGACGACCGGGTCGAGTGGGTCGCCGAACTGGCGCGGGTGAGCGGGGCCGCGGCGATCGGGCCGCGTGACACGCCCGCCGCCTGGCGGGCCGAGACAGCCGGTGCCCATCTCCCGAGCAGCGGCGGGGCCGTCCGCTTCGGCGAGGCGCAGCAGGACGTGTTCCCGCACGGGCAGCCCCGCACGGCCGATTCGTTGGTCGCGACCCTGGCGACGCGCGCGGGGATGCTGGTCATGCCGGACGACCGGCGGGAGGCCGCGCTGGGCCGGATCCGCACGTTCCTGGCCGGCCGCCCGGAGACCGCGGAGGGCGGGTTCACCCTGCCGATGCTGACCGGAGTGCTGCGCACCCGCCGGCTGTGACGGCCACCGCCCCCGGCCCCGGGCGCCCGCCACTTCCGCAGCACCTGTTCCGCGGGCTTCCCGCAGGGCACGTGGGCGAGGTTCAACGGCGTCTCGCCGCCGTCTGGCCGGTCGTCCCAGATTCACCAGCAACGCCGGCCCACCGGGCCTTGCCCTGGAAGGCGCTGAGCAACACCCGTTAGCCGGCGGCCTGTTCGGAGGTGCCCGCGCCAGTGCACGTCGCCCCACGAGGTGCCCAGCCGCGGAGCCGGTCGGCCGAGCAGTGTCGGTGCACTCGGACAAGTCGGGCAGCCAGGTCACGGCAACGTGACCCGGCTACCCGACTCAGGGCTGCGTCCTTGGCACGGTGGGGACCGATCCAGATACGAACACCGGCACCGACGAGACGACGTTCGGGCGGCCGGACTGCGTGATCACGACGACGGCTTGGTAGTCGAAGTTGCGCGGGTCGGTCACCTGTACCCACGTGGTTCCTGGGCACAGCATGTCAACGGTGGCCTTGCCGTCCTCGGCGGGATTCGAGGCGCGGCCGACGACGGTTCCGTTCGTTGTCGTCAGGTAGGTGCTGACGGGATCCCCGCTCCGGCCGCTGCGGTATTCGACCTGGACGGAGTCCTTGCCCACGGGCACCCGCTGAATGGCCAGCCTGCTCGGGTCGGTCTGCCCGGCGATCTGGTGTCCGCCGCGGCTGAGGTGTCGTGGCCGGCGCACGCGGCGAGCAGCGGCACGAGCGAGATGGCGAGCAGAGCGGCCTTGCGCTTCAAGGGGTGCCTCCTGACGGTGGGCCCCTCTGGTGTCCCGGAGGGGCCCTGTCGCGTTGGACGTGCGGGTTCAGGTGCAGGTTCCAGGCGTTGAGGATGTCGGGGGCCTCCGTCCAGCAGAAGGAGCCTCCTCCCAACGCGGACGCGATGCCGCGGGCCTGCCGGCTGCTGCTGTCGGTGATGCTGAACCGTCGTAGTAGGAGCGGGCTCTGTCCTGGCACACGGAGTCGCCGTTGTAGGAGTAGGCGGCGGAGGTCACCGGGTACCACTGGCCCTGTGGCTGGTCGGCCTCGTCGGAGTTGCTTCCCGCGCCGTTGGACTGCTTGGTCCAGATAACCTGTGCGTCCCACTCGGGCCGGTCGCCGCCGACGTCCCCGACGTAGCTTCCGTAGTTGAGCTGCCAGTTTCCGACCGCGTCGCCTTCACCGTGGACGTGGGTGCCGGATCCGGTGGAGAAGCAGTGGTCGGCGGTGATGATGTAGTCGCTGCCGGAGCTGTCTTCGGCGGCGAGGCCCGCGGTGCACTGGGCGGTGTAGCCCGCCGCGTGGGCCGGGCCGACCAGGACGTCCCTGCCGATGAAGGGGCTGGGATCGTCCCACCGCCAGGCGATGGGGGTGATCGGGTCGCCCGTGGTGACGGTGACGGGGACGCTGTTGTCGGCGAACTCGGCCTTGATGTGGTCGACGGCGGACTTTGCGACGACGAGCTGGATGCCGGAGCCGTCCGGCGCGGCGGAGGCCGAGTACACCTCGAGGTGCGAGGCGTCCAGCGCCTTGGTGGCGTTCATGATCGCGTCGATCGAGTCGTCGACCTGCTTCTTGGTGTACTTCGCCGGAAGGTACTTGATCTTCGAGGTATCGACGTTCCCGTGGGAGTGCTTCGCCGCCTTCAGCATCTCGTATACGGTGCACGCCGACTCTCTTCCCCGGGCATGGTCGTGTCCGGACCGCCGGAGAATAGTGGGATAACTGACCCTCTGCCACCCCCCAGGGGGTGCCGCGCAAGCGTCCTCATCAGCAGACATGACATCGAGTCAATCCGTGTGTCTGGCAGTGTAGTTGTGCCCCTCTAGCGCGGCCATGGGAGACCTTGCTCCAGCAGGCCTTTCGCGGGGCATGCGCGATTCCCGAAGGCCAAGGTGATGTGCTGGCGTCGAGGGGCAGCCGGACCAGTCCCGCTTCGAGCCGATCGGCCGGGCCCTGTGCGCCGCACTCCCACCCCTGTGGATCTTGGTGACAGACTGACCGCCAAGGTCAGGATGCGGCGAGCGTGTGCGCCGGCGTTGCCCGAAAACGACGCCGGCGTGTGAAGTCGGCCGAGACACGGTGTGCCGGATGGGCGGCGGGCCGAGGACGCCGGCCCAGTGCCGCAGCCGCTCTTCGGCGGCGCGGGCGGTGGAGG
>NZ_JBEOSP010000088.1:0-9689 GCF_040303105.1 Kitasatospora sp. NPDC096128 | reverse complement strand
ATGATCCCGCCGTGGCCGGGCAGCAGCGTGCCCATGTCCTTGATCCCGAGGTCGCGCTTGATCCTCGACTTCACACGCCAGTAGAGGACGATCTAACTAACGGGAGCTCGCCTGCTGCTCGGCAAGGGCCGGGGTGGTGGCGGCGCGCCAGGTGGCGATGAGGCGTGCGGTCTTCGCCTCCAGATCTGGGTCGCGCCAGGAGCCCCGCAACCCGACCAGGACTGGCAGGTAGAAGAACCCCTTGGTGCGGTGTTCGACGCGAACCAGGTCTGGGGCATTGTGCCGCTCGTTCTTCTTGACCACCTCCACGGCGGTGATGTCCGCCCAGTCGAAGCTCTGGCCGAACCAGAGCGGGCGTCGCCACGACAGCGACGTCTCGTCGAAGCTCACCCAGGCGAAGTTCCCGGCGATGAGCGCGCTGGCGAAGAAGAGCCCGAGTAGCACCATGAACGGCCCGCCGACCGCCGTACGCGGGGATACCGGTCCCGAGGCGGTCAGCGTACGGAACGCGATGTAGGCCGCGAAGGCCAGGAAGAGGGCACCGAAGAGCCACTGACGCCGCTGCTGCGCGGGCCAGAGCCGGTGGTTGGTTCTGTTGTTCACCGGCTGATTGTCGCAGCACGGGCAATGGCCCCGGTGCGTACCGACGGCCTGATGCCGCGGCCCGTGATCTGACGGACGAGAGGAGGCACTCATGCGCCGGGCCTGCCCCCCAGGGGGGCAACAGAGGCCGCGACGGGGCGGGCCCCGTCGCGGCCCGCGGATCACGGCCCGGTGCGCTCTCTTGTCTCAGTTGCCCAGCGGGTGGAGGGCCGAGTCCAGGGGGTCGAGCGACCAACCGCCGCCGCCGGGGTGGCAGTTGAGCGCGGTGTCGGGCGTGCCGGCCGCGTTGGTACCGGTGTTGAAGTTGACGTTCGGGGTGTTCGGCAGCACGCCCATGTAGTACATGCCGGCCGACGTCCACACGCACTGGTGCAGGTTGAGGAAGCGGTTGCCGGTCAGGTCGAAGGACTTGACGGCGGAGTTGGCGAGCGTCAGCGTCCAGCCGCCCCCGCCCGGGCTGCACCGCAGCGCGGTGTCGGGCCTGTCGGAGACATTGGTGCCGGTGTTGAAGTTGACGTTCGGGGTGTTCGGCAGGATGGCCGTGTAGTGCTGGCCGGCCGAGAAGTACACGCACTGGTGGACGTTCAGGTAGCGGCCGGCGGCGAGGTCGAACGCCTTCACCGCCGAGTTGGCGGGCGCCGGCTTCCAGCCCCCGCTCCCCGCGCCGCAGGAGAGCGCCGTGTCCGGCGTGTCGGAGACGTTCGTCCCGGTGTTGAAGGGTGCGTCGGCGGTGTTCGGCAGCAAGTTGGTGTAGTGCCCGCCGGGGCCGTAGTACACGCACTGGTGGACGTTCAGATAGCGCGCGGCGAGCCGCGGCCCCGGCGGTCCCGCCACGGCGGCGCTCCCCAGGACGAGGGCGGCAGCCCCCGTGACCGCCGCCACGGTGATCGACGATCTACGCACGGTGCACTCCTCCCGAACCCGCGCCCCACCCGTCAGGGCGTGCACGCACCAAGCTACCGGGCACCGGCAGGAGCTGTGGGCCGACGCCGGGGGCGCGTTGGAGCGCCCAGGCCGCGCGATCTGCGCCAGGTGCACCGCCGCCCGAGGTGCATTCCCTCCAGGACATTGACCACTCTTGGCTTGCGAACGAATACTTTGAGTCGCCGCTCGGGTGTCAGTCGCTGATGGGCTCGCCGGCGAAGTGGAAATATCCGAAGGAACAATCCGTGCGCAATCCACGAGCTTTGAGGAGTTCCCATGAAGTCACGCGTCCTACGTGCCGCCGGCGTGGCGGCCCTGGCGGCCGGACTGCTGACGGCGCCCGCGTACGCCGTCCCGACGGTGCAGGCGGAGGACCTGGCCACCGACACCTATCTCACGAACGGGCAGGGCACCAGCAGCTGTCCGTCGGGCCGGCTGTGCCTCTACCGGGACGTCAACTACAACGGGGACGGCAGCGCCCCGATCCTGGTCACCCGCTCGAATGTGTCCTACCTGGGTGCCTACAACTTCAACGATGCAGCCAGCTCGTACTACAACAACTCCAACATGCCGGTGGTGCTCTACCAAGACGCGGACTACCGGGGCGGTCAGCTGGCGATCCGGTCGTGGGGATACGGCAACCTCGACAGCTCCTGGAACGACACGGTGTCCTCCCTGCAGTTCTTCTCGTAGACTCCCGCCGCACCATCCCCGCGGCCGGTGCGGCCGGTGCGGCCAGGGAAGACGCCGCTCCGCGCCCTGCACCGCGCCAGGGAGTGACAGCCCATCGGATCCGCCCTACCCAAGACGTCAGGCGCAGCTCGGCGGTGCCCGGCCAGGCGTCGAGGGTCGGGAGGGTGGTGCCGGTGATGCGCGGGAGCTGTTCGAGACGGGCGAGCTGCCGTGGGACGGGCGGGCTGGTGGGGCGCAGGATGGCGGTCTCACAGCCGTCAGCGAGCACTGCGGCGACCTCCGCCCAGTGGTCGCCGGGGTCATCCACTTTCCGGACGCTGAACTTCACGGATCAGGCGTGAGCTGGGCTGATGCGTCGCGTAGGCGTCCGTGAGGCGCTCAGTCCGGTGCTGCAAGGCGGTGAACGGCGGGATGGCCTCGCCCCCGTCAGAGGGCAAAGCCATCGGTGTTGCTGAGGGTCAGCCGCAGGCGCATCCGGCCGCGACGGCCGGTTCGGTGCTCTGCTCGGTGCTGGTGCAGCAGGCGCTGGGGGCGCCGTCGGCACTCTTGCCGAGGGTGGCGGCATCGGCCTTGACGACGTAGACCTCCCAGGGTTCCTTGCCGGGGCCGGTGACCCAGACCTTGTCCTGGAGGGCATAGCAGCAGGAGGTGTCGTTCTCCTCGAAGGTGGCCAGGCCTGCGTCCTTGACGCGGCTGGTCGCGGCGGTGACCTGCTCGACGGTCTCGACCTCGACGCCGAGGTGGTCCAGGCGGGTCTCGACGTCGGGCTCACCCTCGATGAGGACGAGCTTGAGCGGCGGCTCGGCGATGGCGAAGTTCGCATAGCCCGGGCGGCGCTTGGCGGGCTCGGTGTCGAAGAGCTTGGAGTAGAAGGCGACGGAGCCTTCGAGGTCGGCGACGCGCAGGGCGAGCTGAACGCGGGACATGGCGGTTTCTCCCGATCCGGGTCCTTGATTCGACGGCTGTCGATATGGTCGACGTTGCCACTCGCATAGATGACTGTCAACATAGACGTATGTCGAATCTGGAGCTTGAGATGCTCGGCCAGGACGACGCGGCCGCGTGCTGCTCGCCGATGGTCCGCGAGCCGCTGGACGAAGAGGCCGCCGTCGATCTGGCGAAGATGTTCAAGGCCCTCTCGGACCCGGTGCGGCTACGGCTGCTGTCGCTGATCGCCTCGCATAAGGGCGGCGAGGCCTGCGTCTGCGACCTGACCGGCCCCTTCGACGTGTCCCAGCCGACGATCTCCCACCACCTCAAGGTCCTGCGCGAGGCCGGCCTGGTCGGCTCCGAGCGCCGGGGGACCTGGGTCTATTACTGGGTGCTGCCCGCCGCGCTGGCCAAGCTCTCCGCCCTGCTCCAGGCCCCCGCCGGGGAGTCCAGATGACCGCGATAGCCCCGCTCGGGCGCCGGGCGGCGGTAGAGTTCGTCGGGACCGGCGCGCTGGTCGCCGTCGTGGTCGGTTCCGGCATCCAGGCCGCCAAGCTCTCCAACGACGTCGGCGTCCAGCTGCTGGCCAACTCCCTTGCGACCGTGTTCGGCCTCGGCGTGCTGATCCTGCTGCTCGGCCCGGTCTCCGGCGCCCACTTCAACCCGGCCGTGACCCTGGCCGCCTGGTGGACCGGCCGCCAGGGCGGCGACGGGCCCGGCCTGCCCGAAGTCGCGGCCTATGTCCCGGCCCAGATCGGCGGAGCGATCGGCGGCGCGGTGCTCGCGGACGCGATGTTCGCGAAGCCGTTCGTGGCCTGGTCGACGCATGACCGCTGGGCGCCGCATCTGTGGCTGGGCGAGGTCGTGGCCACCGCTGGCCTGATCCTGCTGATCTTCGGCCTGGCCCGGACCGGCCGCGCGCACTTCGCCCCGGCCGCGGTCGCCTCCTTCATCGGCGCCGCCTACTGGTTCACGTCCTCGACCAGCTTCGCCAACCCGGCCGTGACGATCGGCCGCGCGTTCACCGACACCTTCGCCGGAATCGCCCCCGCCTCCGTGCTGCCGTTCATCGCCGCCCAACTCGTCGGCCTGGCCGTCGGCGTCGCCCTGGTCGCGGTGCTGTTCGGCCGCCCGGCCCCGGCCGCCGAGGACGTCGTCGTCCCGTATGACGACCACCAGCCGGCCCCGGCCGCCCGCTGACCCCGCAACCTCCAGCCCCGAAGACCGAAGGACCCGTTCGTGAGCACTCCCGCCGTCCCGTCCGTGCTGTTCGTCTGCGTGCATAACGCCGGCCGTTCCCAGATGGCCGCCGCCTTCCTCACCCGCCTCGGCGGCGACCGGGTGCAGGTCCGCTCGGCCGGATCCGCCCCCGCCAAGAGCGTGAACCCGGCCGTGGTCCAGGCCCTGGCCGAGGTCGGGATCGACATCTCCGCCGAGATCCCGAAGGTCCTGACCACCGAGGCCGTCCAGACCTCCGACGTGGTGATCACCATGGGCTGCGGCGACGCCTGCCCGTTCTTCCCGGGCAAGCAGTACTTGGACTGGAAGCTGGACGACCCGGCCGGCCAGGGCGTCGAGGCCGTGCGCCCGATCCGCGACCAGATCGAGCAGCGCATCCGCGGCCTGCTCGCCGACCTCGGGATCGAGCCCGAAGCGTGACCACGCGCCGTTCATCCTCCTCTTCGCCGTCTTCGAGATGCCCGTCAATCTGATCGCCAGCGGGATCTCAACGCGGCCGGGCTTCGAGCAGGTCGACTTCGAGCGCGGCGATGCGTTTGTCGACGAACCTCAGGTTGGAGCGGGCGCCCTCCCCCGTGTATCAACGGACTTGGTGATGCCCTGCAGGCCCCGGAGGGCATCCCCGAAGCCCGGCGTCGCGAGTCCGGGCAGCGGCCCGCGCGCGTACTCCGAGTTGCTCGGGCCCGCAGGCCTGCAGCTCACCGCGCGGCGGTGCGCACCGCCTCGATGAAGCCACTGGTCCGGCCGGCTCCCTCCGGCAGCGGGCGGCCGTAGGCCTCCCCGACGTCCGCGAGGGGCGTGGTCCGGGCCTCCCAGCCGTGGGCGTTCAGCCACTGGTCGGTGTCCGGCCCGAGCCCGCCCTGCCAGAGCTCGGTGACCTGGGCCAGCGCCGGGTCGTGCGGGGTCCGGGAGACGTCCCGGCCCCGCTCCATCAGCAGCCGGCTGCCGGGGGCGGACAGCGAGCCGACGGCCGCGAGCAGCCCCGCCGCCTGCTCGGCGCTCAGGTACACCACCAGGCCCTCGGCCAGCCAGGCGGTGGGCCGCTGCGGGTCGAAGCCCGCCTCGACCAGTCGGCGCGGCCAGCCCGGGTCCAGCAGGTCGCCCGGCAGCACGGCGCGCCCGCAGGCCGGCGCGGCACCGGCGGCGTCGAGCACCTCCTCCTTGAAGGCCAGCACCGGCGGCAGGTCCAGCTCCCACAGCCGCGTCCCGGCGGGCCAGTCCAGCCGGTAGGCCCGGGTGTCCAACCCGGCCGCCAGCAGCACCACCTGGTCCGCTGCGGCGGCCAGCAGCCGGTCGTCGTAGAAACGGGTCCGCAGCATGACGTGCACGGCCAGCCTGGCGCCGAGTTCGCTGCGCCGCCCCTCCTCGGGGGCTTCGGTGGGCATTCCGGCGGCCTCGGCGAACCGGGCCGCGTACGGGTCGGTGAACAGCGGCTCGGGCCGGGCGCCCTCGCGGGCCCGCACCAGTGCGGCGTACAAGGCGGTCCGCGAGACGGGGCTCATCGCATCAGGCGTCGACGTCATGCCCGCCAATCTACTGCCGCTCACAAGTCCGCTCCGGCCAGGGTGAATTCCTCGCGCACTCCGCCGTTCCCCGGCGTGAGCCGAGCCACGCCCGGCGTCGCGACGGCTGCACAGCGGGACGTCCGGGGCCGGGCAACGGAACGGGAGACGGCGCCGACCGAGGAGTACGACGTCGGCTGGTGTTCTCACCGCATAGGTTCCCCGGGTGGGTGCTCTCAGTCGGATCGTGCTGCCTTCCAGATCCACGATGTCCGGCGGGGAAGGCCGTCCAGTGCCCGGCGGCCGGTGCACCAGAGAAGCACCTGGACGGGATCTCCGGATGGGGCGTCGGGGAAGAGGCGGTCGAGCACAGCTGCGCACAGCGGCGCCGGGGGCAGCCAGTCCACTGTCAGTCCCTGCGTGATGTCGTGGGTGTGCAACAAGATTTCGGCGACGCCCATGGCCGCGAACCCTTCGGGGTCGCATGGACCCCAGTGCCAGGCCCGCATGGTGGGGCTGGCGGTGGCCAACGCGCTGCTGAGAAGCCGGCCGCAGGCGGTGACCGTCCGGAGCACCTCGATCGGTGAGGCGGTGGGGTGAACGTTCAGGTCGAAGGGGAGGTAGGCGTCGGCGGCCCCTGATGCCACTTGTCCTGCGTAGGCCAGGAGGTCGTGTCCGATGTGCGCCGCTGTCTCCCGGCAACTCCACTCGAGCGAACCTGCTGGCACCGTCCAATCCGCGGCGGTGTGGGGGCCGAGCGTCCTGAGCATCTCCGCCACGGCCGTGTCGACATCCTGATATTTCATGCGGAGCTCCTTGCGAGGTTCGGGCTGTGCGGCTGCGCTGTGTCTGCGGTCTGCGGTCTGCGGTCTGCGGTCTGCGGTCTGCGGTCTGCGGCATCATCGCCCGCCGATACCGCACCGAGTCGGTGCTGCCCCGCCGCACGATCCTCTGTAGCTGCTGGCCTTCTGGTCCGTGAGCCTTCGTACCCTGACCTGCTCTGCCATCGCACCCCTCCCGAGTTGACGTCTCGCGACATCCAACCGGCCGAGAGCCCTCCAGCGCCAACCCGGCGAACCTCTGCGGCCAGAGCACCAGGCCTCTTCCAGTGGCCGCTGGTCATCACCCTGGTCATCGCCGTCGTGTGCCGGGCGGGCGTGGCGGCCCGCTGCCATACCATCCTGTTCGGCGAGTTCTCCGGATCCTTCTGACCGGCCACCCCGTCCGGCCCCGTACTACGCGGCACCGTCGGATCCCGATGGATTGTCAGGTCCCGAACAAGGGAAGGAGCCTCCCCATACCCACCGCCCACCGGGAGGACCTCCGTGCAGATCAGGACCAGAAGAGCGACCAGGACCGCGTCCGCCCTGCTGACCGCCGCCCTCTCCGCGGCCCTCCTCGGCGCCGCGCCCGCCTGGAGCGCGCCACCCGCCTCCAGCCCGCCGGGACACGGCACCTCGAACACCCCGACCGCGGACGGGCCCCGGCACCCGGTGGAGGCCTTCACCGAGGACGGCGCCATCTCGCGCGCCACCGCACCTGCCGCCTCCCCTTACCTGGCCGCACCGCCCGCCGGCCTCACCGCCCCGGGCGCCGACGGCGACGGCGAGGTCACCTCCCTCGTCCACAACGGCGAACCGGCCACCAAGCTGGACGTGGTGGTGATCGGCGACGGCTACTCCGCCCAGGAGCAGCAGAAGTTCCGCACCGACGCCGCCGAGAAGTGGCGGGAGATCACCGCCGTCGAGCCGTACGCCACCTACCGGGAGCTGTTCAACGTCTGGGCGGTGTCCGCCGTCTCGCCGGAGTCCGGCGTCACCGGCGATCCGGACCAGACGACCGTCCGGCACACCGCGCTCGGCTCCTACTTCTGGTGCGACGGAGTCGAGCGGCTGCTCTGCGTGGACGAGAAAGCCGTCGAGCGCTACGCGGCGAAGGCACCGCAGGCCGACCTGGTGATCGTGGTGGCCAACAGCGCCAAGTACGGCGGCGCGGGCTACAACGACGTCAAGTCCCCGCTCGGCTACGAGGGCATCGCCACCGTGGCGGGCGGCAATGCGAAGTCCGGGCAGATCGCCGTGCACGAGACCGGCCACTCGCTGGGCAAGCTCGCCGACGAGTACGCCTACGACGCCCAGGGCACCTACCAGGGCGACGAGCCGCCCGAGGCCAACCTCAGCACCCTGACCGCCGACCGGATGCGCACTCAGGGCACCAAGTGGTCCCGCTGGCTAGGCCAGTCCTCACCCGACGGCGGGACGGTCGACAGCTACGAGGGCGCCGGCTACTACCCGAAGGGCCTCTACCGGCCGACGGAGAACTCGATCATGCGCTCGCTCGGCCACGAGTTCAACCTGCCCGGACGGGAGGCGATGATCGCCGGCTTCTACCGCCACGCCACCCCGCTGACCAGCGCCACCCCCACCGGCCGCTGGCTCACCACCGACGACCGCCTGACCGTCGACCTGCCCGTGCCCGGCACCCTGCTGCACTGGTACCTCGACGGGCGCGAGCAGCCCCGGCTGCGCGGGCGCACCGCCCTCGACCTCGACGCGCTGCACCTGACCGGCCCGCGCTCGCGCCCGCACCTGCTCACCGCGGTCGCCACCGACCCGACCCCGGCCGTCGCGGACCCGGCCCTGCGGGCGGAGCTGACCGGCACCCTGTCCTGGCTGGTGACCCGCTAAACGCGAGTCCCCCCGTGCCCAAGCCCGTCAAGCTCTGAGCCCGTCAAGCCCTGAGCCCGTCAAGCCCGGCGTCCTGTCGGGCCTGGTCGTCAGGGCGCCGGCACCGGGCCCGGCAGCGGTCCGCCGTCGGGCCCGGGCCGCCAGATCCGCCCGTCGGGGAGGTTCTGGCGGGCGCCGAGGAAGTAGTCGATGCCGTCCTCCAGGCCGAGCGGCCCGAGCAGTTCCTGCAACGGCCCCCACAGCTGCGGCGGGACGGGCCAGGAGCCCGTCATCATCCAGTCGTCGCCGCCGAGTTCGGCCGCGAAGAGGTGACGGATCCGGAGGTACTCCTCCCGGCCGAGCCACCGGGAGGAGTGCTGACGGTCGTCCGCCCCGTAGCCCTCCAGCTCCCAGAGCACGTTCCGGCCGTCGGCGAAGGGGTACTCGCGCTGTGCGTGATCGCTGTCCACGCCCGCACCCTAACAACCCCCGGCTGACCGGCGAGAACGGCTCATGTGGCCGGCCGACGGCGCTCCGGGTCCTCCGGGGGCCGGCGCCGCAGCGGCGCCAGTTCGCGCTCCAGCGTCCGGACGTCCCGGGCGATGCACGTCGCGAGCTCCTTCGACCCGGCGTCGCCGGGCAGCCGGCGCGTCCAGGACCGGGGCTTGGCCGGACCGTCCTGGACCATGTGGAAGGTGAGGCCCACCACCGCGCCGACATCGGCCAGGCTCACCAGGATCCGCGTGTCCGCGAGGTCGATGGTCACCTCGTTGCCGATGCACGAACAGGCCACCAGGCCCTCGATCTCCTCCTCCGCCAGGTACCTGGCCAGCGGAACCGCCCTCCCCCGGACCAGAAACGGACGTACCACCGAACCCATCGGACCCACCCCCTCTCGCCGTACGCGTGCCGCCCGGCCGGACGCAAGCGCGCCGCAACGGACCGGGCCCCGCCCATGCTCCACCACCCCGCAGCAAAGCGCCAACTCCCCGTCTCGCCTAGTGATTTGAGCGCAGGCACCGACCGGCGCACCGGCGCACGCCCGGGCGCACCGGGCGCTGGACCGGGCGGCGGGCCGGGCGGCGGAGCGGCGCTGCGGCCGCGCCCGGCCCCGGGGGGGGGGGGGGGGGGG
>NZ_JBEOSP010000087.1:0-15270 GCF_040303105.1 Kitasatospora sp. NPDC096128 | reverse complement strand
TCGACCGAGCTGGTGGCCTCGTCCAGGACGAGGATCGACGGCTGGGCGAGGAAGGCCCGGGCGATGGTGATCAGCTGCTTCTCGCCGCGCTGCCGCCCGCACCCCCAGGTGATGTGACGGTCGGTCAGCTATGGCGGCCGAGTGCTGACCGTCCCGGCGGAAACGCCGGAGCCGGCCGCGGGCAGTCGCTGTTCGCGCCCCGGGCCGGTCCGTCCCGCAGTCCTTCGGAGGCTCAGCCCCAGCGGTCGTCGTCGAGCCGCGCGGTGGAGGCTGCGGTGCCGACCTGCGGGGTGACGGCGGCACTGGCACGGAGGCCGAAGTGGTGGTCGCCGGGGAGGGCCGGCTGCAGCAGGCTGACGCCCCAGCGGTCGTCGCCTACGTTGCTGACGGCGGCACCGGATGTCGACGCGGGGCCGAGCGCGAGCACAGCCGCGATCCCCACAGTGAGCAGTGCACCCTTGCTAGCCACCGGAAACCTGCTGATCGTGGCCTTCATCGCATCCCCAAGCGGTCGGATCAGTCGGATAACCCCGGCAAGCGCGGCTCTCCCGCCTGACGGCTTGCCCTGGGGCCCACTCTGCCCGCCGGAGATCACAAGATCGAGCGGATCTCGATGGCGTAAAGTTGCATGGCAGGAACTTCGCACTCCACCGGGGGCTTCTGAGTGTTCGGACACCCACAGTTGCAGCACGGCTTCACCGAACTCGACGATCTGACTGCGAGCGCCTATGGACACGCCGTCGAATTAGGGGGCTTCGACCGGGCCGCCATCGCCTCGGCGCTGAAGCTGGACGAGCCCGAGGTCGACCGCATCGAGCAGGTCCTGCTGCGAATGCACCTGCTGCAGCCCAGACCCGGCGATCCGAACGTCCTGGCCCCGGTCAGTCCGGACGTGGCCGCCGCCGACCTGGTCGGTCCGGCGGAGCACCAGATCCGTGACCTCATGCAGACGGTCACCGACGTGCGCGGCAAGCTGCTGTCGCTCACGCCGCTGTACTTCGAGGGCCGCCGGCGGCGCAACCGGTTCGAGGCCTTCGACGTGGTCACCGACGTCGACGCGATCCAGAACGTGCTCAACCGCCTGGGGCAGACGTGCCGCAAGGAGGTGCTCACCGTCCAGCCCGGCGGTGCCCGCCCCTCCTCGCTGCTGCCGGCCGCGCGCGAGTCCGCCGAGGGCATGCTGGAGCGCGGGGTGCGGTTGCACACCATCTACCAGCACTCCGCCCGCGGGGACCTCGCCACCAAGGCGTACGTCCGCGACGTCACCGCGCTGGGCGCGGAGATCCGCACCGCGGACGAGGTGATCGACCGGATGCTGATCTACGACCGGGAGACGGTGTTCCTGCCGGTGCGCACACCCGAGGGCGGGGAGTCGGCGGGGGCCGCCATCGTCCGCGAGCCGACCCTGGTGGCCTACCTGTGCGCGGTGTTCCAGCACCTGTGGGACAGCGCGACGCCGTTCGCCTGCGAAACCGCGAAGGCCACGCCGGCCACCGACGAGCTCAAGCAGTCGATCCTCCGGCTGATGGCCCAGGGGTACAAGGACGAGATGGTGGCGCGCCGCCTGGGCATGTCGGTGCGCACCTGTCGACGTCACATATCGGAGATCACCGAGGAGCTGGAGGCGACCAGCCGGTTCCAGGCCGGATACAACGTGGCGATGGCGGGTCTGCTCGGAACGGGACCGGCGGCCGCGGCCGCCGAGTGGGAGCAGCCGGCCCCGCCGCGGCCGTAGCCCCGAGCGGGCGTCAGGGCATATCGTGCCCCGACGCCCGCTCTTCGCGTTCCACGGCACCCGCACCGGTCGGCCGTCGGGTCCGGGTCCGGTTCGGTGCCGCACCGACCGGCTGCCGGCACGTCCCCGGGCCGTCGAGTCCGCCCGCGGCCCGCCGGCGGATTCTCCCCTTCCGCCACCCCCGGAAACGGCGGACGGAATTCCGAATGCATTTCCGGCCCGGCGTCCGACCTGCCCATGGAATCACCCCCGTGTTCCTCGGTGTCCGAATCGAACGAACGATCCAGGAATCGGTGGGGATAGCCCCACCGTGAACTGGGGCGTAACGGGGGTGGCCGGGCGGGTGGGAAGCGCGTAAGTTCTCAGACCCGGCCGACAATCGGCGGCGGCCGGGAGACAGGCGAAAGGACGACCATGTCCGCGGTGATCGACGTGCGGAATCTGTTCAAGGCATTCGACGGAATCCCGGCGGTCGACGATGTGTCCTTCACGGTCGAGGAGGGGGAGGTCTTCGGGATTCTCGGACCCCGCGGCGCGGGAAAGACCACGATCGTGGAATGCCTCGAGGGGCTGCGGGACCGGGACGACGGCCGGATCGAGGTGCTCGGCCACGATCCCCGCCCGGAGCGCTCCGGGGTCACCCGACGACTCGACGCCCGACTGCGGGACGGCCGGGAGTGCGACCGCACCCGGGTCGCCGAGGCACTGTCGCTCTACAGCTCCTTCTACCGCGATCCCGCCGACTGGCGACGGCTCATGGACACGCTCGGGCGCGACACCGGGCCCGCGGGCCGGCCCGCGGACGACGCACCGTCCGCGCGGCCCGACGAGCAGTTCGCGGCCGCCCTGGCCCGGGCCGGGAACCCGCAGGTGGCGGTGTTCGACGGGCTGACCACCGGGCTGGAGCGGTGGGACCGCGAGGCCACCTGGGACCTGATCGAGAGCGTGCACGCCGACGGCGTCACCATCCTGCTGGTCACCGAGCACTGGGAGGAGGCCGAGCGGCTGTGCGACCGGATCGCCCTGATGGACAAGGGCCGCCTCACCCTCACCGACACCCCGGCCAGGCTGCTCGAACGCGTCCGGAGCGGGCAGCGGATCCAGTTCCGCCCCTCAGCCCCGCTGGACCACGGGCTCCTGGCCCGACTTCCCGACGTCAGCGGTGTCAACCGCCAGGGCGACCACGTCGTGGTGACCGGCAACGACGACGCGCTGGGCGAGGTCACCGCCCTGCTGGCGGAACTCCGCGTCACGCCGGAGAACCTGCGCGTCGACCAGGCCGCGCTCGACGCGTTCCTCGCCCTGGTGAGCAGGCGCGCCGCCCCCTGAATCCGGGCGCGCCATTCCGGGGGCGCGCCATTCCGGGTTCGCCACCCTGGGCGCGCCATTCCGGGCACGCCATTCCGGGCGCGCTATTCCGGGCTGACGATCCGGGCCCGCCGGTTCAGTTCCTGGGCGAATTCCTCCCAGATCTGCGAGTTCTGCCGGGAGAGCTGAATGATCAGCTCGATGCAGTGCGAGGGCACGGACGCACAGATGTCCGACATCTCCCGCGCGCCCAGCACATTCTCCTTGAACATGCGCAGCAACCGCCGGCCCAGCTCGCTCTGGCGCAGCGACGGATCGCGCATGAGCTTCTCCAGGGTGACGGTCGACGGCGGCTCCTCCACCAGCGGGGCCGGCGCCGGTCGGCTCTCCTTCCGGGACCCGCCCGCGGCACCCGGGGCGTTCCGCGGGCACGGGAGCGGGCCCTCGCCGCGCTCCAGCCGCCGTCGCACGTCAAGCGCGGTCGCGGGCGAGACGCCGGCCGACCGGGCCACCTGGCGCAGCGAGGCCTCGGGGTTCTCCCTGATCAGCTCCGCCACCCGCAGCCGCCCCGTCGCCCCGTTCAGCGGGCGGACCTTGCCGTCCCGCCCGACCCGGAAGTTCGACGGCGGCACCGCGTCGGAGGAACGACGCAGCTCCGCCACGGCCCTGGCCCCCAGGCCGGTCGACTTCGCGACGGCGCGGTCCGACATGGTCGGGTGCGACTTGAGGATGCGCAGCGCGGCCGCGGTGCGGTCGGCCTGCGACAGCGGCAGTCCGTGCTCGACGTTCGCCTCGACCGCCCGGAGGAAGGCCTCCTCGCGGCTGCCCTCGAAGAACCTGACGTCGATCGTCTTCCGGCCCTTGAGGGAGGCCGCCATCAGACGGTGGATCCCGTCGATCACCCGCATCGTCCGCCGGTCGACCAGGATCGGCGGCAGCGGGATCTCCAGGGCCGCCAACCGCAGGACGTGGACCTTGTCCTCGCCCTCCAGTCGCGGAGAATCCCCGGGCAGGACATCCATAATGGGCACCGCTACGATTTCCGGACCGTCGGCCCAGTTCCCATCAATTGCTATCGGCATTACACTCTGAGCAAGCAGGCTCATATCGCACCCCCGTGGCCGCTCGGGCGTATCAATCGCAGCAGCGAAACACAGAAACTGGTCAATTGACGGTCCGATTGCTATCGAATTAACTCGATTCACACGCTAGCAGCCCCTACTGCCCCCTGGGGCCCGCCGCCGGGGGACTTAGGGGTCCCCTCACGCGACTTAAGGGACCCCTGCCCGGCCCCCTGCCCGACCGGCCCCGCCCTGGGCCGCCGCACCCCGTTCGACCGGCGCGAACGCGCTGGAGCCCCGGCCCGGGTCGACTCGAGAGTCCACCCCTGGGCCGGGGCTCCAGCGCGTTCACACCCTCCGCCGTCTCGGCGGGCATCACTCCACGCCGATCGGCTACGCCTCCTCGTCGGCCTGCTCCTCGGCCGGCGCCTGCGGCACGGCCGGGACGCTCAGGCCGGGAACGGTGAGGTCCGGAACCGTCTTGACCGACTCAAGGGCCGACTCGATCGCCTCGGCCAGGGAGGGCGAGACCTCGTCGTCGAAGTCGATCCTCGTGACCGTGACCTCGGCATCGGTCGGAAGCGCGTCGGTCGAGAAGACCGCCCCCTCGAAACCATCGCCCAGGACCGCCGACTCCTCGTCGGTGATCTCCCGGCTGAGGACCAGGGAGAACTTGTGCCCCATGTACGTCACCTCTCAATGTCGCCGCGTATTTCGGAAAAAGACCGGGATCATCGGGACAACGCAACAGGCAGCCACGTTCCCTCGCTCCAAATTGATACCAGCCGGGCCGCCCGCCCGGTCACCCGTTCAACTGCCTTGTTCCCCACAGTTGAGCGGGAACCGCGGGCGGTGGCCCTTGCTATGTTCGGACCTCGATTTGACGATCCGGTGTGACTACCTTCTGGAGTGGCATGTCTCGGCCTTCGCCCGGAGATGAACTGTGGTTGCGACGCTTTCATCCTGCCGACAGCCCGACCGCTCGACTGGTGTGCCTCCCGCACGCGGGCGGTTCGGCATCCTTCTACCTTCCGGTCTCCGCGGCGATGGGCCCCGGTGTCGACGTCCTCGCCATCCAGTACCCCGGCCGGCAGGACCGTCGGATGGAACAGCCCATCGACGACCTGACGGTCCTCGTCGACCGCCTCTACGAGGTGCTCCGGCGACAGCCTGAGCTCCCGCTCACCTTCCTCGGCCACAGCATGGGAGCCGCCATCGGCTTCGAGCTGACCCGCCGCTTCGAGGCCGACGGAACCACCCCGGTACGGCTGTTCGCCTCCGGCCGCCGCGCGCCCTCGACGTTCCGGCAGGAGGAGACCTTCCGCAGCGACGACGCGATCCTGGCCGAGGTGCGCCGACTGAGCGGCACCGCCTCGGCCCTGCTCGGGGACGAGGAGATGATGCGGGCGGCGCTGCCCGCGCTGCGGGCCGACTACAAGGCGATCGAGGCGTACCGCTGCGAGCCCGAGGCCGTCGTGGACTGCCCGATCACCGTGCTGACCGGCGACAACGACCCCAAGACGACCCTCGGCGAGGCGAATGCCTGGGCCATCCACACGACGTCGCCGCTCGACCTGCGGGTGTTCCCCGGTGGGCACTTCTTCATCAGCGAGCGGAGCAAGGACGTGATGGCGGTCCTCGTCGAGCACTTCCGGCAGGAGCACGCCCGGACCGCCGGCTGACGGTCCGCCGGAGCCAGGGAGGCGCCGGCGCTGCCTCCCTCCCCCGACGGCCCCGCGACGGCCCAGCGAGTCTGGGCGGTCGCGGGGCCGTCGCCGTCCGCGCCGGGCGGCGCGCGGGTGGCGCGCGGGTGGGCCACGGGTGGCGGCCGGGTGTGCTCGTGACGGTAGCGATGTCCCGCCCGGCACACCGCAGTTGAACAGCGTGAACACCGATTTCGGGAGGTCGGCCCAGGAGTGGGCCTAGACCCACCCGTCCGTGCGGACAGACCCATGTCGGGCCGCCCCGCGGATCCCTATTGTCGTAGACACAACGACTCGGAGGAGAAGGAACCATGGCCAACACCGACAACATCACCGGCACCACCGCGCTCGGCAGCTCCCGCGTCCAGGACGCTTTCGGGAACATCTCGAAGTGCATCACCCTCTTCGGCGCGATCGGCGCGATCGTCCTCGGCACCGTCGCCGTGATGGCGTTCACCGGCCACGAGGCCAGCCCGTTCATGTGGGTCCGGGGGGCGATCCTCTTCCTGATCACCTTCCTGCTCCACCGGTTCACCGCCCGCGCCGCCCAGGGCGAGTACAAGGCCTTCGACCGGCTGCGCACCGTCGCCACGATCATGCCGATCGCGATCATCGCGGTGGACCTGATCCCCGGCCTCTGCCCGGCCTGGTACGCCGTGCTCCAGGGCCTGTCCGCGCTCTCCATCATCGCCGTCGCGGTCATCACCCGCGGCTCCGCGCTGAGCGGCGTCTTCCCGGCGCCCAACAAGAAGTGACGCCCCGGGGACCAGCTCCACGATCCTGATGGCCGGACCGTTCTCGGGTTCCGGCCATCCGTCGTTCCGGGCGGCTTCCGGCCCCGGTCCCGGTCCCGGCTGACACAATGATCATCCCTGCGAAAGGAAGTGGCCGATGAGGAGACATCAGGGAGTCGATCCCCTGCGATGGGGCGCCGAGATCGGACTCGGTCTGTACCGGTCCGCCGTGCTGACCGCACTCACCTGCGTGATGGCCCTGGTCGCCGTTCCCGTCGGGGTGGGGGGATCGGCGCTCGCCTACTCCTGGTCGGACGGGCTGTCGGCCCCCTTCGCCGTCAGCATGCTGGCGACCCTCGGGGAGACCCTGATGGTGATCCTCTGGGTCACCGTGTCCCTGTGGGTGGTGCACCCGCTGACCAGCCGGGCGCTCGCCACGGCCGCCCGCCGGTGCGCGGCGTCCTGGCTCGGCCTGGACTACGAGGTGACCTACCGCCAGGTCCCGCCGGTCACCAGGATGGCCACCGGCTTCTGGTGGGACGGCCACGAGTACCACAAGTCCGAGCGGGAGGCCCGCCGAAAGGCCAAGATGCAGGCCCGCTTCCACGACCCCCAGCTGCACTGGGACGGCCTGTGGGCCCTGGTCGCCACGGTCACCGTGCTGCCGGTCGCGGCCCTGCCCCTGCTCGCGGTCGGCTACGGCTGCTACATGGCGCTGACGCCCGAGCTCACCGGCTACGGCATCGCCGTCATCGTGGCCGGCCTGGCCGGCGCCCCCTTCGCCTGGCGGGTCCTGCTCCCCATCGGCCGCCGCTTCCTCGGACCGGTCCCCAGCACCAGGCTCGGCCGGCGGGTCGAGGAGCTGGAGGCCATCCGCGCCGACCTGACCCACACCCAGGCGGTCGAGCTGGAGCGCATCGAGCGGGGCCTGCACGACGGGGCCCAGGCCCGACTGGTGGCCATGGGCATGTCGATGGGCGCCGCCGAGCGGCTCGTCGACACCAACCCCGACGCCGCGAAGGCGATACTCGCCGAGGCCCGGGCCACCTCGGCCACCGCGCTCGCCGAACTGCGCTCGCTCGTCCGCGGCATCAACCCGCCCGTCCTCGCCGAGCGCGGCCTGGTCGACGCCCTGCGGGCCCTCGCCCTCGACTCCTCCGTGTCGATCGACGTCTACAGCCAGGTGCCCTCGCGGCCCGAACGCCCGCTGGAGTCGGCCGTCTACTTCTCCGTCGCCGAACTGCTGGCGAACGTGGCCAAGCACTCCCGCGCCGAGCGGGTGAAGGTGGAGCTCACGTACGCGGCACGAACGCTCACTGCTACCGTGAGCGACGACGGAATCGGCGGAGCCGCCGCATCCACAGGCTCCGGGCTGAGCGGCATCGAACGACGGATGGCCGCCTTCGGCGGACGCCTGGAGATCGACAGCCCCGCCGGAGGACCCACTCACATCACCGTGGCGGTACCGTGCGAATTGTCGTAGCCGAAGACCTGTTCCTCCTCCGCGACGGGCTGGTACGCCTCGTCGAGGCGTACGGCCACACCGTCGTCGCAGCCGTCGACTCGGGGCCGGCCGCGCTCACCGCCCTGGTCGACCTCCGGCCGGACGCGGCGATCGTGGACGTCCGGCTCCCGCCCACCTTCTCCGACGAGGGACTCCAGGCCGCGCTCACCGCGCGCCGGGCCGTCCCCGGCCTGCCGGTGCTGATCCTCTCCCAGCACGTGGAGCAGCTGTACGCACGGGAGTTGCTCGCCGACGGACACGGTGGCATCGGCTACCAGCTGAAGGACCGCGTCCTGGACGCCGACCAGTTCATGGACGCCGTCCACCGCATCGCCGAGGGCGGCACCGCCCTCGACCCCACCGTCGTCGCCAAGCTGCTGGGCCGGCCCAACCGGGCCGACCCGCTCGCCACCCTCACCGAGCGGGAGCGCTCGGTCCTCGCGCTGATGGCCGAGGGGCTCTCCAACACCGCGATCGCGAACCAGCTGTTCCTCAGCGAAGGCTCCATCAGCAAGTACACGACCACGATCTTCTCGAAGCTCGGGCTGGCCAACGACGACGACACCAACCGCAGGGTCCGGGCCGTCCTCGCCTACCTCGGCGCCGACGAGCAGGAGGAGCAGTGAGAGCCGCCCTGGTCACGGCAGCGTTCTGAAGGCCCTGCGGGACGTCCCGCAGGGCCTTCGCGCGGATCGGGCTCCGGATTCCCGTCTCCGGTCAGTCGGCCGCCGCTGCCACCTCGTCCGTCCGGCGCGCCGCCTCATGGGCGACGGCGGCCAGCGCCCGTGGGGTGCGGCGCTCGAACACCTCCGCGAGGCTGATCGACACTCCGCTGCTGTTCTGGAACTCCTGCATGGCGAGTGCGGCGAGCATGGAGTTGCCGCCGGAGGCGAAGAAGTCCGCGTCGGCGTCGAGGCCCTCGTCCCGCAGGATGGTCCGCCACAGGCCGGTCAGCTCGGCCGTCAGGTGGTCCAGGCCGTCCGGCTCCGGGCGCTGTGCGCGGTCCGGGTGGTTCCGGTGGTTCCGGTGGCCCGGGTCCTCTTGGTGGTCCTGACGGCCCTGGTGGTCCTGGGGACCCTGGCGGCCCTGGTGGCCCGCTCCCGGCCGGGCCGCGGTCTTGCGCCGGGCCTCCACCATCCGCTGCAGTGCGGGGTGGTCGACCTTCCCGCTGCCGTTGAGCGGCATGGCGTCGACCGCCACCAAGTCCCCCGGCAGCATGGACCGGGACAGCCGGGCGCGGGCGTGGGCCCAGACGCCCGCCATGTCGATCGGGCCGTCGGCCGGCTCCAGGCAGCCGATCAGCACGGCGTCCGCGCTCGGGTCACCGACCATGATCACCGCAGCGCCGCCGACCCCGGGGTGGGCCAGCAGGGTCTCCTCGATCTCGCCGAGTTCGATCCGGTTGCCGCGCAGCTTGACCTGGCGGTCACTGCGGCCGAACAGGTCGAGCCTGCCGTCCGCGCGCCAGCAGGCCACGTCGCCGGTCCGGTAGAACCGGCCGTACTCGGGGTGTTCGCCGAAGCGCTGCGCGTTGAGGTCCGGACGGCCGTGGTAGCCGATCGCCACGCCGGTGCCCGAGATGCAGAGCTCGCCGCGGACCCCGACCGGCAGCTCGCGACCGTGCCCGTCGACCACGTGGACCTTGGTGTTGCGGATCGGGCTGCCCACATCGAGGCGGCCCTTCGGCTCCGCCACGAGGACGCGCGACGTCGACCAGATGGTCGTCTCGGTCGGTCCGTACACGTGGTGCAGCACGCAGCCCGCGGCGACCAGCCGCCGGGCCAGGGAGAGCGGCACCGGCTCCCCGCCCACGATGACGGCCCGGCCGCGCAGGCACTCCGCCACCCGGTCGATGACGAGCCGCCAGGTGGTCGGCGTCGCCTGGACGAACCGCGCCCCGTGCTCCTCGATCAGCTCCCGTAGCAGCCGGCCGTCGCTGCGCGCCCGGTCGGGGGCGGACACCAGACGGCCGCCGGTGACCATCGGCACGAACAGTTCGAGGCCGGAGATGTCGAACGCGAACGTCGTCGTCCACAGCGTGGTGTCGCCCGCCGTCGCTCCGAACTGCTCGGCGAAGTGCGCGACCGCGTTGCCCAGGGCCGCGTGGTCGATCAGGGTCCCCTTGGGCCGGCCGGTCGAGCCCGAGGTGTACATCAGGTACGCGCAGGCCTTCGGGTCCACGGTCACGGGGCCGGCGTCGGCGTCCGCGTCGGCCGTGCCCGGCTCCGGGAGCTGCTCGACCGGCGGCACGGCCAGCACGAGCGTGCCGTCCTCCGCGACGTACGCCAGGTCGTCGGCCGTGTCCGCCGGCGCCACGAGCACCCGCGCGGCCGAGTCGGAGAGCTGGTAGCGGATCCGTTCCTCGGGATGGGCGGTGTCGACGGGCAGGTACGCCGCGCCCGCCAGCCACGTCCCGAGGACGGCCGCGACCAGCTCGGGCCCGCGCGGCAGGGCCACCGCCACCACGTCGCCGGTGCCGACACCGGCGTCCCGGAGCAGGACGCGCACGGCGTTGGCCGCGTTCCAGAGCCGCCGGTAGCCGACCGTACGGCCGCCCTCGACGACGGCCACGGCGTCCGGCGAGCGCAGCACCTGCGCATGAACGGCTTCGAGCACCGAGGCGGGCTCGACCGGACGAGTGGTGTCGTTCGCCGCCCGGACGATCTCGCGGTCCCGCTCGCTCCACCGTTCGACCTCGGCGACCGCGCGGTCCGGGCCGGCCGCGAACGAGTCCAGCACCGCCTCGAAACGCGCCAACAGCAGTTCCGCGTGGGCCCGTTCGAGGAGCTCGGTCCGGTGGACGGCGTGCAGCAGCACCGCGTCGTCCGTCGAGGTGGCGCAGAGCCGGAGGTCGAACTTGCCGAAGCCGCTCGGGGCCGGGACCGGGGTGGCCGTCAGCCCGCCGAGGGTGAACGCGGCCGGGCCGCCCCCGTTCCGGTACTCGAACACGTGCCGGAACGGCAGGGACCGCCGGCCGGAGTGCGCCGCGGGCATCAGGTCCGGCTGCGCGTCCACGGCCACGTCGGCGTGCGCCACCGCCGCGTCCAACCGCTCGCGGCTGCGCAGCACCAGATCGCGGACGCTCTGCTCCCGGTCCAGCCGCAGCCGCAGCGGCACGTGGTTGACGTGGTAACCGATCGCGCGGTCGGCCTGCTCCGGCCGGACGTCGACCGGGAAACCGACCAGCAGGTCCGGCCCGGCGCCGGAGGCTTCCAGCAGCACGTAGAAGGCGGCCAGCAGGACCGCCGACTCCGGGACGCCGAGGTCCGCGGCGAGGCGGCGGACCCCGGCCACCGTCCGGGGCCGCAGGGTGTGGTCGACCCGCCCCGCGGTGAGCGTGGGCCGGTCCGGCTCGGGCTCGGTGCAGGAGAGTTCCATGCTGTCGGTGGTCGCGCCCGCCAGCTCCTCGCGCCAGTACGCGAGGCTCTCCCGGCTCGGGGCGGAGCCGGAGCCGGAGTCGGGGGCGGGGCCAGGGTCGGGGGCGAAGGCGGGGGCGGGGTCAAGGTCGGGGGCGAAGGCGGGGTCGTCACGGGCGCCCTCGTACGCGGACGCCAGGTCCGCCAGGAGGACGGGGGCGGACTCCTCGTCGAAGACCAGGTGGTGCGCCGTGACGCAGAGGAGGTCCGAGTCCGGCGAGCGGAAGAGCGCCGCCCGCAGCATCGGCCCGCCGTCCAGGGCGAACGGCACCGCCGTCACCGACGCGAGGTCGGCCTCGGTGGGCCCGCCCGCCGTCTCGACCTGCACCAGGTCCAGCCGGAACTCCTCCGTGCCGACCACCCGCCTGGTCAGCCGGGCTCCCTCGGCGCGGTAGACCGTGCGCAGGGCCGCGTGGCGCCGCAGCACCGCGCCCAGCGCGGTCTCCAGCCGCTGCGGGTCGAGCCGGCCCGCGACGGCGAACGCCACGGACAGGTTGTTCACGGGAGTGCCCGGCACCATCGACTCGAACAGCCACAGCGCTTCCTCCCGGGGGGAGACTCCCGCGTCGCCGCCCGGATCCGCCGGCTTGCGCCCTTCCGCGGAAATCATCACGTCGCTCCTCTACTACCAGTTGCCAGTCCGTTGGGTCCGCCGGTGGTCCCGCTGCCGCCCGACCTCAGATCCCCAGCTCTTTCTCGATCAGGTCGAACATCTCGTCGTCCGTCGCCCCGATGATGTCCTCGTCCGAGGAGACGTCCTTGTCGGTGGACGCACCGCTCGCGTCGGCCCCCCGGAACTCCTCCAGCAGGTGTTCGAGACGGCTGGTGATCTTGCCCTTCTGCCCGCCCCGCCGGACGATCCCGGTCAGCAGCGACCTGAGCCGGTCGAGTTCGTTCAGCACCGGCTCGTAGTCGATCTCCTGCTCGGCGATCCGGTCCCGGAGGTATCGGGCGAGCTCCACCGGCGTGGGGTAGTCGAAGACGATCGCCGCGGGCAGCCGCAGCCCGAGCGCGCCCGTGATCCGGTTGCGGAACTCCAGCGCGGTCAGCGAGTCGAAGCCGAGCTGGCGGAAGTAGCGGCCGGCCTCGATGGACTCGGCGCCGGGCCGGTTGAGCACCAGGGCCGCCTGGCTCAGCACCAGCTTCAGGACCGCGTCCTCCAACTGCTCGGGCGGGAGCGCGGCCAGCTGGTTCAGCAGATTCCTCCCGGCCTCCGGACCGGAGCCTCCCGCCGTACGCCGGCCAGGACGGACGAGTCCGGTCAGCAGGTCGGGGAGCACGCTCCCGGGGCGCCGCAGGGTGGTGAGGTCCAGCTTCGCCGCCACCAGCAGGGCATCGGCGGCCCGGGCGGACGCGTCGAGCAGGGCGAGCCCCTCGGCAGCCGGCAACGGCTTCAGACCCTGCCGGGCCATCCGTCGACGGTCGGCCTCGACCAGCTCGCCCGCCATCCCCTGCTCCCAGGGCCCCCACGCCAACGACACCGCGGGCAGGCCCAGATGGCGACGGTGGGCGGCCAGGGCGTCCAGGAAGGTGTTACCCGCCGCGTAGTTGGCCTGCCCCGGGGTGCCCCAGACACCGGCCACCGACGAGAACAGCGTGAAGGTGTCCAGCTCCAGGTGGCGGGTCAGCTCGTGCAGGTGCCAGGCGGCATCCACCTTCGGCCGCACCACCTGCTCGACCCGCTCGGCGGTGAGCGACCCGATGAGGCCGTCGTCCAGCACACCCGCGGTGTGGACCACCCCGGTGAGCGGCACGCCGTCCAGGACACCCGCCAGCTGCCCGCGGTCGGACGCGTCGCAGGCCACCACCCGAACCGCCGTCCCCGCACCCGCCAACTCGGCGGCCAGGGCGGGCATTCCGGCCGCGGCCGCGCCGCGGCGCGAGAGCAGCAGCAGCCGCTCCGCCCGCCCGGTCACCGCCAGGTGCCGGGCGACCAGGCCGCCCAGCGCCCCCGAGGCCCCGGTCACCAGGACCTCGCCCGGGCGGGCGGCGGCCGGAGCCCCGCCGTCGTCCGGGCCGGCCGCACGTGCCAACCTCGGCACCCGCACGACCCCGTCGCGGACCGCGAACTCGCGCTCCGCCAGAGCCGTACCGGACACGACCAGGGGCCCGGAGCCGGCCAGCACCTCCACATCCGCCAGCACGACCCGCTCCGGGTGCTCACCGGCCGCGGCACGCACCAGCCCGACGACGCCCGCACTCTCCAACCGCACGTCCGCGCCGCCGCCGGCGTCCACACCGCGCTCGGTCACCACGACCAGCCGCGAACCGTCCAGTGCGCCCGCGGACAGGCAGTCGCGGACCGCGCCCAGCATCCCCAGCACCGCGGCCCGGGCCGCCGCCGGGACGTCCGCGTCCGCTCCGCCGTCGGTGGTGGGGAGACAGCAGACCAGCACCGTCTCGGGTGCCGCCGCACCCGCCTCCACCGCCGCGACCAGCGCCGGCACATCCGCGTACGCCACGGCACCGGGCACCGCCAGTCCGCCGTCGTCGCCGAGCACCGCCCACGGACGAGCCGTTCCCGCGGCCGCCCGCTGCGCCTCGACCGGCACCCAGTCCACCCGGAACAGCCCGTCACGGACCACCCCCGCAGCCCGGTCCAGAGCACCCTCGGCAAGCGGTCCGAACACCACCGACCCCACCGAGGCGACCGCCCGGCCGCCCTCGTCGGCCAGGGCCACCGAGACGCCCTCGCCCGAGGCCGACGGCGCCACCCGCACGCGCGCCACCAGCGCGCCCGACGCGTGCACCGTCACGCCGTTCCACGCGAACGGCAGCGTCAGGCCGTCGCCGCCACCCTCGCGCTCGGCGCCGAGGCCCGCCGGGTGCAGGGCCGCGTCCAGCAGGACGGGGTGCACCCCGAACCCGGACACCTCCGTACCCCCGGCCAGCGCCACCTCGGCGAACACCTCGTCCCCGTGCCGCCACGCCGTCCGTACCGCACGGAACGCCGGCCCGTACGCATGCCCGAGACCCGCCAACCGCTCGTACAGCTCGTCCACGTCGACCGGCTCGGCCCCCGCCGGCGGCCACTGCACCGCCCAGGTCTCCGCGCCCGCGTCGGCGCCGCCGTCCGCGTCGTCCGGGGCCAGGGTGCCGGACGCATGCCGCACCCACTCCCCCTCGGCGACCCGGGCGAACAGCCCGACCTCCCGCAGCCCCGCAGGGTCGGCCTCCCCCACGGCCACCTGGATCCGCACCGCGCCGCGATCGGGCAGCACCACCGGCAACTCGACGGTCAGTTCCTCGACCCGGCCGCAGCCCGCCTCGTCACCGGCCCGCACCACGATGTCGACCAGCGCCGAGGCGGGAACCACCGCCCTACCGGTCACCCTCGACTGGGCCAGCCACGGCTGTGCGGACAGCGACAGCTGCCCGGTCAGCACCACGCCGCCGGTGGCCGGCAGCTCGACGGCCGCGCCCAGGAGCGGGTGGGTGGGTGTGCCGAGGCCGAGGTCCTCGGCACGACTGCCGGCGGTGACGCTCAGCCAGTAGCGCTGCCGCTGGAAGGCATACGTCGGAAGGTCGACCCGCCGGGCGCCGGTGCCCGCGTAGAGCGCGGCCCAGTCGACCGGCACTCCGCGCACATACGCCTTCGCGAGTGCCGTCAGCACGGCCCGGGGCTCATCCCGGCCACGCCGCAGCAACGGCAGCCAGACCTCATCCGCCTCGTCGGCATCGGTGCCGGTGCCGGTGCGGGTCTGCGGACCCATACCGGCGAGGACACCGTCGGGGCCGATCTCGATGAACGTCCGCACACCGGCCGCACGCAAGGCGTTCGCCGCGTCACCGAAGCGGACGGCCTCACG
>NZ_JBEOSP010000086.1:0-16317 GCF_040303105.1 Kitasatospora sp. NPDC096128 | reverse complement strand
CCGGAGGGTCTGGAGGAGCTGAAGGCGGAGTTCGAGGCCGAGGGTGTGCGTGCCCGGTTGGTCGCGGTGGACTACGCCTCGCACTCCGCGCAGGTCGAGCGCCTGGAGGCGGAGATCCGTTCCGTCCTGGCGAGCGTGGCACCGCGTCAGGGCCGTATCCCGATGCTCTCCGCGATGACCGGCGAGACGCTGACGGGCGAGGAGCTGGACGCCGGCTACTGGTACGCGAGCCTGCGGGCGACCGTCCACTTCGACCGTGCGGTACGGACGTTGGCCGCTCAGGGCCACCGGGTGTTCCTGGAGGTCTCCCCGCACCCCGTCCTGCTGGGCGCGGTGACGGAGTCACTGGAGGAGGCCACCCGCGCCGCCGGCCCCGGGGCCGTCCCCGCCGCCGTCTGCGGCACCCTGCGCCGTGACGACGGCGGTGCGACCCGCCTGGTCACCTCGCTGGCCGAGGCCTTCGTCAACGGCGCCCCCGTCGACTGGAAGACCGTCCTGCCCGCCGCCGGCCAGGTGGACCTGCCGACCTACGCCTTCCAGCACGAGCGGTTCTGGCCGAAGGGGACGCTGGGCGAGCTGCGCTCGTCCCGCCCGGGCAGCGGCGACCCGATGTCGCTGGGCCTGGGCGCGGTCGGCCACCCGCTGCTCGGCGCGGCGGTCGAACTGGCCGGCGGCGCCGGCCTGGTGTGCATGGGCCGGCTGTCGCTGCGCACCCACGCGTGGCTCGCCGACCACGCGGTCGGCGGGGTCGTCCTGCTGCCCGGAACCGGCTTCGTGGAGCTGGCGGTGCGGGCCGGCGACCAGGTGGGCTGCGGCCTGCTGGAGGAACTGACCCTGCACGCACCGCTGGTGCTGCCCGCCGACAAGAGCGGTGTCCAGCTCCAGGTCGTCGTGGCCGCGCCCGACGCGGAGGGCCGTCGCCGGGTCGAGGTGTTCTCCCGCCCCGAGGAGGCGGGCGCGCAGCAGGCGTGGGTCCTGCACGCGGGCGGCGTGGTCGCCCCCGTCCTGACGGCCGGGAAGGCCGACGAGGACCTCGCGGCGTGGCCGCCGCAGGGCGCCGAGCCGGTTGACGTCACCGACCTGTACCCGGTGCACCTCGCGGAGGTCTACGGCCCCGCGTTCCACGGCCTGCGGGCCGCCTGGCGCCGCGGTGAGGACGTGTTCGCCGAGGTGGCGCTGCCGGAGCCGGCGGCGCAGGAGGCGGGCGCGTTCGGTCTGCACCCGGCGCTGCTCGACGCGGCCCTGCACGCCTCGGTGCTGGCCGCACCGGTCGTCGAGGCCGAGCCGGGCCAGGTGCCGATGCCGTTCGCGTGGACCGGCGTCGAGCTGCACGCGGGCGGCGCCTCGGTGCTGCGGGTGCGGCTGCGCCAGGACGCCCAGGGCGGCCTGTCGCTGACCGCCGCGGACGCCACCGGCGCCCCGGTGGTGACGGTCGGCTCGCTGGTGAAGCGGCTGGTCTCGATGGACCAACTGCGCTCCTCCCAGAACGAGTTGAGCGACTCCCTGTTCGTCCAGGACTGGACCCGGGTGGTTCCGTCCGACCTTCCGGCCGGCAGCTGGGCGCTGCTCGGCGCCGACCGCTTCGGCCTGGTCGACGGGCTGGCCGCGGCGGGCGTGGAGGTGCGCTCCTTCGCCGGCACCGCCGAGCTGGCAGCCGCCGTCGAGGCGGGCGAGGACGGCCCGGGCACGGTGCTGGTGTGCGCCGACGCCCTGCTCGGCGTGGACCACGACGCGAGCATCGACGGCGACACGGGCACCGACCTCCCGGAGACGGTCCGGCGGGCCGGCGCCGAGGCGCTGCGGCTGGTGCGGGAGTGGCTGGACGAGCCGGCCTTGGACGGCGCGCGGCTGGTGGTCGTCACCCGCGGCGCCGTGGAGGCGGTCGGCGAGGCGGCGACGGACCTGGCCGCGGCCTCCGTCCGGGGCCTGCTGCGCTCGGCGCAGGCGGAGAACCCGGACCGGCTGCTCCTGGTCGACCTGTCCGCCGTCGACGCCGGGCAGCAGATCGCCCTGCTGCCCGCTGTGGTCGCCGCCGACGAGCCCGAGCTGGCGCTGCGCGGACAGGACGCCTACGGCCGTCGGCTGACCCGCCCCTCCGGCGACCTGGTGCCGGTGCTCTGGCCGAGCGAGCCGACCGCCGCTCCGGCGGCCCGTTCGCTGCTGGTGACGGGCGGAACCGGCACCCTGGGCGCGCTGGTTGCCCGCCACCTGGCCGCGACCGGACGGGCCGGCGGCGTGGTGCTGACCAGCCGCTCGGGCCCGGGAGCCGCCGGGGTGGCCGCCATCGCGGCCGAGCTGGCGGAACTGGGCGTCTGGGTCCGGATCGCGGCCTGCGACGCGGCCGACCGGGACGCGCTGGCCGCGGTGCTGGAGGCCGTCCCGGCCGACTGCCCGCTGGGCTCCGTCGTCCACTCCGCGGGCGTCGTCGACGACGGCGTGATCGCGTCGCTGACGCCGGAGCGGCTGGCCGCGGTCATGCGGCCGAAGGTCGACGCGGCCTGGCACCTGCACGAACTCACCCGGGACCTGGACCTGGAGCACTTCGTCCTGTTCTCGTCCGCGGCGTCGACCTTCGGCGCGGCCGGCCAGGGCAGCTACGTCTGCGCCAACTCCTTCCTGGACGCGCTGGCGGGCTACCGCCGGGCCGCGGGCCTCGCGGGCATGTCGCTGCAACTCGGCCCCTGGATGCACGAATCCGGCATCGGCCGCAACCTCGACCGGACCTCCCTCTCGCGCATCGACCGGGGCTTCGTCCCGCTCGGAGCCGAGGACGGCCTGGTCGTCCTGGACGTCGCGCTGGGCCGCGACGAGGCGGTGCTGATGCCCGCCCGCCTCGACGTGGCCGCGCTGCGGGCACAGGCCTCGGGCAGCGCCGACGTCCCGCCGCTGTGGCGGACCCTGGCCGGGGTGTCCGTCCGGCGTGCCACGGCCTCGGCCGCCGCCCCCGGCGCGGGCGCCGACGCGGCGGACGCGCTGCGCCGGCGGCTCGCGGCGGTCTCCGGCGCGGAGCGCGACCGGGTGCTGCTGGACCTCGTCCTCGCCCACGTCGCCGCCACCCTGGGGCACGCCTCGGCCGACGCGATCGACGCCGGCCGGCCGTTCACCGACGTCGGCTTCGACTCGCTGACCGCCGTCGAACTGCGCAACCGCCTGAACGCCGAGACCGGCCTGCGGCTGCCCGCGACGCTGGTCTTCGACTACCCCACGCCGGCCGCCCTGGCCGCGCTGCTGCGCGGGGAGCTGGCGGGCGACCTGCCCGCCGTCGCCGCGTCCGCGGCGCCCGTGCCCGCCGTGATCGCCGCCGACGAGCCGATCGCGATCGTCGGGATGGCCTGCCGCTTCCCGGGCGGCGCGGTCAGCCCCGAGGGGCTGTGGGATCTGCTGTCCTCCGGCTCGGACGCGATCGGCCCGTTCCCGCGCGACCGCGGCTGGGACCTCGAAAGCCTCTACCCGGACTCCGACCCGGAAGGCTCGGAGTACACCCAGGCCGGCGGGTTCGTGCAGGACGCCAGCGCGTTCGACGCGGGGTTCTTCGGGATCAGCCCGCGTGAGGCGCTGGCGATGGACCCGCAGCAGCGGCTGCTGCTGGAGACCTCCTGGGAGGCCTTCGAGCGGGCCGGGATCGATCCCGCGTCCCTGCGGGGCAGCCAGACCGGCGCCTTCGTCGGCGGCTACAGCTCCCGGTACGCGACCGACGTGCCGCTGGAGGGCACCGATGTCGTCGAGGGGCACCTGGTGACCGGGAACGCGACCAGCGTGCTCTCCGGCCGGCTGTCCTACACCTTCGGCCTGGAGGGCCCGGCGGTGACGGTGGACACCGCGTGCTCGTCCTCGCTGGTGGCCCTGCACCTGGCCGCCCAGGCCCTGCGGGCCGGCGAGTGCTCGCTCGCCCTCGCCGGCGGTGCCACCGTCACCGCCACCCCGGGCGTGTTCGTCGCCTTCGCCAAGGCGGGCGGCATCTCGCTGGACGGGCACTGCAAGTCCTTCGCCGCGGCGGCGGACGGCTCCGGCTTCGCCGAGGGCGCCGGCATGCTGGTGGTCGAGCGGCTGTCGGACGCCCGGCGCAACGGGCACCAGGTGCTCGCGGTGATCCGCGGCAGTGCGATCAACCAGGACGGTGCGTCCAACGGTCTGACCGCCCCGAACGGTCCTTCGCAGCAGCGCGTCATCCGCGCGGCGCTGGCCAACGCCGGGGTCCGCGCCGACGAGGTCGACGTGGTGGAGGCGCACGGTTCGGCGACCACACTGGGCGACCCGATCGAGGCGCAGGCGCTGATCGCCACCTACGGCCAGGAGCGGTCGGAGGGCCGGCCGCTGTGGCTGGGGTCGGTGAAGTCGAACATCGGGCACACCCAGGCGGCCGCCGGTGTGGCGGGTGTGATGAAGATGGTGCTGGCGCTGCAGAACGAGCAGCTGCCGCAGACGCTGCACGTGGACGAGCCGACCCCGCACGTGGACTGGTCGGCGGGCGAGGTACGGCTGCTGACCGAGCCGGTGGCGTGGCCCACCGGGGAGCACGTACGCCGGGCCGGTGTCTCCGGCTTCGGGATGAGCGGCACCAATGTGCACCTCATCCTGGAGGAGGCCCCGGTCGCGGACGGCGGACCGGTGGACACCGAGGTCGAGGCGGCTCCGGCCGCTCCCGCGGTGGTCGAGGGCGGGCCGGCGGCGTGGCTGGTGTCGGGTCGTACGGCGGAGGCGCTGGCGGGGCAGGCGGAGCGGCTGGCCGGCTGGGTGTCGGCGCGTCCTGAGCTGGTGCCGGCGGAGGTGGCGTGGTCGCTCGCGACGACGCGTTCGGTGTTCGAGCACCGGGCGGTCGTGGTCGGTGGCGAGCCCGGCGAGCTGGTGTCCGGGCTGCGGGGGCTGGTCGCGGGTACGCGGTCCGCTTCGGTGGTCTCCGGGGTCGCGCGTTCGGGTGGTCGGACGGCGTTCGTGTTCGCGGGTCAGGGTGCGCAGTGGGTCGGGATGGGCCGGGAGTTGCTGGCGTCGTCGCCGGTGTTCGCGGCGCGGTTGGCGGAGTGCGAGGCGGCGTTGGCGCCGTTCGTGGACTGGAGGCTCTCCGAGGTCGTCGAGGGTGTGGAGGGTGCTCCGGGGCTGGACACGGCGGATGTGGTGCAGCCGGTGCTGTGGGCTCTGATGGTGTCGCTGGCGGCGGTGTGGGAGGCCGCGGGGGTGACGCCGGATGCGGTGGTGGGTCACTCGCAGGGTGAGATCGCGGCGGCGACGGTGGCCGGGATGCTGTCGCTGGAGGATGCCGCCCGGGTGGTGGCCGTCCGGGCGCGGGCGCTGACGGGTCTGTCGGTGCAGGGTTCGATGGTGTCGGTGGTGATGCCGTCGGCGGCGGTGCGTGAGATCGTCGACGGCTTCGGTGAGCGGCTGTCGGTGGCGGCGGTGAACGGCCCGGCGGCCGTCGTGGTGTCGGGTGAGCCGGAGGCGTTGTCGGAGTTCGAGCGTGAGCTGGCCTCGCGCAAGGTGCTGCGGTGGCGGATCCCGGCGACGGACTTCGTCGCGCACTCCCCGGCGGTGGAGCCGTTGGAGGCGGTGCTGGCCGGGGAGTTGGCGGGGATCGCGCCGCGGGCGGGCCGGGTGCCGATGGTCTCGACGGTGACCGGCGAGTGGCTCACCGGTACCGAGGTGGACGCCGGGTACTGGTACGCGAATCTGCGGCGGATGGTCCGTTTCGAGGAGGCCGTCCGTACGCTGCTGGGCGGCGGGTACGGGTCGTTCGTGGAGGTGTCGACGCATCCGGTGCTGACCGCGGCGGTGGCGGAGACGGCGGAGGACGCGGGTGTCGCGGACGTACTGACGGTCGGCACCCTGGAGCGTGAGAACGCGGGTGCGGCCCGGTTGCTGACGGCGTTGGCGCAGGCCTACGTCGGTGGTCTTGCGGTCGACTGGAAGTCCGTGCTGCCGGCCGCCGAGCCGGTGGACCTGCCGACCTACGCCTTCGAACACCAGCGGTACTGGCTGCAGGCCGCCGAGGTACCCGTGCCCCTGCTGGGCGGTGACGGTGCGAGCACCCAGGCGGAGGCCGAGTTCTGGGCCGCCGTCGAGGGCGGCGACCTGGCCCGCATCGCCGACACGCTGGCCATCGAGGACCAGCGGCAACTCAGCGCCGTCCTGCCCGCCCTGGCGTCCTGGCGCCGCCGCGAGCGCGACCGCTCGCTGACCGAGGCGTGGCGCTACCGCATCACCTGGTCGCCGGCGACCGAGCCCGGCGGCCTCGCCCGACTGTCGGGCCGGTGGCTGGTCGTCCTGCCCGCCGGGGAGATCGACGGCGACGTGGCCCAGGGCTGCGTGGCGGCGCTGTCCTCCCGCGGGGCCGACGTCGTCTTCGTCGAGGTCCCGGCCGGCACCGTCGACCGGACCGAGATCGCCGCGCTGATCCAGGCGGCGCAGCAGGGCACCGCCGCGGTGTCCGGCGTGCTGTCGCTGCTCGCGACCGACGAGACGCGCCTGCCCGCCCACCCCGTGGTGACCGTGGGTCTGGCCGCCAGCCTGGGCCTGGTGCAGGCCCTCGGCGACGCCGAGGTCCTCGCCCCGCTGTGGATCCTCACCCGCGGCGCCGTCGCCACCTCCCCGAGCGAGGTGCTGACCAGCCCGCTGCAGTCGCAGGTCTGGGGCTTCGGCCGCGTCGTCGGACTCGAATACCCGGACCGCTGGGGCGGGTTGATCGACCTGCCGCCCGTCCTGGACGAGCGGACCGGCGCGCAGCTGGTGACCGTGCTGGCCGGCTGCGACGAGAACCAGGCCGCGCTGCGGCCGGCCGGGATCGTGGGCCGCAGGCTGACCCACGCCCCCCAGCCGGCGGTGACCGGGACCTGGGAGCCGACGAACGGAACCGCGCTGATCACCGGTGGTACCGGTGCACTCGCCGGGTACGTCGCCCGCTGGCTCGCCGGACGCGGCATCGAGCGACTGGTGCTGACCAGCCGGTCCGGTGCCGGTGCCGCCGGCGTCGCGGCCCAGGCGGCCGAACTCGCCACCCGGGGCACCGGCGTGGAGGTGGTGGCCTGTGACGCGGCCGACCGGTCGCACCTGGCCGGGCTGCTGGAGCGGATCGCCGCGACCGGCCCCGCGCTGGGCACGGTGGTGCACACGGCGGCGGTGCTCGACGACGGCGTGATCGACGGCCTCTCGGCGGCCCGCCTGGAGTCGGTGCTCGCGGCCAAGGCCGCCGGCGCGGCCCACCTCGACGAGCTGACCGCGGACCTGGACCTGGACGCCTTCGTCCTGTTCTCCTCCGTGGTGGCCACCACCGGCGGCCCCGGCCAGGCCAACTACGGTGCGGCCAACGCCTACCTGGACGCCGTGGCCGAGAACCGGCGCAGCCGCGGCCTGGCCGCGCTCGCCGTGGCCTGGGGCCCGTGGGCGGCCGGTGTCGCGCAGGGCTCCGAGGCGGCGCGCCAGCGGCTGGCCCGCAACCAGTGGGAAGGCGTGATGGACCCGGAGCTCGCGGTTCGCGCGCTGGGCGAGGCGCTGGACGGCCGCGACACCGTGCTGACGGTGACGAACATCGACTGGTCCGTCATCCTCGCGGCGCCGCAGTCGGCGGCGAGCCTGCTGCAGGTCCCCCTGATGCGGGACCTGCCGGAGATCCACCGGCTGGGCGCGATGCTCGCCGAGGTCCCGGCGGCACCCGTCGAGCAGGACCTGGCGGCCCGCCTGGCCGGCCTGAGCCGGGCCGAGCAGCGCCGGGCGCTGACCGAGCTCGTCCAGGCCAAGGCCGCGCACGTGCTCGGCCACGCCTCGTCCGACACGGTCGGGGTCAACCGCGCGTTCAGCGAACTCGGCTTCGACTCGCTGACCGCGGTGGAACTGCGCAACGACCTCAGCTCCGCCACGGACCTGCGGCTGCCCGCGACCCTGCTGTTCGACTACCCCACCACGGCGGCGCTGGCCGACTACCTGGAGGCGGAGCTGCTGGGGTCCGTGCCGGACGGCGCCGACGCCCCGGCGGCCGTGCCCGCCGTGATCGCCGCCGACGAGCCGATCGCGATCGTCGGGATGGCCTGCCGCTACCCCGGCGGCGTGGTCGACCCCGACGGGCTGTGGGCCCTGCTGGCCTCCGGCGGGGACGGCATCTCCGGCTTCCCGGAGGACCGCGGCTGGGACCTGGAGGCCCTCGGCAACTCCTCGTACGTCCAGGCCGGCGGCTTCGTCCAGGACATGAGCGGCTTCGACGCCGGGTTCTTCGGGATCAGCCCGCGTGAGGCGCTGGCGATGGACCCGCAGCAGCGCCTGCTCCTCGAACTCTCCTGGGAGGCCGTGGAGCGGGTCGGCATCGACCCGGAGTCGCTGCGCGGCAGCGCGACCGGCGTCTTCGTCGGCGGGTACACGTCCGGCTACGGCTACGGCGCGGACATCGAGGGCATGGCCCACCTGATCACCGGCAACGCGACGAGCGTGCTGTCCGGCCGGGTGTCGTACGCGCTGGGCCTGGAGGGCCCGGCCGTGACCGTCGACACGGCCTGCTCGTCGTCCCTGGTGGCGATGCACATGGCCGCCCAGGCGCTGCGCTCGGGCGAGTGCTCGATGGCGCTGGCCGGCGGTGTCACCATCCTGGTGAGCCCCGAGGGCTTCGTCGGCTTCAGCGAGCAGAGCGGCCTCGCCGCGGACGGGCGCTGCAAGGCGTTCTCCGCGGCGGCGGACGGCATGGGCTTCGCCGAGGGCGCGGGCGTCCTGGTGGTGGAGCGGCTTTCGGACGCGCGGCGCAACGGGCACCAGGTGCTCGCGGTGCTGCGGGGCAGCGCGACCAACCAGGACGGTGCGTCCAACGGTCTGACGGCGCCCAACGGCCCCTCCCAGCAGCGCGTCATCCGCGCGGCGCTCGCCAACGCCGGGCTGACGACCGCCGACATCGACGTGGTCGAGGCGCACGGCACCGGTACCAAGCTGGGCGACCCGATCGAGGCCCAGGCCCTGCTGGCGACGTACGGCCAGGAGCGGGGCGACAGCGGTCCGTTGCGCCTGGGTTCGGTGAAGTCCAACATCGGGCACACCCAGGCCGCGGCCGGTGTGGCCGGTGTGATCAAGATGGTGATGGCGCTGCGGCACGAGCAGTTGCCGAGGACCCTGCACGCCGACGAGCGGTCGCCGCACGTGGACTGGTCGGCCGGTGCGGTGGAGCTGCTGACCGAGGCGGCACCGTGGCCGGTCAACGGCCGGGTGCGCCGGGCCGGCGTGTCCTCGTTCGGCCTGAGCGGCACCAACGCGCACGTCATCCTGGAGGAGGCCCCCGCGGTCGCCGAGCCGACCGGGTCCGGTGACTCCGGCGAGTTCGGCGAGTTCGGCGAGTTCGGGGCCGACGGCCGGGCCGACGTGGCCAAGGCCGTCGAGCCCGGCGAGGCCTCGGCCTGGCTGCTCTCCGGCCGGTCGGCCGAGGGTCTGGCCGGGCAGGCGGAGCGGCTGTACGACTGGGTGTCCGTGCGACCGGAGCTGGAGCCGGCGGAGGTGGCGTGGTCGTTGGCGACGACGCGTTCGGTGTTCGAGCACCGGGCGGTCGTGGTCGGGACCGAGCGCGCCGAACTGCTGGGCGCCGTCGAGAGCTTGGCGGCTGGTGTGCCGTCGGGTTCGGTGGTGTCGGGTGTGGCGCGGCCGGGTGCGCGGACGGTGTTCGCGTTCGCGGGTCAGGGTTCGCAGTGGGTCGGTATGGGTCGTGAACTCGCCGAGGTGAGCCCGGTGTTCGCGGCTCGGCTGGCGGAGTGCGCGCAGGCGCTGGCGCCGTACGTGGACTGGAAGCTCGCCGATGTGCTGGCGGGTGCCGAGGGCGCTCCCGCGCTGGAGGCCGCCGATGTGGTCCAGCCGGCGCTGTGGGCCGTGATGGTCTCGCTGGCGGCGGTGTGGGAGGCCGCCGGGGTGACGCCGGATGCGGTCGTCGGTCACTCGCAGGGTGAGATCGCTGCGGCGACCGTCGCCGGGATGCTCAGCATCGAGGACGGTGCCCGGGTGGTGGCGCTGCGCTCCCAGTCGCTGAAGGTGCTGGCGGGTCTGGGCGGGATGCTGTCGGTGAGCAGCCCGGCCGCAGTGGTGGAGGAGCGGATCGCGCGCTTCGGTGAGCGGCTGTCGCTGGCGGCGGTCAACGGGCCTTCCGCCGTGGTGGTTTCGGGTGATCCGGAGGGTCTGGAGGAGCTGAAGGCGGAGTTCGAGGCCGAGGGCGTGCGTGCCCGGCTGGTCGCGGTGGACTACGCCTCGCACTCCGCGCAGGTGGACCGTCTCGAAGCGGAGATCACCGCTGTTCTCGCCGGGGTCAGCCCCCGGAGGGGCCGTGTCCCGATGGTCTCCGCCATGACGGGGGAGACGCTGACGGGTGAGGAACTGGACGCCGCCTACTGGTACGCGAGCCTGCGGGCGACGGTGCACTTCGACCGTGCGGTGCGGACGTTGGCCGCTCAGGGGCACCAGGTGTTCGTGGAGGTCACTCCGCATCCGGTGTTGATGGGTGCGATGAACGACACCCTCGAAGAGGTCGCGCTGGACTCGGCGTCGATGCCGGCCGCTGTCTGCGGCACCCTGCGCCGCGACGACGGCGGTGCCCAGCGCCTGATCACGTCGCTGGCCGAGGCCTTCGTGAGCGGCGCACCCGTCGACTGGCGCGTGGTTCTGCCGTCCGCCGAGCGGGTCGAGCTGCCGACGTACGCCTTCCGGCACGAGCGTTACTGGCCGCGTGCGGCTGCGCCGGCGCTGGGCGGGGACGCGGTGTCCCTGGGTCTGGGTGCGGTGGGTCATCCGCTGCTGGGTGCGGCGGTCGAACTGGCCGGTGGTGCGGGTCTGGTGTGCACCGGGCGGTTGTCGGTGCGTAGCCACCCGTGGCTGGCCGATCACGTGGTCGGCGGGGCGGTGCTGCTGCCGGGTACCGGGTTCGTGGAGATGGTGGTGCGGGCCGGTGACCAGGTGGGCTGCGGTCTGCTGGAGGAGCTGACGCTCCAGGCGCCGCTGGTGCTGCCCGCCGACGGTTCCGGCGTCCAGGTCCAGGTTGTCGTCGCCGACGCGGATGAGGACGGGCGGCGGACGGTCGAGGTGTTCTCCCGTCTGGATGCTGCCGAGGCGCAGCAGGGCTGGGTGCAGCACGCGAGTGGTGTGGTGGTCGCGGCCGAGGGTGGCGCTGTCGCGGAGGAGGACTTCGCGGTCTGGCCTCCGCGTGACGCCACGGTCGTGGACGTCACCGGCGTGTACGAGGCCGGCGCGGGCGCGTCGTACGGTTACGGCCCCGCCTTCCGGGGGCTGCGGGCGGTGTGGCGCCGTGGCGAGGACCTCTTCGCCGAGGTGGCGTTGCCCGAGGATGTCGCCGCGGACGCGGGCTCGTTCGGTCTGCACCCGGCGCTGCTGGACGGGGTGCTGCACGCCAGTGCCCTGGTCGCCGGTGGCGAGGAGGGTGAGCCGGGGACGGTGCGGCTGCCCTTCGCCTGGACGGGTGTGGAACTGCACGCGAGCGGCGCCTCCGTTCTCCGGGCCCGGCTGCGCCGTGACGCCCAGGGCAGCCTGACGCTCACGGCGGCGGATGCCACGGGAGCCCCGGTGGTGTCGGTGGCCTCGCTGATCACCCGTGCGGTGGCAGCGGACCAACTCCGTTCCAGGGACGCTGCGGTGGACTCCCTGTTCACCGTGGAGTGGGCCCCGATCGCTGCTGCCGAGGCCCCGTCCGGGGACTGGGCGCTGGTCGGTGCCGACCGGTTCGCTCTGGCCGAGGCGTTGAGTGCGTCCGGTGTTGCGGTGCGGTCCTTCGCCGATCTGGCCGAGGTGGCCGCTGCCGCCGAAGCGGGGGAGATCGAGCCCGTGCTGGTCCTGGCCTGTGCCGGTGGCCTGGAGGGTGGTGATCCGGCCGAGGGTGCCCGCCGGGCTGCCGGTGAGGCGCTGGGCCTGGTCCAGGGCTGGCTGGCCGAGGAGCGTCTGGAGGATGCCCGGCTGGTGGTCGTCACCCGCGGGGGTGTGGCTGCCGCGGCCGGTGAGCGGGTCGCCGATCTGCCCGCTGCCGCGGTGTGGGGTCTGCTGCGCTCGGCGCAGTCGGAGAACCCGGGCCGGCTGGTCCTCGTCGACCTGCCCGCCACCGGCGACCGGGCCACGACCGACCAGGCCGCAGCCGTCCTGCCGACGGCCCTCGCCACCGGTGAACCGGAACTGGCCGTCCGCGGCAACGCGGCCCACGCCCGGCGGCTGGCCCGTCCGGCGGGTGAGCTGGCGGTGCCCGAGGGTGGTCTGTGGCGGCTGGAGCCGGATGCCGGCGGTTCGCTGGAGGGCCTGGCCCTCGTGGCGGCGCCGCAGGCGGGTGGGCCGCTGGGTGCCGGTCAGGTCCGGGTGGCGGTCCGTACGGCGGGTCTGAACTTCCGCGATGTGCTGATCGGCCTGGGCATGTACCCGGGCGGCGGTGTGATGGGCAGCGAGATCGCCGGAACGGTGGTCGAAGCGGGCCCCGGCGTCACCGGACTGGCCGTCGGCGACCGCGTGATGGGTGTCGCGGAGGGCGCGTTCGGCCCGGTCGCCGTGACGGATGCGCGCCAGCTGGTGCGGATTCCGGCCGGCTGGTCCTACGCCGAGGCGGCCGCCGTCCCGAGCGCGTTCATGACGGCCTGGTACGCCCTGGTGGATCTGGCCGGTGCGAAGGCCGGTCAGCGGGTGCTGGTGCACGCCGGTGCCGGTGGTGTCGGCATGGCCGCGATCCGGATCGCCCGGCACCTGGGCCTGGAGGTGTTCGCCACGGCGAGCCAGGCCAAGTGGCCGGTGCTGGCCGGGCTGGGCCTGGACGAGGCACACATCGCCTCCTCCCGCGATGCCGGGTTCGAGGCGGCCTTCCTCGCCGCCACCGGCGGTGAGGGTGTCGACATCGTCGTCAACTCGCTGGCGGGCGAGCTGACGGACGCGTCGCTGCGGCTGCTGCCGCGCGGCGGGACGTTCGTCGAGATGGGCCGTACCGACCTGCGCGACGCGGACGTCCTCGCGGCGGAGCACCCGGGGGTCGGCTACCGGCCCTTCAACCTGGGCGAGGCCGGCCCGGAGCGGCTGGGCGCGATGCTCGGCGAGATCGTCGGACTGCTCACCGCCGGTGAGCTGACCGGGCTTCCGGTGCGGGCCTGGGACGTGCGGCGGGCGCGGGAGGCGTTCCGCTTCATGCAGCAGGCGCGTCACACCGGCAAGCTGGTCCTCACCGTCCCCGCCGAGCTGCACACACCCCGCAAGGACGGCGAGCACGGCAAGTCGGCACTGGTCACGGGTGGTACGGGCACCCTGGGCGGTCTGGTGGCCAGGCACCTGGCGGCCACCGGGCGCGCGGACGGGCTGGTGCTGACCGGCCGTTCGGGCCCGGCCGCCCCGGGCGTGGCCGCGCTGGCCGCGGAGCTGGCGCAGCTCGGTGCCTGGGTACGGATCGCGGCCTGTGACGCCGCCGACCGCGACGCCCTGGCCGGCGTCCTGGCGACGGTCCCGGCGGAGGCCCCGCTGACGACCGTCGTCCACACGGCCGGTGTCCTCGACGACGCGACGATCGCCTCGCTGACCCCGGAGCGGGTGGCCGCGGTGATGCGGCCGAAGGTCGACGGCGCGTGGAACCTGCACGAGCTGACCCGCGGCCTGGACCTGGAGCAGTTCGTCCTGTTCTCCTCGGCCGCGGCGACCTTCTCCAGCCCCGGCCAGGGCAACTACGTGGCGGCCAACGCGTTCCTGGACGCGCTGGCGGCCGACCGCCGGGCGGCCGGCCTGCCGGGCACCTCGCTGGCCTGGGGCCTGTGGGCCGACGCCAGCGCGCTGACCGGGCGGCTGAGCGAGTCCGAGCGGGCCCGCATCAACCGCGGCGGTGTCGCGGCGCTGAGCGCGGAGGAGGGCCTGGCCCTGCTCGACCTGGCCCTCGCCCGGGACGAGGCGGTGCTGGTGCCGGCCAAGCTGGACCTGGCCGGGCTGCGGGCGCAGGCCGCCCGCAGCGCGGAGGTCCCGCCGCTGTGGCGGGCCCTGGTCGCCGCCGGGACGGGACGGCGCAGCGCGGCCTCGGGAGCCGTCGGCGCGGACTCGCTGCGCCAGCAGCTGTCCGGGCTGTCCGAGCAGGAGCGGACGCGCCTGCTCATCGACCTGGTCCGGTCCCACGTGGCCGCCGTGCTGGGGCACAACTCCGCCGAGGCGATCGAGTCCACCCGGGCCTTCACCGACCTGGGCTTCGACTCCCTCACCGCGGTCGAGTTGCGCAACCGCCTCAGCACCGCCACCGGGCTGCGACTGCCGGCCACGCTGGTGTTCGACTACCCCAACCCCACGGAACTGGCCGCGTTCCTGCAGGAGAAGCTGCTGCCGGAGCTGGTTGAACATGGCGGGACGGACGCCGCCGAGGAGAAACTCCGGAAGGCGCTCGCGACCGTGCCGCTGTCCAGGTTCCGTGACGCCGGGCTCATGGAGGCGCTGATGCGGCTCGCCGACGTCCGTGACGACGCCCTGATGGGCGACCAGGGCGAAGACGTCGAGGACATCGACGCGTTGGACGCCGACAGCCTGATCCGTCTGGCCCTGGACGGCGAGGCGGAGTGATGTTGATGAAGCTCGATGCGTGGAGGCAGCGATGACCGGACAGGCCGACAAGCTCCTTGAAGCGCTGCGCGCCTCCGTGAAGGAGACCGAGCGGCTGCGGCAGCGCAACCGCCAGCTCGTCTCGGCGGCCTCGGAGCCGCTGGCGATCGTCGGCATGAGCTGCCGGTTCCCCGGCGGCGTGACGACTCCCGAGGAACTGTGGGAGCTGCTCGCCGCCGGTGGGGACGCGATCTCCGGCTTCCCGGGGGACCGGGGTTGGGACACCGAGGGCGTCTACGACCCCGACCCGGACCACCAGGGCACGTCCTACGTGGTCGAAGGCGGGTTCCTGCGGGACGCGGCCGGCTTCGACGCGGGGTTCTTCGGGATCAGCCCGCGTGAGGCGCTGGCGATGGACCCGCAGCAGCGGCTGCTGCTGGAGACCTCCTGGGAGGCGCTGGAGCGGGCCGGGGTCGACCCGGCCGCGCTCCGGGGCTCGCAGACCGGCGTGTTCGTCGGCGTCGCCCCCTCCGACTACGTCGCGCACCAGTCCCTGCAGAACATGGAGGGCCTCGACTGGCACCTCATGACCGGTGGTGCGGCCAGCGTGATGTCCGGCCGCATCTCCTACCTGCTCGGGCTCCAGGGCCCGGCGGTGTCCGTCGACACGGCATGCTCCTCCTCCCTGGTGGCGCTGCACCTGGCCTGTCAGGCCGTCCGGGCCGGCGAGTGCTCGCTGGCGCTGGCCGGCGGCGTCACGATCATGGCCACCACCATGGGCTTCGTCGGCTTCTCCCGGCAGCGCGGCCTGGCCGAGGACGGGCGCTGCAAGGCGTTCTCCGCCCAGGCGGACGGCATGGGGATGGGCGAGGGCGCCGGCATGGTCGTCGTCGAGCGGCTGTCGGACGCGCTGCGCAACGGGCACAAGGTGCTCGCGGTGGTGCGTGGTTCGGCGGTCAACCAGGACGGTGCGTCCAACGGTCTGACGGCGCCGAACGGTCCGTCGCAGCAGCGGGTGATCCGGGCGGCGCTGGCCAGTGCCCGGCTGTCGGCCGCGGATGTGGACGTGGTGGAGGCGCACGGTACGGGTACGACGCTGGGCGACCCGATCGAGGCGCAGGCGCTGCTGGCCACCTACGGCCAGGACCGGCCGGAGGGCCGGCCGCTGTGGCTGGGCTCGGTGAAGTCCAACATCGGCCACTCCCAGCAGGCCGCCGGTGTGGCCGGTGTGATCAAGATGGTGCTGGCGCTGCAGAACGAGCAGTTGCCGAGGACCCTGCACGCCGACGAGCGGTCGCCGCACGTGGACTGGGCGGCCGGTGAGGTGGAGCTGCTGACGGAGTCGGTGCCGTGGCCGGCCGGGGAACGCACCCGCCGGGCGGGCATCTCCTCCTTCGGACTGAGCGGCACCAACGCCCACATCATCATGGAGGAGGCCCCGACCGCCGAGGCCGCCGCCGAGGCCGACCAGGCGCCGGAGACGGCGCCGGTGGTGTCCGGGGCCGGCGCGTGGCTGGTGTCGGGCAAGACGGCCGAGGGGCTGACGGCCCAGGCGGAGCGGCTGCGGGAGTGGGTCGCCGCGCGGCCGGAGTCGGAGCCGGCGGAGGTGGCATGGTCGCTGGCGACGACGCGTTCGGTGTTCGAGCACCGGGCCGTCGTGGTCGGGACCGAGCGCGCCGAACTGCTGGGCGCCGTCGAGAGTCTGGCGGCTGGTGTGCCGTCGGGCTCCATTGTCTCGGGTGTGGCCCGGGCCGATGTGCGCCCGGTGTTCGTCTTCCCGGGTCAGGGTTCGCAGTGGGTCGGTATGGGTCGTGAACTCGCCGAGGTGAGTGC
>NZ_JBEOSP010000085.1:0-16520 GCF_040303105.1 Kitasatospora sp. NPDC096128 | reverse complement strand
GGCGGGCGGGTCACAAATCGGGGCGGGCGCGCCCGGCCCCGCGCCCCGGGCCCGGGCCCCCCCCCCCCGGCGCTGCTCAGGCGGCGGAAGGGCGGCACTCAGGCGTAGGCGGCGGCGCACTCCGGGTGGCCCCAGCTGCTGCCGACCTTGGTGATCTTGTCGCCCTTGGCGTACGGGCGGCTGCACGGGCAGGTGCCCGGGAAGCGGGCGTTCAGGGTGCGCGAGCCGCCGCCGCTGCGCTTCGCGGCGCCGGTGCCGGTGTCGGTGCCGGTGGAGGCGGTGCGCGGCTTGGTCGCCCTGGGGGCCTTGGCGGCCGCGGCCGGGTCGGGCACCGGCAGGTCGGCGGCGGTCCCGGCGGCGGCCTGCTGGGTGCGGGCGGCATCGCTGGCGGCCTTGTCCGCGATGGCGTTCAGCGGGTCGCCGTCCACCTGGTGGGCGGGGACGTAGACGAAGGTGACGTCCCGGCCCTCCAGCAGTTCGTCGATCCGCTGGATCAGCTCGCGGTTGGCGACCGGCTTGCCCGCGGCCGTCTTCCAGCCGTTGCGCTTCCAGCCCTTGAGCCACTTGGTGACCGAGTCGCGGGTGTAGGTGCTGTCGAGGCGCACCTCCAGCGGGACAGCCGGGTCGGTGGCGGACAGCAGCTGCTGAAGCGCCGTCAGCTCGCCGATGTTGTTGGTGCTGTGCCCGAGCGGCCCCGCCTCCCACCGCTGGGGCGCCCCGGCGGCGTCCGCGACCACGTAGGCCCAGGCCGCCGGGCCCGGGTTGCCCTTGGCTGCTCCGTCACACGCTGCAATGACTCGTTCGACCATGCCCCGATCATGCCTGGTCAGGGGGCTCGGAGACAAAGCCGGTCAGCTGCGCAGCAGGGGCAGCAGCAGCGCGACGGACCAGCCGCACTTGGTGGAGTTGTGGCCCCGCCGGTCAGCAGGTCGCAGTTCTCCCGCACCGGCCCCTCGCCGATCAGGCCCTCGGCGGCGGCGAGCAGCCGCTCGACGGCCCGGCGGGCGTCCTGGTGCCAGCCGGACCGGCGCAGGCCCTCGATCGCGAAGCAGGTCTGGTCGAGCCAGGCCAGGCCACGCCGACAGCCAGCCGGGTCGAAGGGCGTGGCGGGCGTGGCGGGCGACGGCGACGGCAGCTCCACCCGGTGCCCGCGCCGGACTACTTCCTCGGCCGACGACACCATCGGGTTGATGTGCGCGTGCCCGGTCAGGGTCATGAAGAGCAGCGTCTCCTTCAGCACAGCTGACGCTCTATCAGGAGCATGTGGCCCTGGCGCCATCGAATATCACAGGCAAGCCGCCGGGCCTACGCCCGTGGCCCGGTCCCTCCCCCGACCTCCGGCCGATTGCCAATCGTCCCGCCCGGCGCAGCATGATGGCCCCCATGTGGGGAAAGTGGATCGACTGCCGGGTCCGGCCCGGCGCCCGCGCGGCCTTCGCCGCCGGACAGCGCCGCTGGTCGGCGATCGCGGACCAACCGGGGTTGCTCGGTCAACTCGGCGGCTGGGACCGCACCGGCGACCGGGCGCTCCTCTACGCCCTCTGGACGGACCGGGCCGCCTACGGCCGCTTCATGCGCGACCGCCACGACGAGGTCGCCACCAAGGCTGCCCAGCAGGCAAGTTGGGACTCGATCCAGGTCGCTGCCGGCCCCGTCGTCCAAGCCTTCCCCGGCCCGGCACCGACCCTCCCGGACGCGCTCCGCCACGCCACCATGCTGCGCGCCGCCGACTGTCACCTCCACCCGGGCCGTGCCGACCACTTCCTCACCGTCCAACGCGAGCTCTGGGCCCCCGGCATGGCCGCGGTCGGCGGCCTCCTCGCAGGCACCGTCACCCGCCTCGCCGCCGACCGCTACCTGGTCACCACCCTCTGGACCTCCACCGAGGCCCACACCGCCTACGCCACCGACACCCTCCCCACCCTCCTCGCCCGCGCGAACGTCCCGGCCGACGTCTCCACCCTCACCGGCCACGCCCTGCCCCTGGACCCCACCTGGCAGGTTCTGCCATAACGGGGCGCGGCGCGCACGGGCGGTGATCCGCCAGCCATGCGAGGAGACGCCCACCTCCCGGTCGAGCAACCCCCGGGCGCCGCGTCCAACACCAACACCCGCCCCGGCCCGGTGGTCACCTCCCTCTCACGCCCGTGAGGCATGGAACCCGGTGCACAGGGCGAGGAGTTCGCGGGTGCCGACCGGACCGACGTCCATATGCAGCCGACCGGCTTCGTCGTCGCCGAGCCGGATCCGCGGCTGGTCCATCGTCGCTCCTCGGTTCTCAGTACCAGTAGGTGTGCCCAGCCGCGCCCCGGCCGGGCGGTGGCGGTGCGCAGTTGCCCCCGATCATTCCCGGTACCACTGACAGACCCGTCGCTGGCATCCCTCTGTGCCCCCGACTTCCACTGCTTCCACTGCTTCCACCGGTCCCGCCACCGACCTCCACAAGCCGCCCGCCCCGGTAAAGGGCTCTCCCCCGCCGCCGTGCACCCCCGGGCTGACCTGGCAGGATCTCCCGCCATGACGGACTACGCGACACCCGGGCCGGGTGCCGGGCACTCGCACCGCCGGGGCGGCCCGGCCAGGCCCCGGAGCGCCCGCCGGGGGAAGAACGATGTGCCGTGGCCGCGGCGGCCGCTGCTGACGGCCCTGTGGATCCCGGCGGGTGCCGTGCTGCTCCCGCTCGGCGGGGCCCTCGGCGCGTTCGGGCCGTGGTTCATCGTGCCTTCGCTGGCCTTGGCCCTGGCCGGCGGGGCGGGCCTGATCTACTCCGTGCTGTGCCTCTGCCAGGCCGCGGTGCTGCGGGGCCTGACGCTGACGCTGCTGCTCGCCCCGCTGATCGCCGTCCCGCTGATGAGCCTGAACACCGCCCAGGCCACTGTGCTGTCCCTGCGCGGCACGGCTCACCCGGGCACCGTCACCGGCGTCCGGGTGAGCCACGGCAAGACCACCACGTACTCCTGCGCCGTGCGCTACGACGACGCCCCGGGGCGCAGCCGTTCCGTCACCTGCGGGGCCGGTGACGCGGCGGGCGAACGGGTCAGCGTCACCGAGGACCCGGGCGGACTGGTGGACCCGGAGTTCACCGCAGCCGCCGAGAACCCCCGGTTCGATCTCGCCATGGTCGGCACCACCGACCTCTCGCTGCTGCTGATCGCCGGGGTCGCCTCCACCGTGGGCACCCTGCTCCACCTGCTGCGGAGCCGCCGAAATCCCGTTGCACCGGCGGCGGGGTAAGGACCATGATCCCTGGATGGAGCTTGCAGAGCAGGAAATCGCCCTGGGTGAGGTGACGCTGCGCCGTTTCCGCGGCGACGAGGACTTCCCCGAGTTCTTCCGGGTCATCGGGGAGTCGCTGGAGCACCTGCGGCCCTGGATGCCGTGGGTCGCCGAGCACAGCGAGGCCAAGACCACCGAGTTCCTGGCCGAGCGGTCGGCGAAGTGGGAGAGCGGCGAGGACTTCACCTACGCGATCCTGCTGGACGGCGCCATCGTCGGCGCCTGCGGGCTGTTCCGGCGGTCGGACACCGCCGAGAACGGCCGGGAGGTCGGCTACTGGCTGCACCCGGCCGCGACCGGCCGCGGCATCGCCACCCGTGCCGCCCGGGCCCTGTCCGAGCAGGCCTTCCGGCTGCCGGGTGTGGACTTCGTCGAGATCGTGCACGACCCGGCCAACCTCGCCAGCGCCGCCGTCCCGGCCCGCCTCGGCTTCGCCGAGCACGCGCGCCGCCCCGCCGAGGCGCTCGCCCCGGCCGAGACCGGCGAGGAGCAGATCTGGCGGCTCCAGCGCGGCTGACCCACAGGACTGACCAGCGCGGCCGACCGACCGCCCAGCCCGGCAGCGGGGCCCGACGGTCCGCCGCCGTGGGGGAATGCGTGCGGACCGCCGGGCGGCGCCGGTCGGACGGGACGATCCGGCCGAGCGCCGTGGGAACGAACGCGCCGAAGACTTCCGCCTCCGTGCGGAGCGCCCCATCTCGAACCCCGCATGCCGGCCGCGTACCCTCAGTCGCGGCCTTGCGCGTTCGTTCCCACGCCCAGGAGAGCCTCGGGCGGCGGGGCGGATAACACTTTTCCCTTCCCCTCCGTTCCTCACTGTTCCCCTCCGTTCCTCACCTTCCGCCCGTGATCGTCTAGCCTCGGCAGCAACCGACCGTGAGAAAGCCGTGAGAGAGCCGAGCCCCGCCGTGTCGAACGCCCCCGTGATCCGCAGCGACGCCCCCGGTTCCTTCCCCTGGGGCGTCTTCCACGAGCGCCACCCCGAGCTGGTCCGGCGGGTCCTCGACGCCCTGCCGTACGGCCCGGCCCAGCGGGCGGCCGTCGAGCGGCTGCTCGCGGAAAGCACCACCGGTGTGCTGACCCCGCCGACCGCGGACGGCCCGGGCGCCGCGCAGTGGCGGGAGTGGGGCGAGGGCCTGTGGGGCAGGCCGTGGGGCGAGGCGCCGTTCCTGTGGGCGGAGAGCTACTTCTACCACCGGCTGCTCGAAGCCACCGGGTACTTCGGGCCGGGCGCCTGGCAGGGCGTCGACCCGTTCGCCCCGTTCAAGGACGCCGAACTGGCCGGAGCGGCCGTCGACGACGAGCTGGCCGCGCTCGGCGAGCTCGATGGCCTGCCGCAGCCCAGCCGGGCGGACGCACTGCTGCGCTCCGCCCTGTGGGGCAACCGCGCCGACCTGAGCTTCCAGCTCACCGCCGAGCCCGGCGGCGGCCCGGCCGAGGCCGAACTGCTGGCCGACGACAGCGCCCTGCTCTGGGCCGAGCTGGAGCGGGCCGCGGGCGGGCGGGTCTGTCTGATCGCCGACAACGCGGGCCGGGAGCTGCTGCCGGACCTCGTCCTGATCGACCACCTGCTGAGCGGCGGCCTGGCCGCCGAGGTCGTCCTGTACGTGAAGCCGCAGCCGTACTTCGTGTCGGACGCGACCACGGCCGACGCCCTCGCCACCCTCGACCGGCTGCGCACCGCCCCGTCACCGACGGCCGGGGCCGTCGGCGACCGCCTGTGGCGGGCGATGGGCAGCGGGGCGCTCACGATCCGCACCCACCCGTTCTTCTGCGCGCCGCTCCCGTACCACGACCTGCCCGGCGACCTGCGCTCCCAACTCGAGGGCGCCGCGCTGACGGTCCTCAAGGGCGACCTCAACTACCGCCGGCTGGTCGGCGACCGCCACTGGCCGCCGACCACCCCGTTCCAGGCCGCGGTCGGGCGCTTCCCCTACCCCGTCGCCGCCCTACGGACGTTGAAGTCCGACGTGGTCGTCGGCCTCGACCCCACGACCGTCGCCCGGCTCGACGCCACCGGCACCCCGTGGCGCACCAGCGGCCGGCACGCCGTCATCCAGGTCCGCACCCAGCGGTAGCGGTAGCCGTAGCCGTAGCCGGGGGCGGCGGCCAGGCGACCAGCCCCGGAGCCGCCGGGTCCGGGCTCAATCCCGGTCACCGCCACATGAGTTGCCCGCCCCGACGCCGGGGCGTCCACCCGTGCCGGAGCCGCGTCTCCCGGACGACGCCGGCCACCAAGCCCTCGGGTGCCCTCGTCAACGGACCGGGTCGGGACCGAGCGATTCGATCCAGGACGCGAAGTCCGCGGCCACCACGTCGAAGTCCGCGGGATCCAGATCCCCCAGATCGGAGGAGAACACGGCAGAGCCCGGATCATCGAGACGGAGGAGGAATCCGCGGCCACCGCTGTCATCGCCGATGAGGAGGAACCCCGGTGCGTACTGCGCGACTTCGTAGGTGGCGTTGCGTTCGCCGATGCACCCTACCGAGTACACCGCGACGCCCGACTCGGTGAGGAGGCCGTCCCGCACGTTCCACAGCGCCACCAGCGGAACCGGAAGGCTCACCGCAGTTCCGGCCCGCGCTCGCATCACATCACTCGGCACCTCACTCGGCGTTGCCGCCGTCGGCCTCGAATCCGACCCCGCCACTCTGCACCCCTCCGACCAGGCCACGGCTGCCCCGACGAGCACCGGCACGGACACTGTCACCAGGCCCGCTCCCACGCAAGCCACGACAGCACCGGCCGCCCCCGCTCGAACCGCAGGCCCCGGGATACAGTGTGACCGCCCGTCACCCGAGCACCCCAGCGCGAAGGAGCCGCCCCCCATGGCCGACGAGCAGTCCGCCACCGGCCGGGGCCGCGCCCACGACCTGGTGTCGGCCGCGTTGGACCGCGCCGCCGCCGTCGAGCACCTCAACGCCTTCATCACGCTCGACGCGGAGGGGGCGCTCGCACAGGCGGCCCGCCGTGACGCCGGGGGCGGCGACAGCGACGGGGGCGGGAGCGCGGCACCGTGGTGCCTGGTCGTCAAGGACAACACCCATGTCGCGGGCCTGCCCAACACCGCGGGCACCCCGGCGCTCACCGGCTTCGTGCCCGCCGCCGACGCACCCGTCGTGGCGGCCCTGCGGTCGGCCGGGGCGATCGTGCTGGGCAAGACGAACATGCACGAGCTCTCCCTGGGGGCCACCTCGTGCAACCACACCTTCGGCGCGGTCGGCAACGCCACCGACCCGGCCCTGTTCGCGGGCGGCAGCAGCGGCGGTACAGCCGCCGCGGTGGCGGCGGGCGTGGCGGAGGCCGGGCTCGGCACCGACACCGGCGGGTCCGTCACCATCCCGGCCGCGCTGAACGGCGTCTACGGCCTGCGGCCCAGCGCCGGGCGCTACTCCTCGGCGGGGGTCACCCCGTTGTCCACCACCCGGGACACCCCCGGGCTGATGGCCCGCACCCTGGGCCGGCTCGCGGCGCTGGACGCCCTGGTCACCGGCGGCGCCGCCGGCCCCATCGAGCCCACCGACCCCGGGCGGGCGCTGCGGCTCGGGCTGCCGCGGCAGGTGTTCACCGAGGACTTGGAGGACGCCGTCCGCACGGCCTGGGAGCAGGCCGTCGACCGGCTCACCGCCGCGGGCGCCCAGTGGGTCGCGGTGGACACGGCCCAGCTGGCCGACTACGACGCCCGGGCCGGATTCCCGCTGGTCTTCGGCGAGTTCGGCGCCGCCATGGCCCGCTACCTCGACGAGCACCGCGCCGGTCCCACCCTCGCCGAGGTCATCGCCGCGGTCGGCGACCCCGACATCGCGGCGCTGCTCGGGGCGACCGCGCTGCCCACCTCCCCGGGGCACCCGGGGGAGGCCGGCCTGCGCACGGCGCACGCCAACCGCCGCACCCTCCAGGAGGCCTACGCCGAACTGTTCAGCGCGAACGGCCTGGACGCGCTGCTGAGCCCGACCGTCCCGGTGTGCGCCCGGCCGCTGCACCGCCACGAGGACAGCCTCCCGCTCAACGGCCGTACCGCGCCCACCTTCCACACCCTGATCCGCAACACCTCCCCGGCGTCCACCGCCGGTCTGCCCTCGGTGACGCTCCCGCTGCCGGTCGAGGGCTCCGCCCCGGTGGGGGTGCAGCTGGTCGGCCCGCTGCTGGCGGACCGGGAGCTGCTGGCGGTGGCGGCCCGGGTCGACGCCGTCCTCCGGTGCCCCTGAGCAGGGCGCTCCGGGCCGGTCCGGGTCGCGCGGCCGGCTCCGTACGCCGGGCCCGAGCCTCCGACACCACCTCAGGGAGCTTGTACCGAACCGTCCTGATTCCTCATACTTCCGGACAGCGCCTGTCAGGAGCAGATCATCCCGCGGCGGATCCGGAGCACACCGACCGGAGTCCGCCCACCGCCTGACCGCGCCTCACGGCCCTGGGCCCCCAGGGGCCCCGCACTCCCAGGAGGAGCTCGGTGAGGACCATGCGCAGGACCCCCCGCACCGCCCGCACCCACCGCACCGCCCGCACCGCCCGCACCGCCCGCACCGGCACGCTGCTCGCCGTCGCCCTCGGCCTGCTGACCGCCACCGCGTTCGCCGCACCGGGCGCCGCCGCCGCGCCCGCCCGCACCCCCGGACCGGAGCGGCTGGCCGCGGTCGGCGACGCCGTCCAGAACGCCGAGGTCGACGGGACGGCCTGGTACGCCGACGAGGCCAACGGCCGGGTCGTGGTGACCGCCGACAGCACCGTGTCCGCGGCCGGGCTCGACAAGATCGTGCGCGCCGTCGGCGCCGACGCGCCCGCCCTGACCGTCCAGCGCGTCCCCGGGCGCTTCACCCCGCTGCTCGCCGCCGGCGACGCCGTCTACGGCGGCCACTACCGCTGCTCGCTCGGCTTCAACGTGGTCGGCAAGGGCACCCACTACTTCCTCACCGCCGGGCACTGCGGAAACGTCGCCGCCGACTGGTACACGGACGCCGCCCACCACACCCTGATCGGCCCGACCGTCTCCTCCACCTTCCCCGGCCACGACTACGCGCTGGTCCGGTACGAGAACGGAACGCTCGACCACCCCGGCGGGTTCACCTCCGCCCCCGACGCGTACGTCGGCGAGCCGGTGACCCGCACCGGTTCGACCTCCGGCACCCACAGCGGCACCGTCACCGGGCTCAACGCCACCGTGCGCTACTCGGGCGGCGGCACCGTCCGCGGCCTGATCCAGACCGACGTCTGCGCCGAGGAGGGCGACTCCGGCGGCCCGCTGTACGAGGGCACCAAGGCGCTCGGCCTCACCTCGGGCGGCAGCGGGAACTGCACCACCGGCGGGACGACCTTCTTCCAGCCCGTCCGGGCGGCCCTCACCAGGTACGGCGTCAACGTCTACTGACGCCCCGACGGGACGCCTCTCCGCGGCACCCCCCCGAACGGCCGTCCGCCCGCCGCACCACCGGAGCGCGGCGGGCGGGCGGCCCGGGCGGTCGGGCCTCAGCCCGCGTACACGTCCTCGACGTAGCGCCCCGCCTCGACCAGGCCCTGCAGCCAGTCCTGGGCCTGCCGCTCGTCCGCCCCCGGCGTGCGCTCCCGGTAGAGCACCCGGAAGGCCTCCCGCACGCCCGGTGCCATCCTGGCCCCGTCACCGCACACGTACACCTCGGCCCCGGCGGCGAGCAGCTCCCAGACCTCCGCCGCCTCGGCCGCGATCCGGTCCTGGACGAAGCGGCGCCCGTCCTGCGGCCGCTCGCTGAACGCGGGCCGCATCGAGACGGCGCCGGCCCGCTCGGCCTCCTCCAGCTCGGTGCGGTGCAGGTAGTCGGCGTCCGGGGCGTCACAGCCGAAGTAGAGCAGTGCCGGAGCGAGCTCGGCCCCCGTCCCGAGCAGCGCGCGGCGGTCGGCGACGGCGCCGCGGAAGGGTGCCAGGCCGGTGCCGGCCGCGATCATCACCACGGGGGTGCGGTGGCCGATCCGGAACGCCTCCCGGCAGGGCTGGACCCTGGCCAGCACGGTGTCGCCGACGGCCACCCGGTCGAGGTAGCCGGAGCCGGTGCCCCGGAAGGTGCCGCGGCCCGAGCGGGCGGGCGCGCTGAGCACCGAGACCATCAGGTCGACCTCGCCCACGCCGGCCGACGGCGCGGAGGAGATCGAGTAGTGCCGCGGCCGGATCGGCGGCAGCAGTTCCAGCAGCACCGGCCAGCTCAGCGCCTCCCGCAGGGCCGGGTGGTCCTCGACCAGGTCGAGCAGCGTGCGCGGGTCGTCCGCGGACAGCGCCCGCAGGGCGGCCTGCTCAGGCGGGCACGGGTTGAGCGCGGCCAGCACGGCGCGCTGCTCGGCGGTGGGGCGGTCCTGCAGTTCGACGTGGTGGGTGAGCAGTTCCCGCACGGTGACCGGGCGGTCGACGGCGGGGCCGGTGCGCCGGTGGGCGACGATGCCGAGCACCGTGTCGAGTTCGGCGCCGAACAGCTTGGCGGCGCGCTCGACCAGGGCCGGATCGTTGGCCGGGAGCACGGTCAGGTGGTCGGCGGTCCGGTAGTCGGTGCCCTCCGGCAGGGCCAGCCGGACCAGGCGCTTCACCCGGTGGTAGCCGGGGTCGGTAAGGCTGCCGACGGCGGTGACGGTCAGCTCGCTCATGCCGTGCCGGGCGGCGAGCGCGTGCAGCGGGCCGCCGACCAGCTCGGTCACGGTGTACCCGGCCTCCTCCCGGGGCGCGGCCACGGCCTCGGCGTCACCGTGGCGGGCCAGCAGCAGCTCGGTCAGCGCCTCGGTGAACTCGCGTACCGTCCCGGCCAGGTCGCCGGAGGCGTCGGCCTCGGCGCGGGCGAGCAGCCGGGTGCCGCCGAGGGCGGTGAGGCGCTCGTCGATCAGGGTGGGGATGCGCTGGTAGGTGGCGGCGTAGGTGCGGTCGCCGATGCCCAGCACCGCGTACTCGACGCCGTCCGCCGCGCCCTCCGGAGCCTCACGCAGCCGGCGGACGAACTCGGCTGCGTCGTCGGTCGGTTGGCCGTTGTAGGAGGCGGCCGTGATCACCACCAGCCGGTCGGCGGGCAGGCCGTCGGCGTAGGCGTCGAGCGCGGCGATCGCGGTGTCGCAGCCGAGTTCGGCGGCGGCGTCGGCGAGTTGGCGGCTGAACTCGCGGCAGGCGCCGTAGTTGGAGCCGTGCAGGAGCAGCACCCCGGTGCCCTGGCGGACCCGTCCGGCGCGCTCGGCCGGGGCCGCCACCCCGACCCGCTGGACCTGCGGGAGCGGCTGGGGCGAGCGGACCGGCGGCGCGGGGGTGCGCGGCGCGAGGGCGAGGGTGAACCCGTCGGGCTTGATGGTGAGCGTCTGCTTGAGGGTCAACCGGTAGCCGGCGTGGTCGATCAGCCGGTAGCGGTGGACCAGCATGCCCAGCAGCATGGTCGCCTCGTGCAGCGCGAACTGCCGCCCGATGCAGGCGCGTTCGCCGGTGCCGAAGGGCTTGAAGGCGTGCGGCGAGCGGGCGGCCTCGCGCTCGGGGTCGAAGCGGGAGGGGTCGAACAGCTCCGGGTTGTCCCCCCAGGCCGGGTCGCGGTGCAGCATCGGGGTCAGCACGAAGATCGGCGTCCCCGGGCGGACCGGGATCCGCCCGCCGAGCAGGGTCTCCTCGCGCGCCTCGCGGCTGAACTGGGGCGCCGTGGGCCACAGTCGCAGCGCCTCGTTGAGCACCTGCCGGGTGTACCGCAGCCGGCCGACGTCCTCGTACGAGGGCTCCGGGTCGGCCTGGTCGCCCCAGAGCCCGTCCACCTCCTGCTGGACCAGCCGGAGTTCGGACGGGTGCTGGGCCAGGTAGTGCAGTGCGAAGGACAGCGCGCCCGAGGTGGTCTCGTGGCCGGCGATCAGGAAGGTGATCACCTGGTTGCGGATGTTCTCCATGTCCAGCTTGGTGCCGTCGCCGGGGTGGACGGCACCGAGCATCAGGCCGAGCAAGTCCTCGGCCGGGCCGGCCTCGGCCCCGCTCCCGGCCCGGGCGGCGATCACGTCGTCCACCACGCCGGCCAGGTAGTCGGCGTCCCGCCGGAACGCGGCGTCGCGCTCGCTGTGGTCCAGCTCCGGGTCCCGGGTGAGCTTGGTCATCGCCCACTCCAGGCAGCGCACCATCGCCTCCACGAACGGGTGGGGCTCGTCCCGCTCGAAGGAGCCGAAGTCGAAGCCGAAGCCGGCCAGTCCGATGGTGTCCAGGGTCATCCGGGTCATGTCGCCGGGCACGTCCACGGTCAGTCCGGCGGCCGCGCGGCGGTCCCAGGACCCGATCACCCGGCGGGCCACCTCGAGCATGACCGGGTGGTAGGTGCGCATCGAGCCGAGCGCGAAGGCGGGCATCAGGATGTCGTGCGCCCTGGCCCAGTTGGGCTCGTCGTTGTAGGCGGTGAACAGGCCGTCCCCGGTGAACTCCCGGACGTTCTCCAGCGCGGGGCCGACGGCCTTGGTGAAGCGCTCCTCGTCGGCCAGCTCCTCCACCAGCTCCAGGCTGCTGACCATCAGGACCTCGCGGCCGTGCAGGCGTTGGAGGAACGCCGGGCCGTGCGTTCTGGCCAGTTCCATGGTCCGCAGCACGGGGACGCCGACCGGCGGCAGGTCGGAGATGTCCACCACCGGGACACCCGGGGCCAGGGGTGCGGCGTCCGGGGCCAGGGGTGCGGCCTCGGTCGTGGTTTCGGTCATCGGTGGGTCCCTCCCGCAGCAGAAAAAGCTTCTCGGTATCTCCACTCTCCGCCCCCGCCGAGGGCGCCGCGCCACCATCACTACATGATTGTGTAGTGCCAGCGGCATCCAGGGACTTGCCCACGACCCATCAGGTCTGGTGTGGGCGAATGCCGCAGGAGGAGGACGAGTGATGCGACCGACCGACGGCTGCGCTCCGGTACCGGGGACCCGCCTGGACGCCGCGGTGACCTGGCGCAACCGGGCACTGCGCCTGCTGGACCACAACCCGCTGCCCATCGCGGTGTGCGAGTGGGGCGGCCGGATCATGATCGTCAACCGCGCGATGGCCGCCGAGTTCGGCGGACTGCCGGGGCAGTTGCGCAACCGCCGGATCCTGGAGTACTTCACGCTGCGGGACAACGCCTCGCTGCAGGCGCTCGCCGAGGCGATCCGGCTGCACCGGCGCTCCCAGTACACGGTCGGGGTCTCCTGGACGCCCGCCGGCGGCACCGCGCGGCACGGCGAGATGACCGTCGACCTGGTCAGCGACACCCCGGAGCAGACCCCGAACATGCTGCTCTCGCTGCGCGCCCTGGCCGAACCGCCCGCCCGCCCGGCGCCCCCCGCACCGGCCCCGCGCCCGGAGGCCAGCCCGATCGAGGCCCGTATCCTCGCCGCGGCCGCCCGGGGCGCCACCACCGCCCGGATCGCCAAGGAGGTCGGCCTCACCCCGGACGGCGTCAACTACCACCTCAGCCGGCTCTCCCGCCGCTGGCAGGTGCCCAACCGCACCGCGCTGGTCGCCCGCGCCTACGCCCTCGGCGTGCTCGACCCGGACACCTGGCCCCCGAAGCCGGCCCACCCGCACTGACGGCCCACCCACGCTGACGGCCCACCCGCACCGAGCAGCCCGGGGCCCGCGAACGGACGGCCCGGGGCCCGCGAACGGACGCACCTGACTCGCCGTCAACCCCGGCCCGTGCTGTTGTGAGGCACATGCCCACTTCATCGCTGGCCCGCCTGGCCGTCCCGTTCGCCACCGCCGCCGTCCTCGCCCTCGCCGGCGCGGCGCCCGCCACCGCCGCCGCGCTCCCCGCCGACGTCACCGCCGAACAGTGCCAGGAGGCCGGCGGCACCGTGCAGGGCGGCGGCTACTGCGTGGGCGCCGTCGGCGAGGACCAGTGGGGGGCGGACATCGACGGGCAGGGCATCGCCTGACGCACCCGCCGACCACCCGGCGCCGGGCCTGATGTCACCGCCGTGTCGGCGGATCGTCGCGGCCCGGTAGCAAGCCGGTAGCGGACCGGTAAAGGCACCACCCCCCGCCCCTCCCCCTCCCTGACCAGCCGCTACGCTCTGGGCCGCGCCGCGCCACGGGGGCCGGCGGCACCATCACGGGGGGACCCACTGTGCGTTACCTGGTCCGCGACCGCATGTTCGCCTTCCACGAGGAGGCCTGGATCGAGACCGAGCAGCGGGAGAAGCTCTACCGCGTGAACCGGAAGTTCTTCCGGCTGCGCCGCACCTTCGCCCTGGTGGACACCCGCGGCGAGCACGTCGCGAGCATCGTCCGCAAGGCCTTCACGATCCACCACACCCTGCTGATCAAGCAGGACGGCCAACTGACCGCCAAGATCAGCAAGAAGATGTTCGCGCTCTTCGGCGACCGCTTCAAAGTCCGCCTCGGCGACGGCCGCCGGCTGAAGGTCAGCGGCAACCTGTGGGACCGCGAGTTCGACATCCGGCACGAGGGCACCACCCTGGCGCACATATCCCGGCGCTGGTTCACCGTCCGCGACGCCTACGCCGTCGACGTCCTGGCGCAGCAGGACGCCCTGCTGCTGCTGATCCTCGCGGTCTGCGTGGACCACGTGCTCCAGGACGCCAAGGGCGACCAGCTGACCAACCTCTGACGGCCCTCCGTCAGGAGGCGCCCAGGACCACCCGGTCCTCGGCGAGTTCGGCGAGCAGGGCGTCCAGCTTGGCCCGGTCGACCGAGGGCATCACGAAGACGTGCACGTAGCTGCGCCGGGTGGCCTCGTCGCCCGGGACCATCACCACGTCCTGGGAGGACAGCGACCACTTGGCCACCAGCTCCGGGCTCGGCTTGCGGAACCGCACGGTGACCGCGCCCGGGGTGCGGGCCGGCCACAGCTCGACGCCGAGCTCGCGCTCCATGGCGACCAGGCGCCGCTCCAGGTAGGCCGCGAGCTCCTGGGCCTCGCGGATCCGGCCGACCTGGTCACGGTAGGAGTACCGGGACAGGTGGTCCCAGAGGATCAGCGGGGAGAAGCCGTTGCGGGAGCCGGCGAAGGTGGTGTCCGGCGCGCCGATGTAGTCGGGCTGGGACGGCGGCGAGATCTGGTACTTCACCTTGGTCATGTAGATGCCGCACGGCCAGGGCGCACCGGCCCACTTGTGGCCGCTCATCGCGATCGAGGAGACCATGTCGACCTCGCCGTGCTCCGCGGTGGGCAGCCGGAGCCCGAAGTCGAACTCGGGCAGCTCCGCCTCCGGCGTCCAGCCGTACGCCTGCGGGTCCTGGGCGGCCATCCGCAGGAACGGCGCGTAGCCGGCGCCGAGCGCGCCGTCCACGTGGATCCAGAAGCCGCGGCGCACGTCGACCAGCGGCCGGCCGGTCTGCGGGCAGCTGCCGTAGACGACCTCGCGCCGCACCAGCCCGTACCGCTCGAAGATCGGCAGCAGCCGCTCGCAGACCTCGCGCACGTTGTCGTGGGCGCCCTTGAAGGTGCTGCCGAGGTTGAGGTTGACGAAGACCGGGTGGCCCTTGGCGGCGAAGAACTCGACCAGCACGGCGAGGGCGTCGACGTCTATCTCGCCGGGGCCGTCCCAGGACAGGCCGGACGGGCCCGGGCGGGACGGCACCTCGGTGGGCCAGCTGCGCCGGCCGGTCGCCGGGTCGACCAGCGGGCACTCGTCGGCGTACTTCTCCAGGCCGACGGCGTGGAAGGTCTCCACGCCCAGCACGGCGACGGCCTTGGCGAAGGAGTAGTGGGTGTCCTCGGAGTAGAACGCCACCGGGTGGTGGGCGTTCGGGTTCCGCCGGTCGGGGTCGGCCTTGACGTAGCGCACGGTGTCGAGGGGTTCGGTCGGCGGCTGGATCAGCGCCTTGCCACTGAGGTAGTCCCGGGCGTTCCACAGGGCGTACATGTTGCCCTCGGTGGAGCCCATGGACAGCATGTAGCCCCAGTAGGACTCCGGGTCGGCCGGGTCGTGCGGGCGCTCGGCGTGCCAGAGCTTCGCGTAGTAGTCGAGCACGGCCCGCTCGACGACCTTGGTGTTGGGCTTGTAGCCGCCGCTCTGGAACGGGTCGCCGAGGTTGTTGATGTTGTTCGGCATGAACCGGGCGAGGTCCAGCGCGGTGCCCTGCATGTCCTGGGTGGCCTGGTAGCCGACCAGGTGCTTGCGCTTGCGGGTCAGGTACTCGTCCACGGCGTCGAGGGCGCGCAGCCGCTCGGCGTCGTCCAGACCGCCCTCCGGGAGGGCGAAGTCGCCGCCGTCCAGCTCCGGACCGGGGTCGACGGCGGTCGCGGCGGCGGGGAAGGCGGTCGGGCTCATGGGCGGGGCGCTCCGGGAGTTGCTGGGACGGCACGGGTGCGGGCCGTCACCGCCGCCCTGGGCGCCGGTAAGGACCGTCGGCAAGGATGGAACTTTCGGGCGCCCGGCGGAAGCCCTTCCGCAGAACATTCGGCTTGACCTCGATCAGGTTTGCGAATCTGCGGAACGGGCTGGGATCCTGGCAGGCATGCCGAACAATCCGCAGGCCCGGCGGGCGCCCGTCGACGACGTCGACCGGGCGATCATCCGCACCCTGGCCGACAACGCCCGCCTCCCGAACAACGCCCTCGCGGCCGCCGTCGGCATCGCCCCCTCGACCTGCCTGGCCCGGGTCCGCGCCCTCCAGGAGCGCGGCATCATCCGCGGATTCCGCGCCGAACTGGACCCGGCCGCGATCGGCCTGCCGCTCCAGGCGATGATCTCGGTACGGCTGCGCGCCCACACCCGCGAGCAGAACGAGAGCTTCCGCGGCACCGCTCCCGACCTGCCCGGCGTCCTCGCGGTCTTCCACATGGCCGGCTCGGACGACTACCTGCTGCACGTCGGCGTCGCCGGACCGGAGGCCCTGCGCGACTTCGTCGTCGACCACCTCACCACCCACCCGGCGGTGGCCCAGACCCGCACCAACCTGATCTTCGAACAGATACCGGGCCGCCGGTACCTCGCCCCGGGGCGCTGACCTTCCACACTCCCGACGATCCGTCAGATGTGTTCGTCCGCAACCGATCGCCGCACCGCCGGCGTGTTCCCGGACGACACCCCCGACGACAAGTCGCCCCGGAAAGGCGGAACATGCCCATCACGCTGAACCACCGCATGGCGCGGGCCGGGGTTCTCGCTGCCCACGCCGGCGTCCACGGCGGTCACCGCACCGGCCGTCCCCGGCGACGGGCGGCACCCTCGGGCCGACGGAGACACGCCGGCGCCCCGCACGCGGCCCGGCCCTCGATGATGGTGACGGCGAGGCGTTCGGGCCGCTCGGAGACGGCGAGCGAGGCGACCAGGGTGCGCAGCAGCTCGGTCTTGCCGG
>NZ_JBEOSP010000084.1:0-16584 GCF_040303105.1 Kitasatospora sp. NPDC096128 | reverse complement strand
CTGCACCGGCTGCGGATCGTCGATCGCGGAGCCGTACGCCGTGCGCGCCCGGCTGCGGCCCAGGGCGCCCAGGGCGCGGGAGCCGGCCAGGCCGGTGCCGGCCGATGTCCTGCCCGGGGCACTCGTGCGGCCCGGCCCCGAAGGACAGGTGCGAGCGGTTGCCGTAGAGCGGGGTGGCGAGGTCGGGCCGGATCGTCGGGTCGACGTTGCCGGCGGCGAGGCCGAGCAGCAGGAGGTCCCCGGCCTGGATCTGCTGGCCGCCCAGCTCGGTGTCGGCGGTGGCCCAGCGCCCGGCGACCAGGGACATCGGCGGGGAGTCCCAGAGCACCTGGTCCAGTGCCTCGCCGAGGGTCATCTGGCCGCCGGAGAGGTGGGCGCGGAAGCGCGGGTCGGTGAGCACCATCTTCAGCGAGTCGGCGATCAGGTTGACGGTGGTCTCGTTGGCGGCCAGCAGCACCACCCGCAGGTGCTCCATCACCTCGTCGTCGCTCAGCCGGGCCGGGTGGGCGAGCAGCCGGCTGGTCAGGTCGTCGCCGGGGGAGTCGTGCTTGAGCGCGATGGTGCGGCGCAGGCTCGCCACCACGTACTCGTTGCTGGCGATCGCCGTCTCGGTGCCCTTCATCAGGTCCCGTGCGGCGTCGACGAGTTGGGGGCCGTACTCGTCGGGCATGCCGAGCAGCTTGGTCATCACCAGCATCGGCAGGTGCTCGGCGAACTGGGTGATCAGTTCGGCCCGGCCGGTCGGCCCGACCACCTGGACCAGGTCGGTGGTGAAGCGGCGGACGTGGCGGCGGATGCCGCGCCGGTCGAAGCCGTTCAGGCCGTCCAGCAGGGCGTTGCGCAGCCGGCGGTGCTCCTCGCCGTCGGCGAACACGCAGATCGGCTGCCAGGCGACCACCGGCAGCAGCGGGGAGTCCGGCGGCACCTCGTTGTTGCGGAAGGCGCTCCACAGCCGGGAGTCGCGGGAGAACAGCGAGGGGGTGCGCATCGCGGTGATGTTGGCGGCGTGGCCGAGGATCAGCCAGGCCCGCTGGTCGCCGTGCAGCAGCACCGGGGCGACGTCGCCGTGTTCGGCGCGCAGCTTCTCGTACAGGGCCGCCGGGTCGGCCTCGGCCTCCGGGCCGTAGAGGCGGCGCAGTCCGCCGGGGCCGGTCGGCTCGATCGCGCGCCCGTGGGCGGGGCAGCCGGGCGGCGGGACGGGGACGGCGTCGTCGTCGGGGAAGGGGCTGGTCAACAGGGTCTCCGGGTCACGAGGTTCGGAAGCGGTGCGTCGGGGGTGGGACCGGGGTGGGGGGCGGTGGTGGGGCCGGGGGACGGGCCTCAGCCGGCGGGCGGCGCGGCCAGCTCGTACAGGTAGTGCATCAGCGTCATCAGGGTGTCCCGGCTGGACTGGCGGCTGCGCGCGTCGCAGGCGACGATCGGCACCTCGGTCGGCAGGTCGAGCGCCTGGCGCAGCTCGTCGAGCTCGTAACTGGGCGCCTCGGGGAAGCCGTTGACGGCGACCACGAACGGCACGCCGCGGTCCTCCAGGCGGCCGATCACTTCGAAGCTGACCTCCAGCCGCCGGGTGTCCACCAGCACGACGGCGCCGAGCGCGCCCTCGAACAGGCCGTTCCAGAGGAACCAGAAGCGCTCCTGCCCGGGGGTGCCGAAGACGTACAGCACCAGCTTGTCGCTGATGCTGATCCGGCCGAAGTCCATGGCCACCGTGGTGGAGGTCTTGCGTTCGACCCCGGTGGGGTCGTCGACGCCGACCCCGGCCTGGGTCATGGTCTCCTCGGTGGTCAGCGGGCGGATCTCGCTGACCGCGCCGACCAGGGTGGTCTTGCCGACGCCGAAGCCGCCGACGATCACCACCTTGACCGCCGTGGTGACGGTGTCGGGCAGCAGGTCCGCGCTCGCCGGGCCGACGACGGTGTCAGAGCCGTTGAAGTCCATGGATCACCGCCTCCAGCAGGGCACGGTCGGGGAGTTCCGCCGCGGGCACGGCGGAGCGGGCTTCGATCCGCCCGTCGTCGAGCAGGTCCGCCAGCAGGACGGTGACCACGCTCGTGGGCAGTTCGAGGTAGGCGGAGACCTCCGCCACCGAGAGCGGCGAGCGGCACAGCCGCAGGATCGCCGCGTGCTCGGGCTGCATGGCGGGGGTGGGCTCCGCGAGGGAGACGATCAGGGTGACCAGGTCGAAGACGCCCGGCCCGGAGGGGCCGCTGCGGCCACGGGTGATCACGTACAGGCGATCGGGCTCGGGTCCGTCCCAGCCGCCCTGGTCGGCGGTCATGTCACCGCCTCACTGTGCTCGTTCACGTGCCCGCCCGGGCGCCGGGGGTGCTGGGCGGGGGCGCTGCCGGGGTCGTGCGCGGCCGGCTCACGCGACCGCCTCCGGGTTGCGCGGCGGCGTGGAGAGGTGCTCGCCGATCCGCTCGACCAGGTCGCGCATCTGGTGGCTGACCAGCCCGGCGTCCACGCCCTCGTCGGCGAGCACCGCTAGGTAGGCGCGGTCACCGGCCGACATCAGGTAGAAGTAGCCGCCGTCCACCTCGATGACGACCAGCTTCATCGCGCCGTTGCCGTGCGGGAACTCGTGGCCGACGGCGGCGGCCAGGCTCTGCAGCCCGGCGCAGGCGGCGGCCAGCCGGTCGGCCGTGTCCGGGTCGGCGCCGTACTGGGCGATCCGCAGGCCGTCGGCGGAGAGCACGATGACGTGGCGCACGTACGGGACGCTGTGTGCGAGGTCGTTGAGGATCCAGTCCATGTTGCTGCGGTGCGGAATCACTGCTCGCCTTTCCCTGCCGTCTCTTCACTACTGTTCGGTGCGGCGCTGTTCGGTGCGGTGGTGCTCGACCCGGTGGCGTTCGTCCCGGTGCCGTTCGAGCCGTTCGAGGTGCCGTTCGAGGTGCTGTTCGAGCCGGTGGAGCCCGTGCCCTTGTAGCCCTCCATGAAGGCCTCCAGCCACAGGCCGGGTTGCTTCTTGGGGCGGGGCGCGGGGGCGGCCGGTCCGGCGGCGGGCCCCGCGGTGGGGCCGTTGGGCTGGGTGGTGCCGCGCGGGGGCGTGGCGAAGACGGCCCGCCCGGTGGGGCGGCTGCGGCGGCGCTGGGGCAGGCCGTTGGCGGTGCGTTCGGTGACGATCACCTCGTCGTCCCCGCCCGAGGCGGCGGACGGGCCCGGCCCCCACGGGGTGGTCGAGCCGAAGGACGGCCCGATGCCCGCTGACTGGCCCAGCCCGGCGGTCTGGCCGAGTCCGCCGGAGGCCCCGAGTCCGCCGGCCCCCGGTCCGCCGGCCGGCCCGGCGCCGGCCGAGGCGGTCCGGGCGCCCCAGGGCCGGGCGGGGGCCGCGTGCCGGGCCTGGTTGGCCGGGAGCGGGCGCGGGCCGGAGAAGGCGCCGATGCCGTGCGCCCGCCCGGTCGGCGGGGCGGTGGTGAGCAGCTCCTGCGGCACCACCAGCACCGCGCGCACGCCGCCGTACGCGGAGCGGCGCAGCGAGACCTGGAAGCCGTACGCCTGGCAGAGCCGGCCGAGGATGGCGAAGCCCAGTCGGGGGGACTCGGTGAGGTCGTCGAAGTCCTTGGACACCATGGCCTCGCGCATCGAGCGCTCGGCCCGGGAGCGGGCCTCGTCGGTGAGTCCGAGGCCGCCGTCCTCGACCTCGATCGCTATCCCGCTCTGCACCTCGGAGGCGCTCAGGTGGACGTGGGTGTGCGGCGGGGAGTAGCGGGTGGCGTTGTCGAGCAGCTCGGCCACGGCGTGGATCAGGGGTTCGACCGCCGGTCCGGTGACCGAGATCTGGGCGACCGGGTGGAGGTCGACCCGCTGGTACTCGAGGATCCGCGACATCCCGCCGCGCAGCACGCTGTAGAGGGCGATCGGACGGGTCCACTGGCGGCCGGGTCGGGCGCCGGAGAGGACGGCGATGGAGTCGGCGAGGCGGCCGACCAGGGCGTTGCCGTGGTCGAGGCGCAGCAGGTCGTCGAAGACCGCGGGGTCGTTGCCGTGCCGGTCCTCCATCTCCCGCAGGTCCTTGGCCTGGCGGTGGATGATCGCCTGGACCCGGCGGGCCAGGTTGACGAAGGCGCGCTCGGCGGAGTCTCGTCGGCTGACCTCGTCGTCGACGGCCTGGGCGATGCCGCGCACCACCAGTTCCAGCGAGGCGCGGAACTTCCGTGACAGCAGCGGGTTCGGGCGCTGGAAGGGCTGGAGCAGCACGTCGATGGACGAGCCGTACCGGGCGCCGCCGACCAGCCGGCGCAGCTCGCCGGTGGCCATCCGCTCGATCTCCTCCTCCTGCCCGGCCAGCTTGCGGTGCAACTCCTCGACGCGCCGGGTGTGTTCGTCGCGCAGCTCGGCGAGGGCCCGTCCGCGGCGGGCGGATTCGGCAGCCACCACGGCGACCAGCACGGTGGCCGTCGCCCCGCACCACAGCACCTGGGCCCGGGCTCCTGCCGACACCACCACTGCGGCTACCGCGACCGCCGCCGCCATCACGGCGGTGGGCAGTATCCAGCCGAGCAGGGGCGCGGGGCGCCGTCTGGCGGTTGACGATCCAGCTCGAAGCATTCGGCATCCTCAAACGATCGGAACAGAAAACGGCACAGAACAGGGGAAGCGAGTGGGGACGGGCGACGACCGGCTCCGGAGGCGTGGCTCGGCAGCATAGCCAAGTTCAGGACATCCTGACCGAAACTCAAAAATACTGTCCGTCAACCGACTTGTGACAACTTGCCGGACATGGCCGACATCTCGCACACCTGTCGCAGCCCGGTCGGCCGGCCCCTGGCCACCAGGCTTCTCGCCCGGCGGCCCCCGCACCGGCAACCCGGCCGGGATTCGCTCATGCGAAGGGTTTCCGGCCCAAGTCGGCACGATCAGCGGAGAGTTCGTGCTACGCGTGGCTCCCGGGGTGCGCTGATCACTCCTCCGGGGGACGCCACGGCGTGGCGCAACAACTGTTGCGCTCCTGGGCAATGGCTGTTGACGGCGTGGCGGTCCGCTCCCTACAGTGCGGGCCATGAACGACGACGACCCCGCTCGGCGGGTGGCGGCGGACGTGGCCGGGGGCGGCGGGCTGGACGGCCTGCACCGCCTCTCCGAGGCCATCGACGCCCTGGAGGAACGGCGCACGGAACTGGTCGAGGAGCTGCGGCGCGGACGGCAGGCCACCTGGGAGGAGATCGGCCGGGCCTGCGGGATGACCCGCCAGGGTGCGACCCGCCGCTGGTCCGGCCGGCTGCGCGCCCGCTCCTTCGGCCTCGCCGCCACCGCCTACCAGCACGGCCGGCCCGGCTACCCGCAGGCCCTGATCGGCTCGGCCGTGCCGCGCGAGGCCCGCCGGGTGCTCGACCTGGGCGCCGGGACGGGCAAGCTGACCCGGCTGCTGGTCGAGGCCGGACTGGACGTGGTCGCGGTCGAACCCGACCGGGAGATGCGCGACCGGCTCGCCGCGGCCGTACCGAAGGCCGCCGTACGGGCCGGCTCGGCCGAACGCATACCGCTGCCCGACGGCAGCGTGGACGCGGTCGTGGTCGCCCAGGCCTGGCACTGGTTCGACCAGGCGGCGGCCGTCCCGGAGATCGCCCGGGTGCTCGCCCCCGGCGGGACCCTCGCGCTGGTCTGGAACGTCCGGGACGAGACCGAACCCTGGGCCGCCGAACTCGGCGCCCTGATGCACCGGTCGGCCCCTCAGCAGCTCGACACCGCGCCCTCCCTGCCGGCCCCCTTCGGCCCCCCGGAGCGGCTGGAGATCCGCTGGGAGCACCCCACCACCCCGTCCGGCGTCCTCGCCATGGTCGCCTCGCGCAGCTACGTCATCGCCCTGCCCGAGGCCGAACGCGCCCGCCTGCTGGCCGACGTCGAGCAGTTGCTCGCCACCCACCCCGGGGTGGCCGGCCGGGACGAGTTCGCCATGCCCTACCTGACCAGGTGCACCCGTCTCCGCCTCGGCTGAGCCGCTGTCCGCGCCCGAGGCCGCCGTCACCGTCCGCCGCCTCGGGCGCGCGTACGCCGAACCGTACCGGGCCTTCCGGCTCACCGCCCTGCGCGAGACGCCCACCGCCCTGCGCGAGACGCCCACCGCCCTGCGCGAGACGCCCACCGCCCTCACCTCCGGCTACCGGGGCGCCCTGACAAATGTCACGGTCCGGGGGTGTGGCAGCACACTGCCGACCACCCCCGGCCGGCCGCCACGATGAAGCCATGACCACCACCGACCTGCACCACCCCGACACCCGTCGGGCCTTCCGCACCGTACGGCGACTCGTCTTCGTCTACCTCGGCCTCAGCGCGCTCACCATGCTGGCCGCCGTCGCCCTGCGCTCCCACACCGACGTCATCACCCCGGCGGTGTGGGTCCGCGGCACCATCGTCCTGGTCGGCGCCGCCGTCGCCCTGCTGCTCACCGTCCGCGCGGCGCGCGGCTCCCGCGGCGCCTTCCGGCGGCTGCGGATCATCTCCGGCGTCATGCTGGTCGCGATTGCTGCGATCATCGCCGTGCCGGGGGTCTTCCCGGTCTGGATGAAGATCGAACAGGCCCTGTGCGGCCTCGCCCTGGCGGGTGTGGCCGCAGTGATCAACGGACGGCAGCTGCGTACGCTGTTCGCCCGGCCCTGAGCCGAGGAAGGGACGCGAAGGGTGACCGACCTCGACCGCGAGAGCACACCGGCCCCCGCCCACCGCTGGGCGGGCGGCCTGCGGCGGATACTGCTGGGCGCCGGAATGCTGGTCTTCCCCGCGCTCACCGCGATGGCCATGAGCGGCAACGTCAGCGGGTCCGCGGCGGTCGCCGGGTACGCCGTCGTCGTCGCGTTCTGCCTCTGCTACGTGCTCCTCGCGCTCGCCCTCGGCCGGGCCGGGCGCCACCGGACCCGCTGGATCACGGCGCTGCTGGCGGTGATGACGGCCCTGTTCCTCGCCGCACTGCCGTCCGCCCACGCGGACGCCTTCTTCCTGGCCACGGTCGTCGTCTCCGTGGTCGCCGTGCTGTGGCGCAAGCACACCGTCGCCGTGGTGGCGGGCGGCACCCTGGCCGCCCTGCTGGTGCCCTGGGCGGTGCCCGCCTGGCACACCGGGCCCGGCGGCTTCCAGGCGCTGGCCCTGCTGTTCACCTCGCTCACCTGCGGCGCCTTCGCCGAGATCGCCGCCACCAACCAGGCCCTGGTGGCCGCCCGGGCCGAGGTCGCCCGGCTCGCCTCCGAGGCCGAACGCAACCGGATCGCCCGCGACCTGCACGACCTGCTCGGCCACTCGCTCACCGCGATCACCGTCAAGTCCCGCCTGGCCCAACGGCTGGCGGTCAAGGACGTGGACCAGGCGGTGGCCGAGATGACCGCCGTGGAGACGCTCTCCCGTCAGGCCCTGGCCGATGTGCGTGCCGCCGTCTCCGGCTACCGCGAGGTCACTGTGGCCGGCGAACTCGCCCGCGGCCGCGAACTGCTGCGCGCCGCCGGAGTGGTGGCCGACCTGCCCTCGGCCGCCGACGCGGTCGGCCCGGACCAGCGCGAACTCTTCGGCTGGGTGCTGCGCGAGGGCCTCACCAACGTCGTCCGGCACGCCCGGGCCGCCCGCTGCTCGGTGCTGCTGAGCCCCACCTCGGTGGAGATCCGCGACGACGGCCGGGGCGGGTCCGGCGGCCCCGGCGCCGGCCTGGTCGGCAGCGGCAAGGGGCTGACCGGGCTGCGGGAACGGGTCGCGGCGGCAGGCGGTACGGTCGAGGCCGGCCCGCTCGATCCGCGCGGGTGGCGCCTGCTGGTCACCGTCCGGCCGCCCGACTCCCGCCCCGAAGGGACGACATGACGATCCGCCTGCTGCTCGCGGAGGACCAGGAGCTGGTCCGCACCGCGCTGCGCACCCTGCTCGACCTGGAGGACGACTTCGAGGTGGTCGCCGCCGTAGGACGCGGCGACCAGGTCGTCGAGGCCGCCCGCGAGCACCGGCCGGACGTCGCCCTGCTGGACATCGAGATGCCCCGACTGGACGGCCTGGCCGCCGCCGCCGTGCTCGCCCAGGAGGTGCCCGGCTGCCAGGTGGTCATCCTCACCACCTTCGGCCGGGCCGGCTACCTGCGCCGGGCCATGGAGGCGGGCGCGCTCGGCTTCGTGGTGAAGGACGCCCCGGCCGAGGTGCTGGCCGACGCCATCCGCCGGGTCGCGGCCGGGGAGCGGGTGGTGGACCCGGACCTCGCCGCCGCCACCCTCGCAGCGGGCGCCTCCCCGCTCACCGCCCGGGAACGCGACGTCCTCAACGCCACCCGCTCCGGCGCCGGAGTCGCCGAGATCGCCGGAAAGCTCTACCTCTCCGAGGGCACCGTCCGCAACTACTTCTCCTCGGCGATCGCCAAGACCGGCACCCGCAACCGCACCGAGGCCCTGCGATTCGCCGACGAGCGCGGCTGGCTTTAGCCGTTGCGTGGGGCTTCCGGCAGCTGGAAGCCGACCTCGGCGCCGCCCGAGGGGGCGGCGGTGGCGAACACGGCCCCGTGGTCGGCGGCGACCAGGTCGTGGACGATGGCCAGGCCCAGCCCCGAGCCCGGGGTGGACTGGGTGCCGGCCGCGCGGTAGAAGCGCTCGAAGACGGCCTGCCGGTCGGCGGGCGCGATGCCGGGGCCCTGGTCGCGCACGGCCAGCCGGGCGCCGGTGACACGGATCTCCACCGGGGTGCCGTCCGGGCTGAACTTGACGGCGTTGCCGACCAGGTTGTCCACACAGCGCTGCAGTGCGCGCGGGCGGGCCAGCACCGGCACCGGCCCGTCGGCGGTGACGGCGATCTCGCGGCCGGTGCGGCGGCGGAAGCGACGGGCGCTGTCCTCGGCGGCGGCCGGCAGGTCGACCGGCTCCGGGTCCTCCGCGGTCCACTGGTCGGTGGCCGATTCGACCAGTTCGCGGACGAGTTCGTCCAGTGCGACGGTCTCGGTGACCAGGGTGGCGAGGATCTGCTCCTCGTCCTCGGGGGCGAGCCGGCCGCGGGCCCGCTGGAGGAGTTCGGCGCAGCCGCGCACCGAGGTGAGCGGGGTGCGCAGCTCATGGCTGGCGTCCTGCACCAGGCGCTGCTGCTGCTCCCGGGAGCGTCGCAGCGCGCCGACCATCGACTCGAAGGCGCGGGTGAGGCGGCCGACTTCGTCCCGCCCGGCGGCGGGCAGCGGGGTGGCCAGGTCGCGGGTGGTGGTGATGTGTTCGGCGGCGTGGGCCAGCCGCCGTACCGGGCGCAGGATGCGGCCCAGCACGAGCCAGCTGAGCAGCGCGGAGCCGGCCGCCGCGGCGGCGCTGGTCCAGGTGATGCGGAGCAGGAAGGCGTCGTCGACGGCCTCCGCCCCGGCGTAGGTCTGGCCGACCATCACCGCGCCGCGCCCGTCGGGGCGGGCCTTGGTGAGCACGCCGTACGGGGTGCCGCCGAGATCGGCGTCCTCCTGGTGGAAGCCCTGCCCGGCGCGGGCCACCTCCCGGGCCCGGTCCGAGACCGGCAGCGCCGCCGCGCCCGGGGTGAGCGGGCGGGCGGTGCCGTCGGGGTCCAGCAGCTGTTCGACGGTGTCGGGCCGGGTGGTGGGGACGCGGTCGAGGTCCAGGGCGGTGAGCACGGTGTCGGCCCGGTCCGCCAGGCTCCGGTCGAGCTGGTCGGCGACCAGGGTGCTGACGCCGTGGTAGGCGGCGACGACCGGTACGGCGATCGCCAGCAGGACGGAGGCGAGGACCACCAGGCCGATCCTGGCGCGCAGCATCAGGAAGTCCTGGCGGTGTAGCCGACGTTGCGCACGGTGTGGATCAGCCGGGGTGCGCCGTGCTCCTCGGTCTTGCGGCGCAGGTAGCCGACGTAGACGTCGAGCGAGCGCGAGTCGGTGTCGAAGTCGTAGCCCCAGATCCGTTCGTAGATCTGGTGGCGGGTCAGCACGGTGCCCTGGTTGCGCAGCAGCAGTTCCAGCAGGTCGAACTCGGTCTTGGTGAGGTCGAGCGGGTGCCCGCCGCGGTGGGCCCGGCGGGTGGCCGGGTCGAGGGCGAGGTCGTCCAGGCCGAGGTCGGCGCTCTCGGCGCCGATCGGCTCGGTGCGGCGCAGCAGGGCGCGTATCCGGGCCAGGAGTTCCTCGGTGGCGAAGGGCTTGACGAGGTAGTCGTCGGCGCCCGCGTCCAGCCCGGCGACCCGGTCGCCGAGCTGGTGGCGGGCGGTGAGGACCAGGACGGGCAGCCGGTCGCCGCGTCGGCGCAGCATCCGGCAGAGCGCGAGGCCGTCGAGCCGGGGCATGACCACGTCCACCACCGCGAGGTCGGGGCGCCGGTGCTCCAGGAGTTCCAGGGCCTCCTGGCCGTCGGCGGTGGTGAGCACCCGGTAGCCCTCGAAGCGGAGCAGGTGGTCGAGGGTGCTGCGGACTCCGGGGTCGTCCTCGACGACCAGGACGGTGCGCCGGGCGGTGGTGGGATCTGTCATGGTGTCATCTTCGCTGGTGGCGGGCGTGGTCATGCCGGTCGGGGGTGTTTCGTCAGCGGGCCGGGCGGGCCGAGCGGGCCGAGCGGGCCGGGCGGGCTGAGCGGGTTCAGCGGGTTCAGCGGGCGACCGGGACGACGGTCACCGGGGGGACGTCGGCCAGGCAGGAGGTGTCGCCGACCAGGCCGGTGCGGATGAAATGGCTGGAGATCCCCACGGCGCAGCCGGTGGACTCCATCTCCGGGAGGTGTCCGCTGTTGGGCACCGAGACGAACGAGCTGTGCTTGAACTGGGCCGCCGACTGGCGGGAGTTGGCCTCGGGCGTATTGGTGTCGAGGTCCCCGGAGAGCACCAGGACGGGCACGTCGGGCAGCTGGCCCAGGTCGGTCGGCTGCGGGCGGGCGGTGCCCCGGCGCGGCCAGTCCAGGCAGTTGTCGCCGCCGTCGGTCTGGCCCTCGGCCCAGCCCTTGGCGCTGAAGGCCCCGAAGTCGGCCGGGTCGGTGGCGGCCAGGGCGGCGCGGTACTGGCGGCGGCGCTCGGCCGGCGGGGCGTCCGGGTCCCAGGCGCGGACGTAGTCGTTGCAGGTGACGGCCAGGAACGAGGCCTGGTCCTCGGCGCCGGTGCCCTCGACCTCACCGCGCACCAGCTCGGCCAGCGGCGCCTCGTCGCCCGCGGCGAGGGCGTGCAGGGCGGCGGGCAGGGCGCCGAGCAGCCCCGGCTCGCCGGGGTGCAGGCCGATGCCGCGGGTGGCGGGCTCGTACATCAGGTTGGCGAGCTTGTCCTCGGTGAACAGCACGGTGCGCCGCTCGCCGCCGACCGTGGCGGTGACCTTCAGCGGGCGGGTGCGCAGCCGCTCGGTGACGGCGGCGAGGTCGTGCCCGACGGTGTCCGGGGCGCAGGAGCCGCTGCGCTCGCAGATCCGGCGCAGCGTCAGCGAGACCTGCTGGGCGCCGGGTCGGGCCAGGCTGTCGAAGGCGACGGGGTAGGCGCCGGACAGCACCATCTTCTCGACCCGCTCGGGGTGGCGGTCGGCGTAGACCGGCATCAGGTAGGTGCCGTACGACAGGCCGTAGAGGACCAGCTTGGGGGCGCCGAGGCGCTCGCGGGCGGCGTCGAGGTCGTCGGCGGTGGCGGCGCTGGTGTAGGCGCGGGCGCGCGGGCCGAGCTCCTCGGCGCAGTCGGCGACGAGTTCACGCTGCTCGGCCCGCGGGGCCCAGCGGTACTCGGCCTCGGTGACGTCGCAGGGCAGCCGGGCGGAGCGGCCGGTGCCGCGCGGGTCCAGGAGCAGCAGGTCGTAGTCGTCCAGCACCCCCTGGAGCGCTGTGCTCACCTGCTCGGCGCGGTCGATCAGGGTCTCGCCCGGGCCGCCGGGGTTGAGCGCGATGGTGCCGACGGCCGGGCCGGGGCGGCTGTGGCGCACCACCGCGTGGCTGACGCCGATGGTGCCCAGGCCGGGCTGGTCGGCGACCAGCGGGCGGCGCATCGTGGTGCAGTCGACCTGGTGCCCGGGGACGGTCGGGCACCAGGCGGGCCTGCCCTCGGCGCCGACGGGTGCGGCCTGGGCGGGGGCGAGGGTGGTGAGCGGGAGCACCGTGGCGAGGACGGCCAGCGCGGCGGAGGCCAGGCCGACCCGGCGGGACCGGCTCGGTGCGGGGTCGGCGGTCGGGGTGGCGTCGGTGCTCGTGTTCGTGTTCGTGGTCATCGCTGTGCCCTCCTGGCGTCCTGCGGTCGTTGTGGGGATGACCTTGCCGGGGGTCCGTCAGGCGTTCGGCAGAGCGATGACAAAGGCGTGTAAGAACATTCACGGGCGGCGGCGCCCGCGCGTGACAGCGGCGTCGCGGGCGGTTGTCGGCGGCGGTTTGCGGCGGCTGTCGGAGGCGCGCGGTACGGTCCCGGCATGGCCGCTCGAATCGATCTGACCCTCGACTGCGCGGACGCGGCGCTCCTCGCCGCCTTCTGGAGGACGGCCCTGGGGTACGTGGACGAGCCGCCGCCCGCCCCGTTTCGGACGCGCGAGGAGTGGCTCGCGCAGTTCGACCTGCCGGAGGACGACTCGGCGGACGGCGGCGCCTGGCTCTGCGACCCGGCGGGGGCCGGGCCCCGGCTGTCCATCCTCAAGGTCCCCGAGCCGAAGAGCGCGAAGAACCGGCTGCACATCGACATCCGGGTGCCGGGCCACGGCAGTCCGGCCGAGCGCTGGGCGCGGATCACGGCGGAGGCCGCGCGGCTGGTGGCGGCGGGCGGGCGGGTACTGGCGGAGTTCGACGGGCACCACGTGGTGATGGCCGACCCGGAGGGCAACGAGTTCTGCGTGGCCGCCGGCCCGGCCCGGCCCGCGGGAGTCAGGGCGCGGCTCAGGCCTTGATGGTGAGCCAGGCGCCGAGGCCGTTGCAGCCGCGGGCGTCGTAGCTGGTGCTGCGGTAGCCCGCCGGGATCGGCGAGTACGGGCAGGTCCAGATGCCGTTGCGGACCTGCTCGTGGAACCAGGCGCCGACGCCGCTGCAACCCTGCGGGTCGTAGTTGGTCAGCACGTAGCCGGAGACGATCGGCGAGCCGGAGCAGGTCCACAGCCGGTTCTGGGCGGGCCGCTGGAACCACGCGCCGTGGTTGTTGCAGCCGCCCGCGTCGTACATGGTGATGACGTAGCCGCTGGGGACGGGCGCCCCGGAGCAGCTCCAGCCGCCGGCGGCGGAGGCGGTACCGGCCGCGGCGGTGCCGGTGAGGGCGGCGGCGAGCACGGCGACCGTGGCGGCCGCCCGTCCGATGCGGGTGGTCAGCTGGCGGAGGATCCTGGTCACGGCGTCACCGGTCCGATCGGTCGTCTCCGGGCCGCTGTCGGGGGCGGCACGGAAGGGGGAACTGCGAGGATGTGCCGCACCCTAGCGGCGGTGATCAGTTCCCTGAAAGATCAGGATCGCAGAATCTTCACAACTGACCGAAAGTGATCCATCAGGAACTGCACGTCGCGGTGTCGGGAGAGGATCTCGACGGACTCGTCGAGGCCGACGGTGGTCAGGTCGATTCGTCGTGCGCGGCGCAGCCGTGTGGCGGCGATGCCGCGCACCATCCAAGCGGGCGCCTCGCGGTCGAACAGCCGCAGCTAGCCGCCTGCCAGGAGAGCTTCGCGGGCCGGGGCGGGTGCTCGTTCTGCTCGTCATGTCGAGACCGTAGTCACCGGCCGGCGGACGGTGCCATCGGATTTGGGCGGTGGGGTCTCCGATGGTGGTGCAACCTGGTCTGACATCAAGGAAGTTGGGTGAGATCAGCCGGCGCTGGTGGCACTTCAGGCGGCGAAGACCGCTCACCCGCCACGTCCGCGACTTCGCCGCCATGATGCGCGACCTGCGGGGCGACCAACTTCCCGCCTGGATGGAGCGGATCCTCGCCGACGACCTGCCCGCCCTGCACTCCCTGGCCAACGGACTGCGCCGCGACATCGACGCCGTCACCGCCGGGCTGTCCACCCCGCGGAGCTCCGGCCAGGTCGAAGGCCAGGTCACAAGGACGAAACTACTCAAAAGGCGAGGATACGGACGAGCCAACCTCGACCTCCTCCGGAAACGCGTACTCCGCACGCCCTGACCGACAGCGTCACAAGATCAGCCGTCAGGGGGTCGCCTCGGTGATTATCGTCAGAATGACGAGAACGAGTTATGCTCGGCATGTGCGGTCGACATCGGCGGCGACACGGTGAGGGGACAATGACCAAGAACAAGGCTGCCCTGATGCGGCAGCATCTGGAGACCGAGATCGCGCGGTTGAGCGCCACCATCGGCCTGCCGGGCCGGCACGTGCCCACCTTCGACAACCGTGACGGTGCCTGCCCGGAACCGCAGGCAGAGCCGTTTTCGGCCGTCCTCATCACGGACGCACCCGAGGAATGGGTCGGAGGCCCGATCGGGGCGGCACCGCCCAGCAGCACCTCTACCCAGGGCACGGCCCACTGGTTGTGTCGGGGGGCGAGGGAGCCGCCGTGGAGGCCGGGTTTTGACCCCGTTGCACAGTGTCGGCGGCCGTCCGGGGCCGCTGCGGGTCCCACCGGGCCGGGGACTCGGGACGGAGCGAGAGCACACCCCCTCGACGGGGCCCGGATCGGCTGACACCCGCCCAGGAAAAGCACCTGTGGATCGCCGCCGTACAGGCCGCACTGGCGGTACCGGTCGCCTCGCGGCTCTCCCGGAACACCTACCAGGTCGAGGACTTCCGCGACGGCCGGCGCCAGAGCTGAGCCCACCCGCTACTGGCCCTGCCAGCGCGCAGTGTGGGGCCACCACCGCCCGCGCCCCTCGCCAAACTCCGAGCCCGCTACGACAAGGCGCTCCGTGTCGGCGCCGTCCCGCTGCGACCCCAGCTACCGTCGGCGCCCGCCCCGAACCAACAGGTCCGGACTGGTTGCTGCCGGCTGAAGCCGAGTGCGGGCTCGACGACCGCTGCCGCCCTATTCCCAGCGAACCAGCACCCGATGACGGGCAGCGCCATGCGGTAAACCGCTTGAACGGATGCCAGGTGGGCGTGGCACGCTTGCGCGATGATCCCCGATCTGGCCCCTGGCTATCTGACCTGGGACGAGGTGGACCCAGCTCGTCATCCGTTCGACAGCGCGTCGGTGGCGCACGCGGTGCACGCGCTCGGTCCGGCCCAGTGTGTGCCATGCCGCCCCGATGTCTCTGTTGCCGACCCAGCGATGAACAGTTGGAGCTGGGACGTGGCCAGGCCCTGGGCAGACGCCATGTCACACGCCCTCGTCGAGCGCTACGGACGGTGGGCCGTGGGTTGGCGATGGTCTCGGGGCGAGGGGGACTTCGACGGGGGGCCGGTCGGGCACTGGTGCTGCGTGCGGGACTCGATCACCACGCCACAGGAGACGCTCGCCCGAGTCGCCACGTCGCTGTGTGAGTGGCGAGAGTGGCTGGAGAGCCTCGCCGGATGGTTCGAGGCGTACCCCCTGGAGCTGGATTCTGTCGCCGACCAGCGGATCCTGTGGGAACGTGCCGCCCGGAACCTGATCCTGCACGTAGTCGACCGCACCGGCTGCGACAGCGGCTGGTACGGACACTGCGAGCAGGTGCTCACCTGGTTCCTCAGCCGCTGGGGAATCGCACCCGGTACCGCAGACGAGCTCGTCAAGCAGTCGATCGGCGGGCGGTTCGAGAGCCGGACCGGGCCCGACACGGAGCTGGTCGAGGAGGTCGCGGAGCGGCTCGCCCTGTCGCTTCAACCTGCCGCAGCTGGAATCCGGTCCGCCGGGGTCGCGCCGGACCACCTGCAGCGCTGGCTCGAAGTTCGGAAGGCCGTGCAGTGGCAGGAGGCGCCGGATCGTGGTCCGCAGGGTCCAGCAGCCGGGTCACGTGACGGTGCTGCGGAGGACATCCGTGCCTTCGACGGTGCCGTGGACCCCGCGCGCGCCAGCGGACTGCTCGCTGCCCTGGAGCTGATGCGGGCCGACGCGGCGCGCGGCGCCGAGCTCGACTTCGAGCTGCTTCGCAGCTGGCAGCAGCACGTCCTGGGCGTCGAGCAGCCGCCACAGTTCCGTACCCTGCCGGCCTTCGCCAAGGGCGGCAGGGAACGCTATGGCATCGGACCGGACACCCGCGACCTCCTCGACGCCTGCCTGGCCGGGAGTCAGAGGGGTGACGGGCAGCGACTTCCGCTCACCGCCCGTGCTGCACGGGCCTACCTCGACGTGTGCTTCTTCCATCCCTTCGACGACGGCAATGCCCGGTCCGCCTTCCTCGCCCTCCTGTTTGTCCTCGCGCGCGAGGGCATCGCGCTCAACGGGGTCGGTCTGCTTCGTCGCGTCACCTTTCAGGCAGACAGTCCTCAGGACGCACTGATCCTCACCCGATACATCGACGTCCACCTCGCGGAGACCCGCCCCAGTGCCGGTCCAGGGACACGTTCGAGTTCGGCGTGACGATCGGCAAGAGCGTCAGGGACGCGAAGTGGCGGGGCAGATCAGGCCCGGACTCGAAGGATCGAGGTGCCATCGCGGCCGGGGCGGCCCCTGGAGGGGTGGTCCTGCGGGGTGCGCTGCTGCGGCAGGAGCGGGCCGAGGTGCAGGTGGCGGCGGCATACTGGCGCTCGGTGATGGGAACCACATCCGGCCGAGCGCCGAGGCGACCACGACCAGCGCGAGCAGGCAGAGCAGTCCGAGCAGGATCCGGGCCAGCCGACGGTCGGCCGGCG